>JAQGOU010000470.1 GCA_028293445.1 Verrucomicrobiales bacterium | reverse complement strand
TGTTCGAGCGCAGAACTCCACGTTCCCATCCGTGTTCATCTGTGTTCATCCGTGGTTTAATCATTTCTTCATCAGCGCCAGGTAGAAGTTCTCCAGCGTCTGTTCTTCCTCGGTGATTTCAAACACCGGCATGCCGATCTCAACCAATCGTTTCACAATCTGATCCGTGCCGACTCCATCCACCGGCGCGATCAACTTCCCGTCGCGCGCCTCGGAGATCAATTTGCGTTCACACAATTCAGCGACCGCCTTAGCAAAGTCGCCGACACGCAGCCGTACCCACGCTTTTTCCTGTTTCGTGTCTGCGACCGTTCCTTCGAAAACTTTTTTGCCCTGGTTCAACACCGCGATGCGCGTGCACAGCTGTTCCACTTCGTTGAGCAGATGCGACGAAAGTAGAATGGTCAGACCGAATTCGCGCTGGAGTCGGAGAATCGTCAGGCGCATCTCATGAATCCCTTCAGGATCAAGTCCATCGCTCGGCTCATCGAGGATCAGCAGTTCCGGGTTCGGCAGGAGCGCCTGCGCCAACGCCAGTCGCGCTCGCATGCCGTGAGAGTACGTGCGCACCGCGGCTTTTTCACGTCCGCTCAAACCAACCCAATCGATTACTTCGAGAATCCGCTTCGAGGGTGTAGGCGCCGTGTAATGCGTGAGAATCTCCAGATTACGCCAGCCACTCAGATAATCATAAAAAGCCGGCGCTTCAAAAATGGCACCGACCTTATGCAACGCCTTCGCGCGCGATTGACTGACGTCGTGTCCGCAAATTTTCGCGGTGCCGCCGCTCGGCCACACCTGACCAAGCATCATCCCGATCGCCGTGCTCTTCCCTGCTCCGTTGTGGCCGAGGAGACCGAAGATTTCTTTGCGCTCGACGTGCAAGTCCAGGCCTTCCAGCGCCACGCGTTCGCCGAAAACTTTTCGCAGTTGGGAAAGATGTATCATGTCTTCGCTAATTTTTAACCAGCGCATCAGCACTCAAATGTTTCAACGCCTCACGAGCATGGTGACCGACATTGTCTTCTCGCAACGCCACCTTCTGTAACGCGGGAACGATTGCCTCCGCTTGCTCCTCAAAGTGTGACAACGCGATGATCGCGATACACGCCAGCAAAGTGCTCTTGTTCGTCTGAACCGTCTGCATCAGGGCGGGCACGCTTAACGCAGGTTCTCGTTTTAGTTCGCCCAGCAAGCGGGCGGAATCGCATGCAGAAGGCGTTTGTAAAAGTCCAATGAGAACGGGGACCACGCTTGTTGCGATCACGTCTTCGGACGCCACTTTCTGTAACGATATGGCCGCGGCAAAGCGAACCGGTGGAGCCGTATCCTGCAACGCCTCCAACAGGACCGGCACAACTTTCTTCGTTTTCTCAGGGTAATAACCCAGGGCGTGCACGGCACCGATTCGATTCTGTTGCTCGGGAACCTTCGTCACGCGAATGAAATAGCTGAGCAAACTTGCTTTATCGTTTTCATCGATCTGATTCAACCGCGCAAATTCATCCACTCCAGACGTGAACAACATAAAGGCCATCTCACGCACCTTGGAATCTTCGTCATCAAGGCATCGCCTCATGACAGACGCCGGTTCGTGACCCGAACGCGCCAGCTTTGAAAGTAAGCCCGCGATGCGCCTTCGCTCGTCCCGGGTTCCATCAATCTTCGGTTTAGGAAAGTTTCGTGCGATGACCGGCAATCGTAACGCCAACCAGTCGTAAATCTGGCGATGGGCTTTCTCGACCGGATGTGTCGCGTTGTCCAATCCCCGAATCAACACTTGAACTCCTTCCGGGCCAAATTCTTTCCACTCCTGCGCCTGCTTCGTGCGCGCACGCAACCCGCCATTATACATCGCCTGTGGATCATCGGTAGAGATCAGGCCAGCAATCCATTGGCTTTCTTTTTTGCCGCGAAACATCGGGTCAGGTGTGGAACGGAAATAAGCCACACCCGCTACCAAAAGCGCAGTGATTGGAATGATCCATAGCCACTTCTTTGATTTCCCTGACGTCGCAGCTTTCATTGCCTCGTACCCGCCATCTCCAGAAGATTTTTAATGTGACCATCGGCATAGAGGAAGTTCGACTCTTTGCCTTCTCCACGTCCGGCATGAAATTTTTCTTTGTCGAAGAAGAGCGGGATATGATGCGGATCGAACTCGATGTTGAAGACCACCAAATGTTCTGCGTCCTGTCCATTCACAAGGGAATTCCAAGCGTAGCTCGATCCACTTTGGCCGAACCAATTATCTTTGATATCCGAAGGACAGCGCAGGACGTTGGTCGAACCAAGTTGACGGATGAGAACCAGGTCAACCGTCGACTGAATGTTAGTTACCAAGGGGTTTGTGCTCACCAACCTGTCGTACATGATCGGCATCTTGTTATTGTTCTCCCCCACGTAGATCTGCAGGGCCAGGCCGAGTTGATGGAGGTTGCTCAGGCAGGCGGTGGCGCGTCCGGCTTCTCTTCCTTTGCTGAGCACCGGCAAGAGTAGTGCCGCCAGAATAGCGATGATGCCGATGACGACGAGCAGTTCCACCAAAGTGAAAGCGCGATTCGGCTTCATCGCTTATCGCCGCGGAATAAACGTCCGCTTTCCATGTTCTTCTGAATCTCTTCCAGAAGCGGCGCCACTTCCGCTTTCATTTGCGCCGAGCTTTCTTTGTAAAATGTTTTCAACCCAATGGTCGCCATGCGTTTCTCCAACTCCGGACTCAGCGCCGGACCATTGGTGCCGCGCGGTCCCGCCGGAGTATCCTTGTCTCGCGCTTCACGCATCCGCTTGATGGAATCGTCGATCGCTTTCTTTCGTTTGTCTTCGGGCAATTTCTCGAAGGCATCGATCATCTGTTTGAAACCGGTCGGCATCGTCGCTTCCAGAAACGCCCCCTTTTCCTCTTCTGTCATTTGCTCGAAAAATTTCGACCAGAGTCCACCGCTACGGGCATGACGACGGTCTTCGGGCGAAAGAGAATTTAATTTATCGGCCAACTCACGAAGAGCCTTGGCGCGGTCGGCGGCGGAAAGTTTGCTGAGATCCGTCTTGTCCACATACGCCCGCATCTTTTCGGCGGTCATGCGGGAGTTCTTGGCGATGGTAAATCCGCCCCAGGCGATCAGCCAGACGGCAACGAGACTGACCGCCGCGAGAAGAATAGTCCGCTTTTGCGAATTCACGGGGAGAGCTTAGCCCGTCAAATTCATTTTCGCAGCAAAAAGAAATTCAGTGGAAAACGCGTCTCCGTAGAAAGAAAAGAGCCGTCCGGTTTCCCGAACGGCCTGCGTGATATGGTAAGGATGAGTTCCACCTCGTTCCTACATTGCCGAATACTCTCTAAGTTCCTGAGCGCTTCTCCGCGTACGCGGTTTACACCTTTTAAACTTCAAATGTCTCCGACCTAGTCAGGGACGGGGTGGAAGTTGCAGCTGAAGGAGGGGCCGTTACTGGGTTTCCGAACGGCTGCATGATATCCCCGACGAGCAATCAGGCATAACGCTGTCAGAGAACCTGTCGTGCATCTGATAGCCTTAGCGTATGAACAACTGGACAATCGTCCTGAAGAATCCTGCCACAGGTCTGTATCTCAAGAACGGCGTTTCCTACACGCGTGATCCGGCATTGGCGATGTCGTTCGACAGTGTGAACCGGGCGCAGAGGTTTTGTATCACGCATCGGGTTGCAGAGATCGTCGTGGCGCTGGCAGGCCTCTCCAATTGCCACGCAGAGCCAGAGGACAAAGCCGCTTGAGGCGAGACGGTCGAGGCCAACAGAATACGCACGCCCCCGGGCGCACGACGAAACCGATCCATTTCATCCCGCAGGCCTTTTAACTTAAGGACTGTGTGTCGTAGACCAGCGCAGCGGTACACACGGCAGAACACCTCCTGGAAAGAGATCGTTTACGGTGGCTCCGGGCCGCTCTGGCTCTTGCGTTACATACAGCCGCGGTCCGTTACGAGCGTGGCAATCCGGAAATCTCTTTGGCAATCGCTCTAGATCCCACAACTTTTAGTCAGGGGTAACTAATCGCTTGCGGTGTGTAGGTGTGATTGTTACAACTCTCGCACTCCAGGGTTTGTCCAATATGATTTCTATTACCATTCAATGCACCTGCGGACAGGACTTTGTTTTTGACGTGGAACCGATCGACGGTCAGATGCCAAGCACGGTGGCGTGTCCGACCTGCGGGCTGGATGCAACGGAACGCGGTAATGAGGAGATTCAAAGACAATTCACGTCTGTCGCCCCGCTGCCGGCTGCGCCTGCGCATAAGAGCGACACAATGATGGTAATTGGAGCCTGCGTAGGGGCGCTCGCTTTACTTGCCATGGCGGGCGGCGCATTTCTTTGGTGGAAATCTCGCAGTGAAACAACCGTAGCGCCCGTGGTGGAGTCATCCGCCGCAAAGCCGGAGACACTCACAACTGCGCCGGCGCCATCTGCCCCACAACCGGAGCCGGTGTCATCAACTCCCGAGCCGCAGCCTGCGGTGTCGACCCCGGAGCCATCCGCGCCGGTCGCGGAGCCTGCTCCGACCGCCTCTGTTGGATCCAAAGGACAACGGGATCCCAGTCGTGTTGCCATCGGTGCACTGTTTGATCCCGATTTGATAGGAGGGCAGGTCAAAATTACCCGGGTGATTAACAATTCGCCGGCAAAAAAAGCTGGGATTATGGCGGGAGATGTCCTCATCAGCATCGATAACACGCCACTGAAAGGGCTGCCGTCGAAGGAAGTAGCTGACCTGCTTTTTGGTCCGGTTGGGTCGAAGATCACCGTAGAATTAGTCAGTTTCGAATCCGGCCAAACCAAAAAAGTGAAGATGACCCGCAAGAAATACCGTTGATGGTATTGCGGATAGGAGGGCATTGCATCTCGGCAACAAGGCCCCCTGCTCTACGGCCGAAAAAGTAGGAGACGAGGTG
>JAQGOU010000469.1 GCA_028293445.1 Verrucomicrobiales bacterium | reverse complement strand
GGTGGGGGACGGCAATTCCGCGTCCGGCGAGCCCGCGCCGGTCGCGGCAGGTATGATGCCTACCCCTCAACCCGACGGGCGACCCACCATGCACGCGGCCGACGGCTCCCGGCGCTCCTTCCTGAAGACCTCGGCCGCGGCGGCAGGGGCGGCGCCCCTGCTCACCGGACTGGCCAGCGCGCAACCGAACGCCGCCGCGCCGCTCATCGCCTACGTCGGCACCTTCAGTTCCCCGCTTCGCGATATGCTGCCGACCCAGGTGGATTTGCCGCCCGGCAATGGACGCGGCATCCACATCTTCCAGGTGAACCGCACAACCGGTGCGATGACACCGAGCGGTATCCATGAAATGGGAACCAGCCCGAGCTGCCTGACTTTGAATGCCGCTGGTAATCGGCTCTATTCCTCCAACGAGACAGATCGCGTCGGCGACACCAAAGAAGGAACAGTGAGCGCCTTCATCATCAATCGCGCCGATGGACAATTAAAACTGCTCAACACCGTTCCTTCCGGCGGTGCCGGTCCGACTTACGTGAGCGTGCATCCGTCCGGAAAATTCCTTTTGGTCGCCAACTACTTCGGCGGTTCGATTTCGGTGCTGCCGATTCTGCCGGATGGTTCGTTGGGTCAGGCCACGGACGTGAAGGTTGATGCCGGAAAAATTGGTCCTGCGCGCGCGACGAATCCGCCGCTCGGCACTTACGCCTTCAGCGGACACGATCGCACTCACGCACACATGGTCCAGACGGATCCATCGGGACGGTTTGTTCTGCACGTTGAGATTGCCATGGATCAAATCGTCCTCTGGAAATTCGACGCCGAGAAAGGTCTGCTCACGCCGAATGATCCCGCGTGGATTTCGCTGCCGCCGGGCGACGGGCCGCGACATTTCCATTTTCATCCGAACGGACGCTGGCTCTACTCCATTCAAGAAGAAGGCTCGAATATCGTCCTGTTCGATTACAATGCCGAGAAGGGACAACTCACCTCGCGACAAACCATCTCCAGCCTGCCGCCCGGATTTGCGGGAAGTAACTTCTGCTCCGAGATTCTGGTTTCGGCTGATGGCCGTTTCGTCTACGCCGGCAATCGACTGCACGATACCGTTGCGATCTTTTCCGTAAACAAATTCGGCGAGCTGAAGTTCCTCGGCGAAGAACCGACGCGCGGAAATTATCCCCGCAGCTTCAACTTCGATCCCACAGGCCGCTTCCTCTATGTCTGCAATCAGCGCGGAGACAACGTCACCACCTTCCGCGTCGATCGCAAAACCGGCGCTCTGAAATTCACCGGCCAATACACACCGGTCGGCAATCCTTCAATCATCGTCTTCAACGATCTCGCGAAGGTGAGATAAGATCAGGTTCAGCCGGGCTCGGTACGTTGATCTGCGGCGCGGAGTCACTTTTGCAGCCCCTCGGCCCTATTCCTTTTCCAAGACAGCCTTCACCAGTTGAGCAAATTGCTGTAAGTCGGCCCGGTTCACATCCGACACCGCCCAGCAGTTCATGCCACCTTGAGTCCAGTGGATCAGGTTGTAGCCGCGTTGGGCCGAAAGTTTCTCGCGGCTGTCGCCGTGGGTGGAAGGCCAGATGAAGAGATTGATGAAATGTTTCCGATGCTGGTAAATCATCGCGGCCACCGGCTGTTCCTGCAGGACATCCAAACGTCCACCGATCAACGGGAATTCCTGGCTAGAGAGGTTCGGCACCGGCGGCGAAAACGTCACCTTCCCACTGAACCACGGCTTAACCGTGTGTTGGTCGGTGGAGGTAACATCGGTCAGATGATCCGCCATCAAAGAGCGGGAGTGGGCCGAAACGATTTCCTGGGCGAGGCGATTTTCGGTCGAGGGACCGACGAGCGAGGGTAGAACCAACAATAGCACCAACGCAGCAACAGCGATCGGCAGCAGTCGTGCTCTCAGCCAAAGCCTGCCAAGGTCCCAACTCCAACTCCGGGAAACAGGTGCCGCCTCCGCTCGACTGGCCAGTCGCAGGGCGCTGCGCACGTTCCTGGAGAGGCTCCGCGGCGCTTCATAATACAATGAGCCGCCCGCTATTATTTTGCGCAAGACTTGCTCCTCCTCGTAGCGTCGCGCGCACGCCGGGCATTCTTTGAGGTGTTGCTCAGCCTCCAGGCTCCGGACCGGATCCAGCTCCTTGTCGAGGAGTCCGTGCAACAGTTCTATCATTTCTTGGCACTTCATTTCAGTCTCTCCGCATTCGTTCCAATAATCCCTGGCGCAATTGCTCCCGCGCCCGGGCCAGGCGCGACATCACCGTGCCGATCGGCAGGTCGGCCACGTCGGCGATTTCCTTGTAGGAAAGGTCTTCGAGCTCACGCATGACCAGCACCTCGCGATATTCCGCTGGCAGTTGCCCGATCGCTTCGTGGACCAGCTGCTTGTCTGCTTTTTCCAACAAAGCAGCATCAGGCGCGGGGGACTCGGTGGCGATGCCGTGAAGATCTTCATCGAAGCTCGTGTCGAGCGGTCGCTGTTTTCCGACCCAATCATAGAAGCTATTGCGCACGATGCGCAGCAGCCAGGAACGGCTGTCCCCGCCACGAAAACCGCCAAAGAACTTGAACGCGCGCAAGAACGCCTGCTGGACAACGTCCTGGGCGTCAGGTTCGTTGCCAGTCAACCAGCGAGCCAGATTGTAAGCGGCATCCATATGCGGCATCATGCACTGCTCGAAACGTGCGAGTTTGTCCTTTTCTTCCACGGTGGTTCTCTCCGTCTTTCACGGCCCGTTACTATCCAGACTGGCGCGGCAACGATTTTATTCCCAAGAAAGAATTTACCGCGTTCCCGGGAATATTCACGCAATTACGCAGTCTACGTCTTTGGAACTAGTGAGAACAGAATATCACCCAATGAGAAAGAGATAACTACTATGAACGATCAAATCATTCACGATCACCACCACGACGGCATCGACCGCCGCGGTTTCCTCAAATGCATGGCCTGGGTTGGCACCGGAGTTCTTTACGCGATGAACGGCGGCATCTTGCGCTCCGAGGTTCTCAGCGGGCCAGGCGCGCCTCAGCTCGGCAAAGGGAGCTTCAGCTTCGCGCAAATCAGCGATAGCCACATCGGTTTCACCAAGGACCCGAACAAGGATGTCACCTCCACTTTGCGAGAAGCGGTGGAGCGGCTCAACGCATTGCCCGAGCCACCAGACTTCATCCTCCATACCGGAGACCTGACCCATCTGTCGAAACCCTCGGAATTCGACACACTCGATCAAGTGCTCAAAAGCGCGCGCACCAGCCAGATCTTCTTCGTGCCTGGCGAGCATGATGTCCTGACAGACAATGGCCAAGCCTACCGCGAGCGTTATGGCAAAGGGGCGAAAGGCGGCGGTTGGTACAGCTTCGACCACAAGGGGGTCCATTTCATCGGCCTCGTCAACGTCTTGAATCTCAAGGCGGGCGGCCTCGGTTTGCTGGGCCGCGAGCAATTGGATTGGCTCCGGGATGATCTGAGCGGTCGCTCCAGCAGCACGCCGATCGTCGTCTTCGCCCACATTCCGCTCTGGACCGTTTATCCGGATTGGGGCTGGGGCACGGACGATTCCGAGCAGGCGCTCGGTTACCTGAAGCGGTTCGGCTCCGTGACCATCCTGAACGGGCACATCCATCAAGTCGTGCAGAAAGTGGAAGGGACGATGGCTTTCCACACCGCGATGTCCACCGCGTTCCCGCAACCAAAACCGGGCAGTGCGCCCTCACCCGGACCGATCAAAGATGTGCCGGCCAGCAAACTCCGCAGCCTGCTCGGGTTGGCCAGTGTCAAGTATGTCGAAGGCAACAGCGCACTGGCCGTCATCGATTCGACCCTCGCGACATCATGAACATGGAAAACGATTTAACTCACACGAAAGGAACAACTATGAAAAACATCATTACAATCATCGCAATCACTGCCGCAGTTTCTGTCGCGAGCCTCGCGGCGGAAACCAAAACCGATCCAAATAGAGTGAAGATCACCAACTTCAACTTCACACCGCGGGCGCTGACCATCCACACCGGCACGAAAGTAACCTGGGTCAATGAGGACGACGTGCCGCACACGGTCACGAGCCCGGAAAAGAAGTTCAAGTCGCGTGCGCTGGATACCGACGAAGCCTTCACTTACACCTTCTCGACTCCCGGCACGTATACCTACTTTTGTTCGGTCCATCCTCACATGACCGGCAAAATCATTGTGCAATGAAGGGAGGTGTCTGCCATGAACGAAGGTTTCTATCCAAGTCCATCCGAGCAGATCAGGCTCCACTGGTTATGCCTGATCGGGGAAGCCAAGAGCCACCATCGGCCCCACGTTGCTTTTCATCTGAAAGGCATCGTCCGGGCACTGAAGCAACTCGTGACGTAACCCCGGCGGAAAGATGGTGACGGGCTGTTCGCGTTTGGGATCATTGCGATGGCGCTGTTCAGTATTGGCGTGTTTCCAATCCGCTTCCGCTTTTCCATCGACGGGTTCTCGTCTGGGATCGTCGCCGTCGGCGGATTGCACTGGACGTGCTTTCCGCTGACGGCCGGTCGTCTACGCAGGCAATCGCCAGCACACCACCGTTGGAATCTTTTCTGTCGTTAAAACCAGCGAGCTAACCTTCGTTGATGAAGAAATCCTTCCATCATTGTGTTTCTTGATCTGGCAAAAGCACGCTCCACGTAAAAGCCTCAATTTCCATCCTCGGACAACCGGGCCACAACGAAATCAAAATCAAACACCGTCTCGCCGTCACCGACGATTACCTTCAGCCCTGGTGCTAAAGCGTAGAGCCACCGACGTTGGTCCTGTGGATCTTCCAACTGCACGACGATCCCCGCTTTGATCAGCACCTTGAGATTCTTCAGCGTTCTATCGAGGTAACCGGTGGCTGTCTTACAATACCGACCTTTGCCTCTTCCCGCCTGCGTCAGATTTGCGGCCGTTTGCGGACCGCCCACCGCCAGCGCGAACATCAGTTTTCGACGCGGCTGTGAAATGAGCGCGGCAAAAACCAATTTCTCGTCCCATTTCGCTGCCGGTACGGTTCCAGAATTGGAAAAACTCGAAATACCCATGACGCCGACTGTGAAAAATCGCCGTCATTCCCGCAAGCCAGAACCGAAGCGGCGGGAAAATTCGGTCTCGCGCGAATGGACCTTGAAACCCCTGTCAGATTTTCCGAAAACACCCGATTTCACCTCGTTTTGATCGCAGAAAATCCGAAAAACAGGCCAATCCCGATTGTTTTGCGGCAGAAAACTCCCGAAACCCGAATATTCGTTAACTTTTCTTTCCGGGAAGTTCCGATTTACGCGAAGTCGTTAACTTTCTTTTCCGGGAAAATGGGTTTTGCGCGTATTTGTTAACTTTGTTTTCCGGGAAATCGGTCCAATAGCGTACTTCGTTAACTTTTCTTTCCGGGAAACTCCGGTTTACGCGAAGTCGTTAACTTATCTTTCCGGGAAATCGGGTTTTACGCGCATTCGTTAACTTTCTCTTCCGGGAAATCGCGACTCAGTCGTACTTTGTTAACTTTCTTTTCCGGGAATTCGGTCCTATATCGTAATTCCCCAATTTATTTTCGCAGGAATTTGGCCCATCCGAGGAAGGAC
>JAQGOU010000464.1 GCA_028293445.1 Verrucomicrobiales bacterium | reverse complement strand
CATATCCTTTGGCGAGCTCTGGACATATTAGACAAGGAAACCAAAACCTGACGCCGATAATCCAAGGAGAGCGCGGACGGATCACCGTATAGTAAGTGGATATTGGGATGGGTTTCGAGAACCAAGGTGCGCACGAATTGATTGAAGGGTTTGTTTCCGCAGCACAGCCAAGCCGCAATCGGTCGCAAAGAAGGGCGCAAAACCTTGCGGCCACGCACGATCTCCACCAAAAGATCTTCCAGCACATAATGTGGACAGCCTTTTTCAAGACGATTTGTAATCCACATGGCGGCTAAGTACTCACCAACTCGCCGATGATGGAAACGGAATTGCCCATAAACGGCACCGTCAAAAATCGCCCGATTGAGTAATGCGCGAATTTGATCATCCCTCCAATGAGGGGGAAGGCAGGCTCTCAAATTTAACGAGTCAATGCTTGCTGGATTGTCGTCTGGAACGTCAAAAGAAAACTTTCGGGAGAACACGCTCGCTGCGCCAAGCCATTCTGCTCCTTCCCGCGCTTCGGCTTCAGACAAAGGAAACTCATCTCTGCCTTCGCGCGGACTCAATTTGGAAAGAAGATCGAAGCGAATTAGCTCCGTCAGAGAGCCAACACGGCCGTTGGCCTTCCAGAAATTAATCAAATCGGCAACATCCAAAGGGCGGCGAGCGAATTCCCAGGCGAACGCTTTATCGATCGCACGAACAAATGCTTGGACGTTATCAACTTTATTCGCCGAAGCAAATCTCTCGACTTGCTTCCGATCCAGTGGCTCTAACTGTACGATGGAGAAATTGTCCTTCGGTCTCTGGATTTCCGTTGATTGCCCCTCTTTGTTACGTTTTGCGAAAGGAACGATAGGGAAAAGTCGTTGAAACTCGAATCCATCCGTTAAAGGCTTCCATTCGCTAATCCGGGAACTGAGATATAGCTTGGCTCGGAAAATTAATTCGGGTCCGACATCAATACGAAACCGGTTCAAGGTAGCGTGAAAATCGGAAATCTTCCTAAACTTGGCTTCATCTACCGAATCAAGAAAGAAGTAGGCGGCCTTTCCGCTTTGTTTCCACCGAACGAATCGACTCGCGTCTTCCTGATCAAAAAGATCTTGCAACTGGCGGTCCACTAATTGATCAAGGCGTATAAAAAAAGCGAATTCACCGCGCTCGTTAAGTAGGCGCGTGCGTTCTCTGAGTTCCCAAGATTTGCCGCTTCCAGCTTCGCCCAAAATAATCGCTCTATTCTGTTTTAGTAATTCCTCCCAATCAAACCCGGTTATTTCCGAGAATGACTCAATGGTATAGCTTTCCATAGCGGCCTCTTCGGTTTTCGCTTCTGGACTAAGGTTGCGAAAGTGTCGGTTCAACTCGACGAACACGCATTTTTCTTGAAGAGCCATTAGTTAATTTAAATTTGGATGGAAAGCTAATGTTCGAGTTTGCAATAGGACATCCGGCTGACGGAAAGATTGCCCTTGTTGTGCGCCAAATTGCCTGCTTGCAGACGTGGTGATAAAATGGACCAGAGGCGCCATTGCTGGAAAGCAGCTTAGGTTCAAAGCTTGAAGTTTAAAGATCGAATTTTTGTAAACGCCTTAACGATGTAATTTGCTTAATATGCAGGCAGAAAGAAAATCGTAATAATCGTGTCGAACTTCTCCTTCCAATCCGTGTGAATCTGTGTCCATCCGTGGTTAAACGTCAAATTCCCTCCAACTTCCAAAAACTATTTACGGCCCCTATGCCGTGAAACGCTGGATTTTATCTTCGTAAGTCTCTGATCCCAAGGGTTTAGAAGAAATTTTAAACTTTTTTCAGAAAAAAAGTAAAACCGCAGTAGGTGCGGTTTTACTTTTGCCATACTGGGGGCGTTCGATAATTGAGGAATCAATCACCGGACAACGCGAAGGCGCGGAAGAGAACTAACAACAAAACAAACTCTCTTCCAAATCGCAGGTGAACGGACGTTTGTTCATTCACAGAAACCGTCGATGTCGTCGCGCGCAGTTATACAAAGAAAGTAAAACATATGAAACAAAAAGTAATACAAACAATTCCAGCGGCCATGAATGCCGCGGAATTGGTTATCGGCGGCATCACCGAGCTCGGTGCCGGCGTCACTCTTCACTACAACGTGAAGGATGATATCAACGAAGAGCTAGTTAACCTGGTTATGGCCTGTGGTGGTCATGAACAAGCCAAGCAAGTGAAAGCAACCCGCCGTTCTCTGTTCATTGATGCAATGAATGAGGCGATCAAGTTCATCCGTGTCGTGCGCGATCTGCTCAAATTGATATTCGGTTACGAATATTCCGATTTGTGGACCGCGCTCGGCTTTAGGGACAACCTGGCGTTGCCCGATTCGGAGGAGGACATCATGGCGATGCTGCAGGCGATTCGTTCGCACTTCACCAATAATCCGGCGCACGAACTGGCGGCGATCAATGTCACGGCTGCAAGGGCGCTGACGTTATACACGGCGCTGGTGGCGGCTCAACAGGCGATCGTGTCACAGGAAGCAACCGTCAAAGAGTCGATGGATGTGCGCGATGGAAAGTTCGAGGTCGTGCGCAAACGTATCGGCGCTGTTTACCGGGAACTGGGAAATCACCTGGAACCGCTGGATCGACGTTGGTTGAAATACGGCTTCAACATCCCGGGTGCGGATGAGACGCCGGACCAGGTCACCGGATTGAAGGTGACGTTGATCGGACCGACGGCGGCGGCAACGAAATGGGAGGCGTCGGTGCGCGCGAGTTATTACCGTGTGTATATCCGTGTGCTCGGTGTGGATGCGGAGTATCGGGCGATTGGTTCGCCGGCGGATCTCGATTTCACGATCGAAAACCTGCCCGCAAATGCGACGATCGATGTCGTCGTCTCTGCTGTGAACAACGGTGGTGAAGGCGCACGTTCGGAAGCGATCCGTATTGTGACGCACTAGGCGCCTGCGGCGCATAGCCGATAGGCAATAGCCAATAGACAAGTGCTAGCGCACGGCCACAAGGCCGCCCGGGAAACCGGGCGGCCTTTTTGTTTCTTCGATGCTGAAAACAAAAAAGGCGCGGATTGCTCCGCGCCTTTGAATTTAAATGCCGCTGATTACTTCACATCCAGCTTCGTCCACTTGGCGTTGCCTTTGGATGATTTCACGACTGCTTCAATGAAGGCCATGCCGCGGACGCCATCTTCGATTTTCGGGAAATCGTTGGCGACATCGTCTTTGCCGAGCTTCTTGCCTTCGTCACGGGCGCGAATGGCGTTGGCGAAGTTTTTGTAAATGTTTGCGAACCCTTCGAGATAACCTTCCGGATGCGCCGGCGGCGTGCGACCGGCAGCTTTGGCGGCGTCGCTGAGGTAACCGTTGGCCGTGCGATAGACTTGCATCGGTTGATCCGGCCATTTCACGAGCATCGTGTTCGGTTCTTTCTGATGCCATTCGATCCCACCGATTTCGCCGTAAACACGGATGTTCAGATTGTTTTCTTCGCCCACACTGATTTGTGAGGCGTGCAGGATTCCTTTCGCGCCCCCTTTGAAACGGATCAGGACATTGACGTCGTCGTCGAGCTTGCGACCTTTGACGAACGTGGTGATGTCGGCGGCGAGCTCTTCGATCTGGAGGCCGGTAATATATTCGGCGAGATTCTCCGCGTGCGTTCCGATGTCGCCGACGCAGCCCCCTGCTCCACTGCGTTTCGGGTCGGTGCGCCATGCGGCTTGTTTCTGTCCGGAAGCCTCGAGTCGGGTCGCGAGCCAGCCTTGCGGATATTCGACGACCACTTTGCGGATCTTGCCGAGCTTTCCACTGCTGATCAGGTTGCGGGCTTCTTTGACGAGCGGGTAACCGGTATAATTATGCGTCAGGCCGTAGATCAACCCGGTTTTCTTGACGATATCGCGCAGTTTCTTGGCTTCGGCGAGATTTAGCGTGGCAGGTTTGTCGCTCAACACATGGAATCCATTCTCCAGCGCCATCTTGGCCGGCGGAAAATGCATGTGATTGGGCGTAACGATGGCAATAAAGTCCATCCGCTGCTCTTTGGGGAGCTTGGCTTCAGCCTTAATCATCTCCTCGAACGTGCCGTAGCAACGGTCGGGCGGAAGAAAGAGGTCAGCGCCACTCGCCTTGGAACGCTCTGGATCCGAGGAAAACGCCCCGCAAACGAGTTCGACTTGTTGATCGATTGCCGCTGCGATGCGATGCACTGCTCCGATGAATGCGCCGCGTCCGCCGCCTACCATGCCGTAACGAATTTTTCTGCTCATAAATTTTCTCCGCAACTTGAGGTTGAATTGTTGGTTGACGATTTTATAGTGACACAAATTTTTGAAGTCAACGAATCAAACGTAATTGATGAGATTAAGAGAAACGCATGCCCTTCACCGCCGCTGAACTTGCAAAACAATTAGACGGAAAAGTCCTTGGCGATACGTCAACCAGACTGAGCGGTTTTGCCCCGGCAAACTCCGCGAAACCGGGCGATCTCACGTTCGCTGAAAACGACATGTATTTCAAAACGGCCGAAGACAGCGCCGCATCCGCCATCCTGGTGGATAAAGATTTTCCGGCGAGCAAGAAGACCGTCATCAAAGTCCCGAACGCGCGGATTGCGTTTGCGAAAGTGCTGCCGCTGTTTTTTCCAGAACAGAAGTTTGCGCCGGGCATTCACGAAACGGCCGTCATCGCCGAGAGCGCGACCGTGGATCCGACTGCGCATATTGGACCGCACTGTGTGGTTGGTGAAAAAGTGAAAATTGGTCGCGGGGTTATTTTGCAGGGTGGAAATCATATTGGCGCTGGCTCATCCATTGGCGATGGCTCCCATCTGTTTCCGAATGTGGTGATTTATACGAATACCCAACTCGGTCATCGCGTGCGCATTCACGCCGGATCTGCGATTGGCTCGGATGGTTTCGGTTACGTCTTTGATTCAGGTGTGCATCGCAAAGTGCCGCAAATCGGAAACGTCATCATTCACGATGACGTCGAGATCGGCGCGAATGTGACGATCGATCGCGGCGCGCTCGGGCCTACGACCATCGGCAAGGGAACGAAGATCGATAACCTCGTGCAAATCGCCCACAACGTGCAACTCGGTGAACATTGCCTGGTGATTGCGCAGGTCGGAATTGCCGGAAGCACCAAGATTGGCAATCAAACCACGATTGCCGGACAGGTCGGATTGGCCGGGCACTTGAAGATTGGCAACAAGGTCATCATCTCCGCGCAAAGTGGCGTGATGACGAATATCGGCGACGGCGAAAAATGGTTTGGGTCCCCTGCCCAGCCGGATCGACAGATGAAACGCCAGTTAATCGCCGCACAGCAATTGCCGGAATTAGTCCGACGCGTGGCGGAACTGGAAAGAAAACTGCGGAGCAACGCCGAAGAGCCAGCCAAGGAAAAGTAGAGTGACTTTGTAGAACTTGAAGGGATTGGCCTTCTCACCTGCGTGGCTGAAGACCCAGTAAGGGTTTGGAGTCCCGCCTTTAGGCGGCGCGGCATACGATTCCGATGCCGGTGTAAAGTTTTCATATAGGCTGCAGTTCGGACGCTTTACCGGCTGAAGCCGGGACTCCAAACCAGCGGCGCGTGAATCGACGCCTCTCGCGCTTAAAAACAACTTTAGCTTAATTGAAGATAGGCTTCTTGACCTTGCGACGTTCGAACTTCCCGGGTCCGGTCAGCACCATGTTCGTTTGGGAATGCCACGGAATTTCCTGTTGATCGATCACCATCGTGCGCGGCATTAATTCCACACCATGCCCCCAGAAGTTGAACGTAATGGTTCCAGGCAAAAATGTGGGGTCCTGGAAAACCACTTCACCAAAGGACGCATTGGTTTTCGGTCCGTCATAGCGATACGTGCGCATGATGTTGGTATCAGAAACCTTTTGGTCAGCGAAAATGATTTTTTGATCGGCGATGTTAAGGGCGGGTTGGGAAACCACCACAGACGGGGTTCCATTGGTATCACTTTGAAAAGTAACCACCCAGGGGCCCCGAAATTCGCGCCGATACTGAATCCAGCGGTACGTCACGACGTAAAGTAACGCCGCGAGGGCGAACGCGACGACACCGTGCCGCACCAGTTCATTAATTTTCACGGCGACAGACTTTTGGCGCGGGTGACAATTGTCAAGCAACAGGATCACCGGACAAAAAATTTAACCACGGATCAGCATCTGCGAGCGGTGCAGTTGATCTCTGTTCTGGCTGACACAGATGGACACGGATAAAGCAAGACGCAGGGGGATTTTAGGGAAAATATTCTATAAGCAATCAATATCTGAATATCCCACCTCATGTGTTTTTATCAGTGTTCATCCGTTGTTTAACTGCGTTCTATTCAACGAGAAGGGCCTTGGCCCGGGATCCGCCAGGCGTCGCGATCATGAGTATCTGACAAACGAACACGGCGGTTTCAGAGAGGTTTGTCGAAGTGAGACAGGAAACTTCAATCGGGATCGTTTTTGCGCTGGTTTCTTTGTGACTTGCGGAAATCTTCACCCGGATGGGCGCAATCAAAACTCTTGAGTCGCACGGTTTCTCGGTACAATCCCAATTCCAATCTGGCGCGACCCAATTTAGTTCTTCCGCAATTTTCTCGGCGATCGTCATCTGCGTTCCTTGTTTCCCAGTGATAATGTCGCCCAAAGTGCGCAAGGATCAATTCGGGTGGATACGTATCAGCAGCTGAGTTGAAGGCAGTATCGACTTTCGTTGTTTGCACGATAAGCTCCGCCCATGAATTTCATCGCACGAATTTTGAAGGGTTCTTTGGCGGCGATCGTTGTCGTGAGTTCCCTGCCCGCTTTCGCCGAGCACGAGTCCACACGCCTCGATCGAACGAACCTTCTCGCCTATCATCGAGACGGAATGGTCGTTCAAGGAAAAAGCATCGGCGATTGGAAAAAGCGCCGCGTGGAAATCCTCAATGGCATGCAACAGATCATGGGGCCCGTGCCGGGGAAAGAGAAACGATGCGCCCTGGACGTCAAAATTGAAGAGGAGACCGATTGCGGCACTTACGTCAGACGCCTGATCACCTATCAATCTGAACCGGGCTCACGTGTTCCAGCTTATCTGTTGATTCCAAAGGTCGCCCTCACCAACAAGAAGAAATGCCAGGCCGTGCTCTGCCTTCATCCCACCGATATCGCGGATGGAAACAAAACGGTTGTCGGATTAAGCCCAAAAGAAAACCGCGGTTATGCCAAGGAACTTACGGAACGTGGATATGTCACGATCGCTCCGGCATATCCAATCATGGCCAAATATAATCCCGACCTGAAGAAACTCGGCTACCAAAGCGGCACGATGAAAGCCATCTGGGATAATATGCGCGCTCTGGACCTGCTCGAATCGCTGCCTTACGTAAAGCGCGGAAACTTCGCTGCGATCGGACACTCGCTCGGTGGACACAATTCGATTTACACGGCTGTCTTCGATCCCCGTATCAAGGTGATCGTGTCGAGTTGTGGATTCGATTCCTATCTGGATTACATGGGCGGAAAGATCGCAGGCTGGACGCAAGAACGATACATGCCGAAGCTCGCGAATTACTCTTCCTCACTGGAAACAATACCGTTCGACTTCCACGAAATGACCGGGGCACTGGCACCGCGAGCCTTTTTCGTCAATGCCCCGACAGGAGACGCCAATTTTAAATGGCAGAGCGTCGACCGCATCCTGGTCACCGCGAACCAAGCCTACAAACTGTACGGCGCCGAGGACAAAATCCACGTTGAACATCCTGACTGTCCACACAACTTTCCTGATGACGTTCGTCAGCGCGCTTACGATTTCATCGCTTTGAATTTAAAATAGACCGAAGGTGAGTGGAGTTTATTTAGCCACCCGATGTAGAGGGTTGTTTTCATTGGGCGGATAGTTCGTCTCGGTATTCGTACCGGTGTCCTTGGCACCCGTGGTCAAGCCGGCCTGGCCATAACGTCCATTGGGGTGTTCATCTTTTCGACCGCACCCGGTTAAAGCAACAACTACGAACACGGCGAAAAGAATCTGCGTTCGCATGAACTACGTTCTCGTGAAATCTTATGAGGTTCAAGCGGCGGCAGCTGTATTTCGTACTAGTGCGGAAACTGTTTGAGAGGTTTCGAATGTCCGGAACTGCCAACGTCGGCAGATTATCGTAGAAATCGTGAAACGAATTTGCACGTTCGGTGTCTGACTGATTGACGCGGTTGGCAAGAATTGCCTTTCCGTGTGCAACAAACACGAATATAACAGCGCAGGTCAAACAAACAGCATGGCGCGACATCCCGGAAACCCGCTGAGGCGAACTTCGTTCAAGCATTTTCATTTTTTGCTGAAGCACTTCATCACCGCTCGGATTTGCTCGATCCTATTGCTGCTCGTTTTTTGCACTTCCGCTCACGCACTCCGTTTCGATGTCTTTGTCGGATTCAACGGCGCCGTTCCCGAAGGAAACTGGTTTCCGATCACGTGCGAAGTGCAGAATGATGGGCCCTCCTTTAACGGGATCATTGAAGTCTCTGCGGGTGGAGGTGGCCAGGCGCGTCGTGTGCCTCTGGAACTGACGACCGGCGCCACGAAGCGGGTGATTATCCCGAGTTTTTCCAGTTCACGTTATTCGACCTGGACGGCGCGGTTGCTGAACGAACGTGGTAAACCGATTTCCGAACAAAATATCGGCCGTGAAAATGTGAAAAACATCGCGTGGGGAACGCCTCTTGTCGCCTCGCTGTCGCGATCTGTTGGTGGCGCCCCGATTCTTCCGATACCAAAAAACAAGAATCAACCGGAACAGAATCCGATTGTGACGCGGATGCAGGCCACCTTTTTTCCAGACAACCCGATCGCACTTGAAGGTCTCGGCACCCTGTATCTGAATTCCGAAGTCGCGTTGGATTTGAAAATGCCGCAGGTGCAGGCGTTGCTCGCATGGATTGACGGTGGCGGACATCTGGTTCTCGGCGTCGAACAGGCTGGCGACGTCAATGCAACCCCTTGGTTAAAGGGTCTTTTGCCATGCGAACTTAATTCCACGGCGGAAGTTAAACCGGGACAGGACTTCTCGGATTTATTGCGTCAAACCGTTAAAGACGCCTCGACTTCTCAGGAGACCACGATCGTTAAAAGTTCCAAGAAGAACACCGCGAAAGCCAAGACATCTGTCTCAGATAGCAGCAACCCGAGCATTGTCGCAGATCCAACCTTCGATGCCGCAACTCTTCCGATAGTGACGGCAACTGCCCGTGAAGGAGAAATTCTTCTTTCTGTGGATTCGCATCCATTGATTATCCAAACCCCTCGCGGTCGCGGGCGGGTCACCGTGCTGGCATTCAGTCCGGAACGCGAACCGTTCTTATCCTGGAAAAATCGCGGGGCATTTTGGGCGCAGATTGCACAGATCCCGGGACGTTTCTTCGAATCGACGGATTACAATAACTACAACGCCGGGACCGTGGATGGAATTTTAGGGGCCATGGTGGACAGCAAACAGGTCCGCAAACTGCCTTTGGCCTGGTTGTTATTGTTACTGCTGGTTTATCTGGTGATCATCGGTCCCTTTGACCGCTGGTGGTTGAAGAAGATTAACCGGCAGATGCTGACGTGGATTACTTTTCCGACCTATGTGCTTTGCTTTTCTGCGCTGATTTATTTCATCGGATTCAAACTGCGCGCCGGCGATTCGGAATGGAACGAAATTCATGTCGTGGATGTTTTGCCGCAGGGCGAGAAGTCCGTGCTACGCGGACGGACCTTCGCTTCGATCTATTCCCCGAGCAATGCGCGTTACAACATCGCGAGCGATCAACCCTTTGCTACGTTTCGCGGGGAGTATTCGGCCAACAATTACGGCAACGGCCAGGAGAATAGCCAGGCCGACGTCATTCAGCGTGGAAACAGTTTCGCAGCCGAAGTTTCAGTCCCGGTTTGGACCAGTCAACTCTACATCAGCGATTGGCTGCAATCGGGAGAAGATCCTGTCGTCCTGGAGACGTCCGTCACCGGAACGAACCTGCAAGTCACGGTGCAAAACAAACTGGATCGAGCGCTTAAGAGCATCAACCTGATTTTCGACGGACGCGTTTACAGCATTGGTGATGTCCCGTCGGGTCAGAAAAAACTCTCGTTCGATACAAGCCGCGGCACCTTGTTCAGGGATTTCGTGCGCAGCAATGGCAGCGGACTTCGCGAAGCCACACAACAGCGGCATAACACTTTCGGAGATAATCGCACGACGATTCCCAATATCGCCCTCGGCACCATGGCCGCCTCGTTTACCTCACAACTGAATGATAGCGGTAACGCTTACCAGAATTTTAGTTCTCCAACTGGTATGGACCTGTCCCGATGGGCTGAGCGAGGAGACACCATTCTGCTCGCATGGGATGCCGACCATTCTTACACGAAACCGTTGAACCAGTTTTCGCCGCGCCGTCTTCATCGCGATACATTGCTGCGTTGGATCATTCCGAAACATTCATGAACGCTTCATCACCAACAATCATTCCGGCCGCAACCACCGAAGCGCCGCCACTGCCAGCTGTCCAAACCATTGGCCTGACCCGCGTCTATGGTGCGATGACGGCACTCAACTCGCTGAACCTGACAATCAATCAGGGTGATCTCTTTGGTTTCATTGGATCCAATGGCGCCGGTAAAACCACGACTCTCCGCATCCTGGCAACATTTCTGCAACCGTCCGCCGGAACAGCGCGCGTCCTCGGACACGATGTCGTCAAAGACGCTGATGCTGTGCGTCACGTCATCGGTTACATGCCTGATTTCTTCGGTGTCTATAAAGACATGGAAGTCACGGAGTATCTGGATTTCTTCGGAGCCTGTTACAAGATTCCTTCCGGTAAACGCGAGCAGACGGTCAGCGATGTTTTGGAACTGGTCGGCTTGAGCGAAAAACGTGGTGCGCTCATTGGAGCGTTGAGCCGCGGCATGCAACAGCGACTTGGTCTTGCTCGCGTTTTGATTCATGACCCGAAAGTTCTTTTGCTCGATGAACCTGCGAGCGGCCTTGATCCACGTGCCCGTATTGAAATGATGGCGATCCTGCAGGAACTGCAGCGCATGAAAAAGACGATCATCATTTCGTCGCACATCCTGAGTGAGCTGCAAAACCTTTGTAATCGCGTTGCCATTATCGAACGCGGCCAACTGATCTATAGCGGCCCTGTGCAAGGCGTGCGTGACCAAATGGCTGCTGGATTGGTTTATTGGGTCACTGTCCCCGGCGATTCCTCTCGCGCCATTGAGATTCTCCAGGCTCGTCCCGAAATCAGCGAAGTCGTGGCTGTCGATGGCCAGGTTAAGGTGAGTTTCAAGAGTCACGATGTCGATCCGAGCTTTTTGCCCGAAGTTCTCGTGCAGTGTGGAATCAAGTTCACCGGCCTGTGGGAAGATGAACTCGGTCTGGAAGAAGTTTTCCTGCGCGTGACCAAAGGCGACACTCAATAACACGACAATTTGTCGGTTTATCCGGAATCGCGTGGGACGGAACGCTGTAATGGCAACGTATTAGCGAATGACTATTCCACCCGTCATCGTTCGTGAACTCCGCTCCGAGTCGCGCAATCGAACGAACTATTGGTTGCGTGTGCTTGGGGCATTTGCCGTGATTGTGGTCTTTGCGCTCATCACGCTGAACGACCGCTCCAGTCCCGCAACGCTTGGCCCAAAGCTATTCACGATGATCCACGCCACGATTTTAATTGTCGTGTATCTTTTCGTTCCAGCGATGACCGCTGATTGTCTGGCGCACGAAAAACGGGAGGGCACCCTGGGACTTTTGCTTCTGACTCCACTCACACCACGCGGCATCGTCGCGGGAAAGAGCTTTGTGCATTTCCTCCGTTCGCTCACTTTCTTTCTCACGGCTTTGCCGATTCTTTGCCTGCCGATTCTGCTCGGTGGCGTCGCGTGGGTCGACATTTATACCGCCTTCACCTTTGAACTGTGCGCTATCCTTTTGGCCCTGTCGGCCGGATTGATTGCCTCATCATGGGGGAAGATTTGGGGACGCACCTTGCTCCTGGCGGAAATTCTTTCCGCAACGTTGGCCTTCGCGTTTGGCATCCTTCTCGTGTTCCTTTGCATTGCTCAAGTCCCGATTATTGGAAGTGGAATGTCCCGCAGTGAACTGTTCAAGATTGAGCTATGGCTTGTAGCGCCAGCTGTTCTGCTGTCAGGGGTCGCTGGTCCCACGGGAGGCTGGAGCCAGTTTTCTACGCTCAGTCCGGGAATGCTTCACACGTGGTGCGTGATCGTCGCCGAGTCGTTCCTTTTCTGCCTTGGCATCTTCCTGCTCGCGATGCTATTGGCGGCGCGGCGAGTCGCCCGGTCCCGGCAGGAGGAGCCACCTTCAATCCGACAACTTCGCTGGCAAAAGTTTTTTTGTGCGCCGCAAATGTTCCCCTCGTTCTTCAACTATCGAATGCGTCGCGCTCTCAACCAGAATCCCATTGGCTGGCTCCAACAATATTCCTGGAGTGCCCGGCTGATCAAATGGAGTTGGTGCTTCTCCATTATCCTGATCGAGACTGTTTTACTCGGCACCATTTACTTTCAAGACATGCGGCACGCACAAGCTTACCTCACTCTTTTTCTTCTTGTCGGTGTCGCACTCAGCGCTTCTGGAAGCTTTCGAAAGGAGCGAGAAACAGGTGCGCTTGAACTCATCCTCGTCTCCCCGCTGCGCGTGGGAGAAATAATTTGGGGACGACTGCGCGGCATCTATAGCCAGTTTGTTTTTGCCATCGTCATTATCCTTTCGGTTTATTTTTGCACGGGCACCTTTTTTAATGGAGCAGGCCAGTCAACGACGGGATTTCTCATTCTCATGAGCAATGTGGTGACGCTGCCGGTCATAGGACTTTATTTTTCGTTGAAAATCAAAAACATCGTGCTGGCGTGGTTGAGCACGTGCTTCTATGCGTTACTCGTGCCCTTAATCTTGTGGCTTATAGAAATACTTTTGCATCTATTCCAAGGCTACGCAGCTAACGTCTCAGCCCTGTTTTTCGTTTCTTTCTTTATTCAGATCGTGCTTGCCGCTTTCATGCTCCGGCGGCTTTACACAAACCTCGACCAACGCACATTTGTGCTCGGATGACGCTCACATGACCTTTCTTCCCATAGTCGGTCGTGAGTTACGCGTCGCTTCTCGACGCAAGGCGACTTATTGGACAAGAGTCATCGCTGCCGGTTTCTGGATCCTGATCACGGGCTGCTTTCTCATAATTCAAAGCGTCAGTAAAGGCAGCTTTGGCTCTATGATGACCGGGCATTGGCTCTTCCTGATATTGAGCTGGCTCGCTTTCTTTTATACTTCGTTGTGTGGACTTTTTCTTACCTCAGACACCCTTAGCGAAGAAAAGCGTGAGGGGACACTCGGACTGCTATTTCTCACTGACCTGCGCGGATTCGACATCGTCCTTGGCAAACTTGCCGGAACGTCGTTGCAAGCGGCATATAGTTTGCTGGCTGTCTTTCCTATCTTCGCCATTCCCTTCTTATTGGGCGGCGTGTCGGGCGAGTTGTTCGGCAAGATGTTGTTGCTTCTCATCAACTCACTTTTCCTTTCGCTGGCCATCGGAATATTCGTTTCCTCCTTGAGTCACGACTCACAAAAGGCCATCAACGGCACTCTGTTCCTGCTCGCGGCCGTCCTCGGACTTCCGCTCTTGATTGATTGGTTCCGGGCGGGATGGGATGACACGCGCTTTTCTCCGTTTCTAGCTTTGGCCAGTCCCATTCTTTCCTTCAGCGAGTCGATGCAGAATCGCTTTGGTTATTTTTGGAATAATATGGCCGTTGCCCATTCGATTGCCTGGCTCCTCTTGATTGCAGCGAGCATTTGCGCCCCGCGAACCTGGCAGCAAAAAGAGAGTGCCAAGGTTAAAAAAATCCTGTTTGCGCGTTTTCGCCCCGGTGCTGCAACTCAACTCAAACACCTGCGCACACGTCTCCTGGAAATAAATCCCGCCTTCTGGTTGTCCGCCCGCGAACAGTCACAAAGCTTTTATTTCAAACTGATCCTTCTTCTGGCCTCTTTGGTATTGGGCCTCATTTATTGCTCCGGACAAAAGGTGACAATCGAAGGGCTGGCCGGTTTTG
>JAQGOU010000450.1 GCA_028293445.1 Verrucomicrobiales bacterium | reverse complement strand
TACCTCTACGAAAAAATCTATCAACGGGAGCCGGATAAAACCGAGCGGAAGTTGACGGAGAAGTTTATCGAACAGCAATCCGTCGTCGCGTTGCGCACGAATAAAGTGGCCTGGCAATACGGCTACGGCGGGGTGAATGAAAAAACGAAACGAGTGACAGAGTTTCATCTGTTGATCCACTTCACCAAAGGACGCTGGCAGCATTCAGAAGAGTTCCCAGATCCGACGACCGGTTACACGATGCTCGACATCGAAGGGGGACATCCCGGGAATCGGGAACATCAGACGGTCATTCGCCGCTGGATATCGCCCTTTGATGGCACGATCTCAATCGAAGGGAGCTTGCAACATTTGACCGACAAAGGCGATGGCGTGCGGAGTCGGGTCATCTCGAGTCGGAGTGGTATCGCACGGTCGTGGACGGCGCTCGGCAATACCGTGAAAACGGATGTCGAAAAGATTGAAGTGAGACGCGGCGATACCATTGATTTCGTGACCGACCCGCGCGGCGGTCTGGCGCATGACACGTTCAAATGGGAGACTACGATCAAAGTGGTAGAAGTAAAATACGGATCACCACCGCCGATGCAAACGAGCTGGAACACCCGCCGCGACTATGATGGTCCTGCGAAAGATACACGTTCGCTGACCGCGTGGGAAAAATATGCGCAGGCGCTGTTGCTCTCGAATGAGTTCATGTTTGTGGATTAGATTTATTGTTGAGCGAACTTGCCCCGCTCGAAGATTGTTCCTAAACTAAACACGCTTGAAGAAGCCATCCCGTCCAGAAATTCCGCGGAAAGCCATTTACCGGCTGTCGGTTTACTTGCGCTGTCTGCAACGTTTGAAGAACAACGCGATTCGCACCGTTTCCAGCGAAGCACTTTCCAAAGCCGCTGGCGTGAAATCGACGCAGCTCCGCAAAGACCTGACTTACTTCGGCCAATTCGGCACGCGAGGTCTGGGTTATGATGTCGAACAGTTGAGCATCATGATTTCCGATCTGCTCGGCACGAACAGTTTGCAGCCGGTGATCCTCGTTGGCGTGGGAAATCTCGGGTTGGCGTTGCTGTTGTATAAAGGTTTCGAACAGGAAGGTTTTGAAATTCTCGCGGCGTTCGACCAGGACACCACGCAACGCAATAAGCCGGTGAAACAACCGATCTACGGCATGGAAAAGATTGGTGAGTTCATCAAACGCAACAACGTGCGGATGGCGATTCTGACGTTGCCCGTGGCCGCGACGCAGGAAGTGGCGAGCACACTGGTTGGCTACGGCGTGACGGGTATTTTGAATTTCGCTCCGATTGTTCTGCACGTGCCTGAAGACGTGACCGTCAATAATGTGAATCTCGCGATTGAGCTCGAGAACCTGAGTTATTTTATCCAGCACTGAGGGCAGGAAGAATTTGCCTCGTGCCTCCCATGTAAACAGAAACCGCCCTGTTGACCAGCAGGGCAGAAACATATTACGAACTCTCTATGAAAATTCGTCTTCTCGCCGTCCTCGCGTGTTCCGCGATGGCTGCTCTCTGTAATACCACCGCTCACGCCAAAGATGTCAAAGCGCCGAAAGGGTTTACTGCTTTGTTCAACGGCAAAGATCTGACCGGTTGGCACAGCATGCCGCACTTTAACCCGAGCGATCTGAAAGCGCTCAGTCCCGAAGAACAGGCGAAGAAGAAAGCGGAATGGCAGCCCGACCTGGCCAAGCATTGGAGCGCCCAGAATGGTGAGTTGGTCAATGATGGTCACGGACACTTTGCGACGACGGACAAGGAATACAAAGACATCGAATTACTGATCGATTACAAAACGGTGCCGAAAGCGGACAGCGGGATTTACCTGCGCGCCACGCCACAGGTGCAGATTTGGGATTCGACCGAAGAAGCTAAGTTTAATCTGGGTTGCCAAAAGGGCTCGGGCGGTTTGTGGAACAATACTGCGGGAGCGCCCGGCAAGGATCCACTGGTGCTGGCCGACAAACCTTTCGGCGAATGGAATCATTTCCGAATCATCCAGGCGGGAGATATCACGACCGTCTATCTGAACGACAAATTGGTGGTCGACCACGCCAAGATGGAAAACTTCTGGGATCGCAGTAAGCCGTTACTCGAAGAGGGACCGATTCAGCTGCAAACGCATGGCGGCGAAATTCGCTGGCGCAATATTTTCATTCGCGAGATTCCGGCCAAAGAACGGGAGAAGATTCTGAAAAAAGCCGCCAAGAAGTAAGGCGCGGGCATTCTGTCTCGCTCCTCAAGCGGGCCGGGCAGAATGATATTTTAGCAATCTTTGTAACGTTTGGAGCGATTCGTTGTCATGAACCGTGATGAAAGCTCGTGTAACCTGTCTGACTGTTCTAACGAATCGAAACATATGAAAGGCATTCTCGTTCTCTCCGTCGCGTTGAACCTCGTTGCGTTCGGCGCTGTGGCTTACCTCGTGGCGAACAAACCCAAGCCGGAAACGGTCGCAGCGGTTAAACCGAGTGAAAGTTCCTCGCCCGCCAACCTCCCTTCTCGTACGAAAGGGAAACCTGGATCTTTGATGGCGACGACCAACACGATCACCCAGAAGATCGATTGGCGCATCGTCGAATCGGAGGATTATCGCCAATACATCGTTAACCTGCGCGCGATCGGCTGCCCGGAGGAAACCATTCGCGATATCATCATCGCCGACGTGAATAAGCTTTTCGAAGCGCGTCGCAAAGAGATGCGTTCGACTTCCACGAACAAATTTGAGTTTTGGAAAGCGGGCAACATGTTCGCGAGCATGCTGGATGAGGAGAAGGTTAAGCAGAAGCAGGCGATGGCCAAAGAGAAGAAAGAGTTGCTCACGGCGTTACTCGGCTCTGCTCCGGAAGAGAAAGCCGATCTCGGAATGCTGGTAAATCCGTTTCAAGACATGCTCGACTTTCTGCCGGACGGCAAGCAGGGACAGGTCGTTGATCTGCTCCAGACGTTTCAGGCGAAAATGATGAAATCGATGAAGGACGGTGCACCCGACGCAGAGGATATGAAGGGGATGGGCAAAATCCAAAAGGAAATGGATGCTGAGTTGGCGAAGATTCTAAGCCCGCAGGAACTGGAAGATTATCAACTGCGTTTGTCACAAACGGCGATGATGATGCGGATGCAATTGGCGAGCTTCGACCCGAATGAAAAGGAGTTCCGTGATATTTTCAAGCTGAAGAAGCAATTCGATGACGAATACGGCCTCATGGCCGCGATGGACGATTCGAAGAAACGGAAAGACGCGCAAAAGGAAATGGATGCCCAGATGAAACAGATCCTTGGCGACGATCGATATGCAGATTACGAACGGACCCAGGATTACGCTTACCAGGGAATCGCTAAAGTGGTTGCGCGTCAGGGTTTGCCCAAGGAAACAGGCATCAAAGTATTCGACATGAAGAAAACGGCGGAAGACGAGGCCCGGAAGGTGCGCGCCGACAAAGCGCTTTCCGCAGATCAACGCACGGCGGCGCTGGAAGGTATTCGCGCGGAAACGGAACGTTCGATCATCGAGACGATGGGGCAGAAGGGCTACGACTCTTATAAAAAGAGCGCTTACTGGTTGAATAGCATCAGCCCAAGCAAGACCGCGCCGAAATAATTCGGAGCACGTGCAATTTGGTTAATTCAACTGCTCGTGGCATCGCCGCGCCGCGAGCGGGTGCTCATCAACTATTCTTTTCCCCCCTCTTGAAATGTTCCGCTCATTTGCGGCACTGTTGTCAGTGCAACCGATATGAGTTTACTGGAACATAAAACTGCGGAAGGAGATTATGACCTGGCCTTGCTGCGTCCGCTCTCACGCGAAATCCCAAACATCGATGCGGCCATCGCTGAAATTGTCCGCTTCTCCGCTGAACTGACCTTGCCCAAAGGGACGATTCACGTCATCAGCGACATCCACGGCGAAGACAAGAAACTCCGGCACGTCATTAACAATGCGTCCGGCACGTTGCGGCCGCTGGTCGAAAAGCTTTTCAAAGACAAATTGTCGGACAAACAATTTCAGGAGTTGCTCACGCTGATTTTCTATCCTGCAGAGGTGGTCAATCGCTTGGAGAAAACCCTCAACGACGCGCAAAAACAAAAGAAGTACGCGACGCGTATGTTGCGCGATCTGTTCACGATTGTTCGTGTGCTCGCGTCGCGTCGAAGTCACAAACACGCCACGCGTATTTTCCCGCGCGAATATCGCGAGTTGCTCCTGGAGATTTTGCATGAGCCTTCCATTGAGCGCGAAACCGATTACATCGAAGCAATCGTGGACGAGTTGATTCGTCGCAAGCGCATTCTACATTTGATCCATTTGACCGGTCGTGCCATTCGTAATCTGGCGATCGACGAACTGATCATTGCCGGTGATTGCTGGGATCGCGGTCCACGTGGTGATCTCGTCGTCGATTATTTAATGCAGCAGCCGAACGTGACGTTTGTCTGGGGTAACCACGACATGGCGTGGCTCGGGGCGGCGCTCGGACATGAAGCTCTGGTTTGTCACGTGCTTAGAATTTCCCTGCGCTACCGCCGCTTGTCCCAGCTCGAAGAAGGTTATGGAATTCCGTTGCAGCCGTTGGAAGTGTTGACGCGTAAAGCGTACGCGAACGATCCGGCGACTTGTTTCTTTAGCAAGATGGAAGGGATGCGCGAGAAGATCACCATCGCGCGGATGCAGAAAGCGGCTGCGATCATGCAGTTCAAACTGGAAGGACAAGCCATCGCGCGGCATTCGGAGTGGAAGATGGACGATCGCCGCTTGCTGCATCGCATTAATTTCGAGAAGGGCGAAATCGAGCTGGACGGCGTGAAGTACAAGCTCAAAGACAATTACTTCCCGACAATCGATCCGAAGAATCCGTACGAGCTCAACGAAGATGAACGGCTTTGTCTGGATCGTATTCGTAATTCTTTCATGTCGAGTGAAAAGCTCTGGAAGCACATGGAATGGATGGTCAAACACGGTTCCATGTATTTGCAGCGGGAAGAGCATTTGATTTTCCACGCCTGCGTGCCGGTGGATAAGAATGGCGAGTTTCTTTCCATGCCCGTCGGCGACAAACATTACAAAGGTCGTGCGATGTTCGATGCGATCAACAAGGTCGTTTATAAACTCATCGAAGGGCAGGGGACACAAGGCGACCTCGATCTGCTTTGGTATTTATGGAGCGGTCCGCAGTCGCCCCTGTTTGGCAAAGATAAAATTGCCACGCTGGAGCGGGACTTGATCGCGGACACCCATCCACATCACGAAACGAAGAATCCTTATTTTTCTCTCATTAACGAGCGTAGCTTCTGCGATCGCATCCTGGCCGAATTCGGCGTGGATGTTCGACAAGGAATCATCGTCAATGGCCATGTGCCGGTGAAAATTGAAAAAGGCGAGACACCGCTCAAACGCAGCGGGAAAGCCATCACAATTGACGGCGCCTTCTCCGAGGCTTACGGCGATCATGGTTTTACGCTGGTGATGGAGCCGCATCGAACCTTCATCGCGAAACATCATCATTTCGAATCCGTTGAAGCTGCCATTCGAGATGGTGCAGATATTATCCCGAGTCTGATCGTGGTGCGCGAATGGTCGGAACCCAAGCGGGTGTCTGATAGCAAACGCGGGCGGGAGTTGAAGCATGCCATCACCGTGCTGGAGAAATTAATCGAGAATTATGAGAACACCGAGTTGCAGCAGCGTTTCACCCAGACGAAACCGCCTGCGATGAGGTTTTAAGTTTGACGTGACCAACGACACAGTCCGTGCGATTTTTCTTAACGCGTGACGACCACTGAAGCCATCGATTTGCTGGAACAATTCCGCGCGGGAAAAGTTTCCCGCGACAAAGTATTGCAGACCTTTCAGGCACCACCCACGGCGGATCTGGGTTTTGCCAAAGTGGATCTGCATCGATCGTTGCGAAAGAATTTTCCCGAGGTGATTTATGGCGCGGGCAAAACGCCGGAGCAAATCGTTCGCATCGGCAAGGAAATAATGAAACGTGAGCAGCGTTTCCTCGTGACCCGGCTTTCTCCGGAAGCAGCACGATTGGTCCAAAGTAAATTCAAAGGCTCGACGTATCACAAACTGGCGCGTTGCCTCACCTTCCAAAAAACTCCGCTGCGCAAACGCGCCGGGAAGATTGCTGTGTTGTGCGCTGGAACCAGCGATTTACCGGTCGCAGAAGAAGCCGCGATTACCGCGGATATCATGGGGAATCATGTGGAAAGAATTTCTGACATCGGCGTCGCGGGCTTGCATCGTTTGCTCGGAAAGCTGGAAGCGATCCAGAGTGCAACGGTCTTGATCGTCGTTGCGGGAATGGAAGGCGCCTTGCCGAGTGTCGTGGCTGGCTTGGTGAATAAACCGGTCATCGCCGTGCCGACGAGTATTGGTTATGGCGCCAACTTCGGTGGATTGGCCGCGTTGCTCGGCATGCTGAACAGTTGCGGCAGCGGAGTGACCGTGGTGAACATCGATAACGGTTTCGGTGCTGGATACGCAGCGAGTCAAATCAACAGCCTCAGCGATACGCCAAAATGAAAACACTTTACCTGGATATTTTTAGCGGCATCAGCGGTGACATGTTTATCGGCGCGATGCTGGATCTCGGTATTGATTTTCAAACGCTGCAGAATGAATTGGGTAAGCTGAATCTGCCGGGTTACCACTTGCGCATGGGACGGGCGCAGAAATCAGGAATCGAAGGAGTCAAATTCGACGTCGACTTGAAAGCGGCTCATGACCATGGGCACCAACACGGAGCTCCCGATTTGTTGCAGCCGTTTCAGGCGCACTCTCATGGACATAGTCATTCCCATGGTGGAACGCCTCACGTCCATTCACATGATGAGGAGCACGGTCGAAATTATCGCACCATCAAAGATCTGATTTTCAAAAGTGCGCTTCCCGATTGGGTGAAGCAACGCTCAGTCTCCGTGTTCCATCGCGTGGCCGTTGCAGAAGGAAAAGTGCACGGTCATCCGCCGGAGGAAGTTCATTTTCACGAAGTAGGCGCGGTTGATTCCATTGTGGATATCGTTGGCGCCTGCATTGCGCTCGATATGCTCGGCCGACCACGCGTCCTGGCGGCACAGGTCGTTGAAGGAACCGGTTGGGTCAATTGTGCGCATGGTCGCTTCCCCGTCCCGACGGCCGCGACGTTGGAAATCCTCGGTGCCCGCCGTATTGCCCTGACGCAATGCGAAGAACCTCACGAACTGGTCACTCCGACCGGAGCCGCGTTGCTCGCCGAGTTCGTTGAATCGTTCGGGCACATGCAACATCTCGTTGCGAAGAAAATTGGTTACGGCCTAGGCACACGCGACAATAAGACGCGGCCGAATGTTTTGCGCGCCGTGCTGGGCGAGACACAAGTCGCCAGTGAGAAAGCTCCGAGTGGCAATGACTGGGAGATTGATACCATCGCCGTCCTCGAAACGAATCTCGACGATATTAATCCCGAAATCCTCGGCGCCTTCGTGGAAAAGGCTTTGACCTCCGGAGCGCTGGATGTTTTTCACACTGCGATTCAAATGAAAAAGAATCGGCCCGGGGTTTTGCTCACGGTTCTCTGCGCCGAGGCCGATGCGGATAAATTTTCCAAGCTGATATTGCGCGAGACGACGGCCTTTGGGGTGCGTCGTTCGCTGTGTGAACGGCGCAAATTGCTACGCAGCTTCCTCACGGTAAAAACCGCGCACGGTGACGTCGTGGTGAAGCTCGGTAAACTTAATGGCGACATTGTGCAAATGGCGCCAGAGTTCGAATCGTGCCGTAAACTTGCGGAAGCGAAGCAACTACCGGTGAAGCAGATTTATGAAGAAGCGATGCAGGCCGTTTTTGCCCAGCGCAAAATATGATCTCGCCGGAACTTCTGAAAATTCTGCGCTGTCCGGAAACACATCAGCCGCTTTCATTACTGAATTCAGATCAGCTCGCTGAATTGAATCAGAGAATTGCGCAGGGAAAGTTGCAGAGCCGAAATGGAAATGTCGTGAGCGAAAAAATCGACGGTGGTCTCGTGCGGGAAGACGGAAAAGTTGTTTATCCCTTGCGCGGCAAGCTTCCGATTCTTTTGATCGATGAAGCGATTCCGCTCGTTCCTCGATAGCCAAGCAAAGGCCGACTTCAATCCGCGAGCCAGATCGCGCCGTTCCGGATTTCGATTTTAATCGGCTTCAAACTTTCACCGTCGCATGGACCGCGGACGCATAAGCCTGAGATTGGTTCATAGATCGCACCGTGCGTCTGACAAATCAGATGTTTTCCATCACGCGAGAAAAATTGATTATCGCCGTAGTCCAGACTGAGCGGCAGATGACGGCATTTGTTCTCGAAGGCAACCAGTTCGCCTTGAAAACGCGCCACGAAACCGTCGACGTATTTTCCTTTCCGCTCAAAGCGAAATTTTACTGACTTCCCTTCGGCAACCTCGGATTCACCGACAATCTTCATTGTCGCAGTTTAACCAAAATTTGCCGTTTGCGATGCAAAAAAGCCGCCCTGGTTTCCCGAGGCGACTCTGTGTTTTAGTCAAGGCTGAGCATCTCAGCCCTACCATATTCGGTAGGGTCGGCGCTGCCGCGCCGCCCATTTCTCTCCCGTGGCTGGGTGCTAACGCCACTTGTCTATTGGCTATTGCTTATCGGCTATGCGGCGCAGGCGCCTAGTGAGTCACAATACGGATTGCTTCCGAACGTGGGCCTTCGCCGCCGTTGTTCACGGCTGCGACGACGACGTCGATCGTCGCGCTGGCAGGGAGGTTCTCGATCGTAAAAGATCCGTCGGCGAACCGACTGCGTGATAATCCGTTTCCACGCCGAGCACGCGGATATCCCTACATTCTCCGCAGAACATTTCGGAGGACCAACCTTTGAATTAGGGTGTAGACTGTCTGTGGCAAAACTATGAAGGCATATCAACTGGTGGGACATGGCGCTCCGGGCAAAATGGAATTACGTGAATTGCCCGATCCAATCCCTGCGGCCGGTGAAGCGGTGGTCCGTGTCCGGGCATGTGGTTTGAATCGACTGGATCTTTGGGCGGAGCAGGGGGGCTTGCCTGTTCCACTGCAATTGCCGCGAACGCTTGGCTGCGAAATCGCAGGAGAAATCGAATCCATCGGAGAGGGCGTCGTGAATCACCGGATCGGTGATCGTGTCGCGCTCCAATCAAATTTGTTCTGTGGCGACTGTGAATTTTGCATGCAAGGCGAGGAATCAGTTTGTTTGAACTCGAAATTGCTTGGGATTGAACGGGACGGCGGATTTGCCGAGAAAGTATCCGTGCTCGCTTCTTCGCTGGTCTCCCTGCCGGAAGGCGTATCCTTCGATGCGGCCGCAGCGGTAACTCTTGCGGGCAGCACCGCCATGCACATGCTTACGCAACGATCCCAGGTGAAATCAGGTGATTGGGTTCTCGTTATCGGAGCGTCAAGTGGGGTGGGTTCTGCCGCGATTCAAATCGCAAAGAAACTTGGTGGTTATGTGATTACCACCGGTTCCACCGAAGAGAAACGGACTCTTGGAAAATCTTTGGGAGCAGACTTCGTCGTGGACAGCACGAGTCCAGATTGGGCGGTTGAGGTGCGAAGAATTACGCAGAAGCGTGGTGTGGACATTGTGATTGAGCACGTCGGCGGTGAAGTGTTGCAGCAATGTTTTGGCTGTCTCGCGCGGAATGGAAGAATTGTTACCTGTGGGGCAACCGGCGGACGCGAAGTCTCATTGAAGCTGTGGCAGGTGTTCGTTAAACAGCAGAGTCTCATCGGTAGCTATGGCCGCAATCGCAAGGATATTGCGGCAACCCTGGAATGGGTGAGGGAAGGCAAGATGCGCGCGGTCATTGATAAAACGTTCCCCTTGGCCGAGGTGCCTCAAGCATTTGCGTTGCTTCGCGCGAGAAAAGTTCACGGCAAAGTGATTGTGAAGCCGTAAGAATTAAGCTCCAACCACCAAGCACCAAGTTCCAGAGAATCACCTAGCTCCAATCCATTCGCCTTTAAAAAGTTCAGATGCATTTTATTTGATAGCTTGAAATTTCTGTGGAGCTTGGAGGTTGGATTTTGGAGCTTTTCGTCTGCTGACCCCTTGATTTATCTTGATCCCTAGTAGAGCTTTGCTTTACAAAGTGATTATGGAAACCAAATGGGCTTCTGAAAACCTTCAAGTTATTCGCACGCTCATGGAACGCTCGGCTCTCTATCGCCGTGCGCTCGCGCCCATCATGACCTGGGCGGGCTGTTGCGGAATCGTCGCGGCGATTATCGGCAACTCTGCTCATCTGGAATCGGCCCAGCAGTTTGCGATCTATTGGTTGGCCGTGAGTTGCGTGACGTCGATCGGTGCCTTTCTCCTGGTCCGACGCCAGGCGCTCAAAGACGCAGAGCCTTTTTGGTCACCACCCACGCGGCGGGTCGCGCAGGCCGCGCTTCCGGCATTTTTTCTCGGCGGGGTCTTATCGATGCTCTTTGTTTGGCAGGCTGGCGCCGATACCGTGCAAATGACGCTCCCCCCCATTTGGATGGCGCTTTACGGATGCGCTCTGCATGCAGCGGGCTTTTTCATGCAACGTGGGATTCGCTTGCTCGGATGGTTGTTTGTGATCACCGGCAGCGCGTTGATCTATGCCATTGTTGGTTCCGACGAAGATTTAACAGTGAGTGCACATACGTTAATGGGAATCGCTTTCGGAGGATTCCATTTGGCTTATGGCATTTATCTTTATCTGACGGAAAAGCGGAAGAACGCAGCGTGAATCCGGAACCTTTTCTACAACTCGACCGCGTCATTCACGAGAAGGGTCGCCTCGCGATCCTGTCGTTGCTGGCGGCTACGCCAGAACTCTCGTTTACCGAGATGCGTGAAACGTTGGGGATGACCGATGGCAATCTCACGACGCATATCCGGATTCTGCAAGAGGCGGGCTATATCTCTATTACAAAGAGCTATAAAAACAATCGCCCGCTGACCACTTGTTCCCTGACGACTGCAGGTCGCAAAGCCTTTGCCGAATACATCAATTTGCTTGAGCAAATTGTGCTGCAAACCAAGAACCTGAAATAATTTTCACAATGTTTGAACAAAAAAGCATTCAGCTGATCTTATACTTTGTAACGCAAAGTGAAAGTCTATGAAAATCATTCGAGCTCAATATCTGGGAATGTGCTTCGGGGTCCGCGATGCAATCACCATGGCCAAAGAACGCGGCGCGACCGAACCGCTGACCATTCTTGGCGAATTGGTTCACAATGAAATGGTTCTGAACGACCTTCGTAACGCGGGAATTCAGACCGCGCAGCATTTAGATAACGTTTTGACGAAATCAGTCATGATCACGGCTCATGGCGCCTCGGAGCGGAAGATGCAGGAAGTGCGCGATCGCGGGTTTGATGTTGTCGAGGCGACTTGTCCTCTCGTGCATTTCGCGCATAACTCGCTCAAGAAACTAGTGGGGCAGGGATGTCATCCCATCATTATTGGCAAACGCGATCACGTTGAGGTTCGTGGCATGACTGAAGATCTGGCTCACTTCGATGTCGTTCTTTCTGTTGAAGACATTCAGCAGCTGGAGCCCCATCCGAAATTTGGCGTCGTCTCACAAACCACGCAGCCGATTGATAAGGTAAGAGAACTCGTCGCATTGATTCGCAAACGATTTGTTAACTCTGAAGTTTGCTTTCTCGATACGGTTTGCCAGCCGACCAAACAACGTCAACGCGCCGCAATTGAATTGGCAAAAAACGTTGATGTCGTTGTCGTAATCGGCGGGGCGCACAGCAACAACACCCGCGAGTTGGTGACCACGTGCGCTTCATATTGTTCCCGGGTGCATCACGTGCAAAACGCGGGGGATCTGAAACCGGAATGGTTTCTGGACAATGACCTGATCGGAATCACCGCCGGAACTTCCACATCGGACGTTGTTATCAACGAAATCGAACACAGCATTAGTGTCTTGCGCTTTGAAAGAAATTGTTCCGTTCACGCATGAATCCATCAACCGCAACGCCCACTGCAACCCACGCGCTCCCGGATATACTCCGGGGCGATACGAAGCATCTCCAGGGCTGGATTCAAAACTGGCAGACGCGGCAGTTTGCGTTCGCGATCCTGACCATCGTGATTGGGAGCTCTCTGTATGGCGCGGCGGTCGGTCTCTGGCGGGCACCGGCTCAAGCGTGTTACGTCGCTTTGAAAATGCCGTTGATCCTGTTAGGCACGGCATTTGGTAATGCGATGCTGAACGGGATGATGGCGCCGTTGCTGGGCTTGCAGATTAATTTTCGCCAATCGTTGTTGGCCATCCTGATGAGCTTTGTCATCGCAGCGACTATCCTCGGCGCGTTCAGCCCCTTGATGTTCTTCCTGGTTTGGAATGCACCGGCTTTTTCGGTGAATGGCAGCGGCTCCGTTCATGCGTCCATTCTTCTGCTCGATGTCTTCGTCATTGCGTTTGCTGGAATTGCGGCGAATGCGCGTCTGCTCAAGCTCTTGCGCGAACTGAGCGGCAGTCGAGCCATCGCCATGAAACTCTTTTTCGCCTGGATCGCGGTGAACCTGTTGTTGGGAAGTCAGCTTTCATGGATTCTGCGTCCCTTCATAGGATCTCCCGGTTTGCCCGTGGAGTTTCTTAGAGCTGATGCCTTTCATGGCAACTTTTACGAGGCTGTCTTTAATGCCTTCAAAAACTTTCTCCGTTAGCCATGCCCGTCTAATCACAAACTAAAAGTTATGAACGAACCAAACCCACAGCCGCCTGTTATTCCTCCCGGAACTTTAAACCTCGGCGATTCCGCCTACGCTCCGTTGGGAAGCAATCCGAATGAACAAATCCCGATCACGGGGATACTGACGGCGTTCGAAGCCATCTTGCGTCAGCCCAGACGCGTCCTTTTTCACCTTACTCAGGCGAATGCGAAAAACGTGATCGGCGCGTTATTGATGATCTTTGTTATCGCTAGCGTGATTTACGGCTTTGTCGCCGGAACGTTTTCGGGACACGACCAACTCTGGGCGGCACCAGCGAAAGTCGTTCTCGGCCTCTTCATCTCCGCGGCGATTTGTCTGCCGAGTCTCTATATCTTTGCTTGTCTGAACGGATCGCAGGCCCGCCTGTATGAAGTTGCAGGATTGGTGGCCGGCCTTCTCGCCTTAACAACCATTCTCCTGATCGGCTTTGCGCCGGTCGCATGGATCTTTTCGCAATCCACCGATTCGGTTGTTGCCATGGGCGTGCTTCACCTGAGCTTTTGGTTTATCGCGACCTGTTTCGGCCTGCGCTTTCTCGACTCTGGTTTCCGCCATTTCAGCGGAAGCTTCGGCGTCGGAATCAAAATCTGGACCGTCATTTTCCTGCTCGTCGTTTTGCAAATGACCACGGCACTCAGGCCGATCATTGGAAGGGCGCCTACGTTCTTGCCGACGGAGAAGAAATTTTTCCTGAGTCATTGGTCCGACACTGTGAGCGACAGCAATAAAGCCGCAGGGAAGAAGTCGGATCAGGATTACCGCTAAGCATCGTAATTCAGCGCCATTCTACCCATCGTGTTTATATTCTTGATCATTGTCGGTGCGATCGTGATTGGACTCTCGCTCCCGTCGGCTGTTGAAGAGCGATCATGGAAGCGCTTTCAGTTCAACGTTTTGGTTTCGCTGTTCGGTGTGTTGGTTCCAATTGGCGTGTTTCTACTTTCCAGTTTCCTCGTGCCCGAATGGAAAGGCGGGTGCAAACACGGATGGATCGACTGTTTCATCGGTGGAAAGCTGGCGTTGAGTCCATTGGTGCTTTGGTCGACGTCCTCGCTTTATGCGGTGGAGGTGTTACGCATCCAACGCCCGGTCAGCAATTCGATTGTCCTTGGGCTCTGGACGGGAGCAGGTATCGCGGCGATTTGTTTATTCTATTGCCTCTTTGCAGGCTTTGGCAAAGGCGGCATGGGGCTGTGGCTGATCGTCCCCGCGTACATCGCTCTCTGGCAAGGGTGGCGAGCCTTTCAACTGGGAAAAGAAACCGAATTCACTGTGATGCCGTTGATCGGCACTCTCGTTGCTTCGCTTCCATGTTGCATCGGCAGTGTTATCTGGTCCCAGAAATGGTACGAATCGTTACCCGATCAGCCTCCGTCCTGTTTTGTTGTCACTGCCGCGGGTCGTGGTCACCACAATATCGTTGGCCCTTTCAGGAACGTTTCGCGGCACGGCCGAACGTGCTCGGCAAACCAACAACTTCTCACGTTGTGGCAATTTGAAGCGACCTGGGGAAAACGTTCTCCCCGGACCCACCGCGCGTTCCGGTGTATTTACAATCAAGTCGGGCCGGTCGTCGCTCGCCGGATCACCTCCCGCTGGGTGGCGGATATTACTTACCTGGCGTTGAAACCCGTAGAATTAGTGGCTGCACTCGTGCTTAACATTTCCGTCTCCACAAACAAAACCTATGAAAGAAACTGATACTCATCTGCGCCGCTGGACCATCGTTGCGATCTACGCGATTGCAATGGCATGGGTCGAATCTGCGGTCGTGTTTTATTTACGCACGATGATTGATCGCATCGACCCTTATCAGCCCGATCCGCTGGTCCCGGTGCTCCACGGTATGGGCAAAGCGGAGCTGATTCGCGAGCTCTCAACGATTATTATGCTGGGGACTGTTGGAATGCTTGCCGGTAGAAACTTCAAATCACGCGCTGGTTTCTTCGTCATCGCCTTCGGCATCTGGGATATTTTCTATTATGTGTTTCTGAAAGTGATGACGGGTTGGCCGAACTCTCTCTTCGATTGGGATCTGTTGTTTCTGATCCCATTGCCATGGTGGGGCCCGGTTTGGTCGCCTGTGGCAATCGCGTTATTAATGATTGCCTGGGGAACATGGGCGAGTCGTTCGTCGACGGAAATAAAAACGCCAACCGCGTCGCGAAAGGCTTGGGTATTAGCAACCGTCGGTGCCGGTATTGCGCTGTATGTTTTTACAACGGATGCGTTGCAGGTCTGTATCGTCGGCGGAAGTTTGGGAAAGCTTCTTCCGGTCACCTTTGATTCAACGCTCTTTCTGGTGGGATTCGCTCTAATGAGTGTGCCACTGGCGGAAATGTTTTTGGGACGTGGTAAAAGCGGGGAAGGGCCACTTCAGAACTTTGATTACGGAAAGTGGCTCGCGCATTTCAAGGGCAATCGAGCCTTACACAATGTTGGTTCTCGGAAAACGAGGATAATGACCGGGAGCCTCGACAACCCCAACCTATGAACGAGAAAAACGTCCTCGCAAAAATCCGAACGCTCACCTGGTTCTTCATTATCGGCCTTGTCCTGAGCGGGGTTACTGCCATTCCACTGCAATGGGAAGTGGACTTGCTCGCGCAAATGTTTGGCGCCGCTGAGCATACTGATTCTCAATTGATGGTTTGGCTGCTGAAGGTGCGTGACGCGTTGCACGACACCGGGGCGCGGTTTCCGTTTCTCTTTTACGGAACCGATTGGCTCGCTTTCGGTCACGTCATGATCGCACTGGTCTTCGTCGGCGCTTTGCGTGACCCGGTAAAAAACGTCTGGCTGTTCGATTTTGGATTGATCGCGTGTGTGCTGGTGATTCCGTGGGCGTTTGCCTTCGGTGCGGTGCGAGGCATCCCGGTTTTCTGGCGCTTGATCGATTGCTCGTTCGGTGTCTTCGGAGTGGTGCCACTCTGGTACGCACGAAAGTGGGTGCGCCGGATTGAGCAGGGAAGGGGACAAACAAACCGTGGTCTGGTCTAAGTCGTTCGAAGCCTACTTCGCAAATTCCACGCAGCGTGTTTCGCGCATCACCGTGACACGAATCTGGCCGGGGTATTGCAGCTTTTCTTCCACCATGCGTGCGATTCCACGGGCCATGACGAGGGCTTCCTCGTCGCTGACTTTATCGGGGAGAACGAAAACACGGAGTTCGCGGCCGGCGTGAACCGAGTAACACTTCTCTACGCCCGGATACGAGAGGCCGATCTTTTCCAGATCTTCAACGCGCCGGATATACGTCATCATTGTTTCCGAGCGAGCGCCGGGCCGTGACGCGCTGATCGCATCGGCTGCACTCACGAGAATCCCGAGGACACCTTCGTGCGGAACTTCCCCGTGATGCGAGGCCACCCCATTGACGATGTTGTCGGCTTCGCCGTAACGCTTCACGAAATCCCCGCCAATGATCGCATGTGGTCCTTCGATTTCGTGGTCGAGTGCTTTGCCGATATCATGCAGCAAACCCGCGCGTTTGGCGGAGACCCCGTCGATACCCAGTTCGGCCGCCATCAAGCCCATCAATTGTGCAACCTCGACCGAATGACTTAAAATGTTCTGCGAGAAGCTATGGCGGAAATGAAGACGACCGAGCGTCTTCATGATCTCGATGTGCAGCGGGGGCAAGCCCACTTTCATTACGGCTTCTTCACCCTTCTTCACGATCGTTTCGTCCATCTCCTGCGCAACTTTCGTGACGATTTCTTCAATGCGCGTCGGATGGATACGTCCGTCCAGGATCAATCGTTCCATGGCTTCACGCGCAATTTCGCGGCGAACCGGATCGAAGCCCGACAGCACGACGGCATTCGGAGTATCATCGATCAGAACGGTGATTCCGGTCGCAGCTTCAAATGCGCGGATGTTACGTCCCTCGCGTCCGATGATGCGGCCTTTAATTTCATCATTCGGCAGCGTGACCGTAGACGTGGATGTTTCAAAAGCGTGATCGCCCGCGTAACGTTGGATGGCGATGCTGATGATGCGTCGCGCTTTTTCTTCGGCTTTGAGCTTGGCGTCCTCGAGGATGTGATGACTCAGGTGCGCGGCATCTTTCATTGCCTCCTGTTGCACATCGTTCAGGAAAATCGTGCGGGCCTCCTCCTCGGTGAGCTTGGAAACGGCCTCCAGTTTTTTGCGATGCTCTTTGCGAAGCTCCGTCACTTCGAGTCGGGAGTCACTAAGTGCGACTAAACCCTTCTGGTATTCCTCTTCCTTGGCGCGAAGCTTTTTCTCATCGGCCACGAAGTTTTCCAATTGTCCGTTCACGAGCGATTCCCGTTCGCGGAGACGCTTCTCAGTGACGGCGTTTTGCTCCCGTTGCTCCGAAAAGAATTTCTCTGCTTCGCAACGGAGCTTCAGGGACTCTTCGTTGGCCAGCAAACGAGCGTCGCGAATGATCGTTTCCGCTTCCTGTTGAGCTTTCTTTTTAACTTCCTTTTCGAGGGTGATGAGATCCGTCTTGGCAAAACGGTCTTTCCAGATGCAGAGGAGGTAGCCGAAAAAGGCGCCGATGAAGCAGCAGGCTACCGCTTCAAGGTAGGAGCTTTGCAGGAATATTCCGGCAAACAGGCTCATGCGACTTCACTTGAACTGGCATCGAGCCAGCGTTCTGGAGTTAATACAAAGTTCATTCTTACGTCGTGCGGCGCTGTGGGAATGTGCGGAAGAATTTGCTCGTTAAAAGCAACGCCGCATTTCATTCCCGATACTTGCGCCAGTAATCGGTCATAAAACCCGCGGCCTCTTCCGAGACGTGCCCCCAACGGGTTGAATCCTACTCCAGGCACCAAAGCAAAGTCCAGATGCTTTGAGAGAAATGGCGGACAATGTTCTGCAGGTTCAAGAATTCCAAACTTTGCCCGCACCAGATCGCGCTCGAAATCGTTCACTTCGCACATCGTGTAGCAACCGGTCACCGTATCAAACCGCGGCAGGATAACTGTTTTTCCCTTTATGCGTGCTTCGCGAAACAACGGACGAATATCGACTTCATCCGGCAGCGGGGCGTAGAGAAGAATAGCCTTTGATTCGCGCCAAATAGATTGCTGCAGCAAACGGGTGCAGACCATTTCGGAACGGGCTTTGCGGGACTCGGGAGAAATAAGCTGAATCCGCGCCCGCAATTCCGCGCGAAGGTTCTTCTTCAACTCGGAAACGTCTGGATTCATTCGGGCTTGGATCCTGAAGGTGACGCGCCGAGACCTTTCGCAGCAATGATGGAGCGCCATTTATCCACGCGCTCTTTGATCTTTTTTTCCACCCCTTGATCGGTCGGTTCGTAATAACGTTTCGCGGCGCCGAGATAATCCTGCGCGACGAAATGGTCTTTATGGTCATGTGAGTATTGATACCCCTCACCGTGCCCGAGCTTCTTCGCTCCTTTATAATGTGAATCGCGCAAATGTTGCGGCACCGCCAGCGTGCGACCGGAGCGAACATCCTCGAGCGCCGCATCGATCGCGACATAAGCACTGTTGCTCTTGTTCGCGGTCGCAATGTAAATCGTCGCCTCCGCAATTGGGATGCGCGCCTCCGGCCAGCCGATAAACTCCGCGGCACTATGGGCCGCCTGCGCGAGAATTAATGCCATCGGATCCGCGAGACCCACATCTTCGGCCGCGCAAATGACAATGCGCCGCGTAATAAACCGCGGGTCTTCGCCGGCGTGAATCATTTTGGCGAGCCAATACAATGCTGCATCCGGGTCGCTGCCGCGCATCGATTTGATGAACGCCGAAATCGTGTCGTAATGCGCATCGCCATCGCCGTCGTAAACAATCGCCTTCTTCTGAATGCACTGTTCGGCGACCGCCATGTCCACGTGAATGAACCCATCCGACCCCGGAGCCGTGGTCAACGCGGCGACCTCCAGCGAATTCAAAACCTTCCGCGCATCGCCGTCCGCCACTCGTGCCAGATGTTTCAACGCATCTTCCTCAGCGCGAATCTTCATGTGGCCGAGACCGCGCTCGGCATCCGTCAACGCGCGATGCAGCAGTTGAAGCAGATCGTCTTCGGTGAGCGATTGCAGTTCGAAAATCTGGGAGCGGGAAACCAGCGGTGAGTTAACGAAGAAAAAAGGATTGTGCGTTGTCGCGCCGATGAGTCGCACGACACCGCTTTCCACATCGGGCAGCAAAACATCCTGTTGCGATTTGTTGAACCGATGAATTTCGTCGATGAAAAGAATCGTGGACTGACCGGTGTTCTCCAGTCGATTGGCTGCCGACGACAACACCCGTCGCATATCGGCTACATTCGATTCTACACCGCTGAGTCGTTCGAATTTGCTCTTGGTATGATTGGCAATGATCTGCGCGAGCGAAGTTTTCCCAGTGCCGGGAGGTCCGTAGAAGAGCAGTGACTGAATCCGGTCAGCTTCGATTGCACGACGCAGCAGTTGTCCCCGGGCGAGAATGTGTTGTTGGCCGGCGTATTCGTCAAGAGTGCGTGGCCGCATGCGAGCGGCGAGCGGTTGATGAGAGGAAATCTGCGAGGCACCTTTCGCCGCTTCGGGAAGAGGCGGTGGGGCGTCCGGCGCAAACAGATCCTTTTCTGCCATGCAGTTAATCTAGCAAATCAATGCCCTTCAACTAGGGAAAATTATTTTGAACCACGGATAGCACCCGCGAGCGGTGCAGCAACTATCTAGTTCTGACTGACACGGATGGGAAGAAGGAATTACGATAACCAAAGCATCCGCCGAGACCTGCTGCTTATTTTTTATCCGTGTTTATCTGTGTCTATCCGTGGTGAAAAAGTCTTGTCCGGTTGGTTTGGTTGGTTTGGTTGGTTTGGTTGGTTTGGTTGGTTTGGTTGGTTTGGTTGGTTTGGTTGGTTTGGTTGGTTTGGT
>JAQGOU010000431.1 GCA_028293445.1 Verrucomicrobiales bacterium | reverse complement strand
TGAGTCTCAGGGCAGCCTTCCGAACCGTCCGGGAGGGTCACCGGAGTCTCAGGAGGTCTTCGGAACTGTTCGGGAGGGTGCTCCGAGACTAGTTCCCGAGCCCGGAACTGTCCGGGAGGGTCGACCGAGCCGTGTTACCGAGATGGAAACGGTTGAATGGCAATGCTTAACGCGGATGGCGAAACGGGGACAGCGGAAATGGGAGGGACGACTTTAATGATTAAAGTTCAAACGGTAAAACCCATTTTCTCAAGGGGCGAAAACGGCCCTTTTTCACACATAAGTTGCAGAGTTTTTTAACGAAAACGACGAAGTGTGTTCCGACCGTGAAATGGCATGGTCTCGATCATGAAATTGGGAAAGGCTGCGGATGTTCGTCGGGCTCAGCCGCTGACCATTTATGAACCCTGAGCAAAGTATCTGCTCAGAATGTCTGATTGAGAGTGTTTCGGGGCAAGGTTTCTGCTTAAACTCCCCACGTTCGGATGAAGGATAAGAGGCTCTACAAAATATTCCTGCTCGCTGCCGCCTATTTCCTGGTGGCACGATTCGCCTGGCTCTTCACCATTCCTCCCGGCCATACCACCCCGCTGTGGCCCGCATCCGGTCTTGCTCTGGCAGCTGTATTGATTTGGGGAAGAAGCGCGTGGCTGGGAATTTTCGTGGGGGCATTCTTTGCCAATACGATGAATTTCTTCAGTGCGTCCAGTTTGTGGTCCATGAGCTCCTCCGTCCTGACTGGCGGAGTCATCGCCAGCGGCGCAACGCTGGAGGCAATCTGCGGGGGATGGATCCTGCGAAAGCTAAGCAAGGCGAACAATCCATTAAACGAAACTGCCGGGGTGCTGGTTTTTGCCCTCCTGGCAGGATTCGCCAGTTGCCTGATTAGCGCCACGATCGGAGTGACGGCGTTGTGCATCGACGGCGTCATGGCATGGGATAATTTCGGCACGGTCTGGTGGACGTGGTGGCTGGGAGATACCGTGGGCGTGCTAGTGGCGACTCCCCTGTTCCTGAATTGCAAAGAGCCATCGTGGCGTCCCAATACTCGCGCGCGATTGATTGAAGCCGTTTGCCTTATGGTCTTGCTCATTGTTGATTGCATGTTTGTTTTCGGACAGTTCGCAGGGCCATCCACCAGCTTTCTGCTCTATACGGTGGTTCCATTCCTGTTCTGGGCAGCGTTTCGTTTTGGACGGAAGGAAGCTGCTTTGGTCACCGTAATTATTTCGTTCTTCGTTGTGCGCGGAACAATGATTGGGACAAGCCCACTTTTGGGCCACAATGTCAGCGCTTCATTTCTCTTGATGGACGGGTTCTTGATTTTCGCGATTTTAAATTCACTGATCTTCTCCTCGTTGGTCACGGAACGGCGTATGGCTGAGTCGTCACTGACTGCTGAAGCGGCGCACCGCTTAGACATTATCTCGACGCAACAGGAGATTGCCAGAATACAGATGGATCTGCAGGGGGTGATGATGCTGACCTGTGAAAGGGCCAAACAGCTGACTGGCGCATTCGGCGCGGTCGTGGAGATGTGTGAAGGCGATGAAATCATCTACAAGGCGGCCAGCAAAGGGGTGGAAAAGATGGCTGGCTGGCGTCTACACATGAACTCGAGCCTTTCCGGGGAGTGCATCAAAACGGGTGAGACATTGATTTGCCACGACACAATGACCGATGAACGGGTGGACCGGCCGGCGACCGTCGTCAACAATGTTCGCTCAATGGTGGTGACGCCATTGAAATACAACGAGCATGGTATCGGCGTTTTGAAAGTATTTTCACCGGAACCGAACGGGTTTACCCATCGCGAAGCGCAGACCCTGCAACTACTCGCGGGATTGGTGGCTTCCGCCGTCAAGCACGCTGCGGCGTTTGAAGCCAAGCAGACGTTGTTGGCGGAACGCACCACGACGCTGCGCGCCCTGGAGGAAAGTGAACGGCGCGTCCGCATTATTCTTGATACTGCGTACGACGCGTTCATCACGATCGACCATCGCGGAATCATCACCGACTGGAACCGTCAGGCGGAAATGATTTTTGGCTGGAGCCGCGGAGATGCCCTGGGGAGTTTCGTGGGTGAATTGATTTTCCCTCGCAGTTTATTTGGAAATGACTCAGGAACACTTCGTGAGATCCTTGGCTTCGACAGCAACGATATGGGGGGCAACCGTCGCGTCGAGTTGGACCTGAAGCGAAGGAAGGGGGAACAGTTTCCAGTGGAACTAACGGTGACTCCGATCCAGTTCGCCAAGGGAAAACTGTTCGCGATCTTCATTCGCGACATCACCGGACAGAAACAGAGGGAAGCCGCCATGCGCCAGAGTGAACAGCGCTTCAGGACCCTTGCAGCTGCTTCGCCCGTGGGAATTTTTGAAAATGACGCCACGGGAGCCTGCCTATACACCAACCCGCGATGGCAAAAAATTGCCGGATTGACGCTGGAAGAAAGTTTGGGCGATGGATGGTTTAAGGCGATTCATCCGGATGACGCTGAAACCGTGGTGAAAACATGGAAGGCTGCCGCCGAAGCCGGGGAGCAATTCTCGCTGGAGTTCCGCTTTAAGAAAGCGTCCGGGGAAATTCGCTGGGTCCACAGCCGCGCTACCATCGTCATGGCGGCAAACGGCAAGATCACCGGCTACGTTGGAACCTCAGAAGACATCACCGAGCGAAAATTAAACGAAGAGAAGATCCGTGCAGCGCTCCAGGAAAAGGAAGTCTTGCTCAAGGAAGTCCATCATCGCGTCAAAAATAATCTGCAAGTCATCACGAGCATGCTTAACCTGCAAGCGGGTTACATTGATGACCCGCAAATGCTTGATCTATTTCGTGAATGCCAGATACGTATCAAGACGATCGCATTGATTCACGAAACGCTTTATCAAACAGTCGATCTGGCGCAAATCAATTTCGGTGATTACACTCGTAACCTGACTTCATACATCGCCAGCTCGATGTCTTTGGGTAAAAAGCAGGTTAAGGTCAAGGTTGAGATGCTGCCTGTCACATTCAGCGTGGATACAGCCGTGCCGTGCGGATTGATCGTCAACGAACTGGTGACAAATTCGTTCAAGCACGCTTTTCCGAACCGGCTGGAAGGCACTGTGACGGTGTCACTGACAGACGCTCACGAGGGCCAATATACACTGAGCGTCAGCGATGATGGCATTGGTTTGCCGGAAGGATTTGATTTTCAACAATCCAACTCCCTCGGGTTGGTCCTCGTGCACGCGCTGGCTGGTCAAGTGGATGGAACAGTAGAAGTTGTGAATGAGAGCGGAACGACGTTTAACATTACGTTCAGCCCGAAGAAACAGATATCATGAGCAAAGCGAAAATTCTGATTGTCGAAGACGAAGCAATCACCGGCATGGATGTGCAACGGCGCCTGCAACGCCTCGGCTACGAAGTTGCAGGTCGTTGCGAGACCGGCACCGACGCCATTCGCAAAGCGCGGGAAACGCTTCCCGATGTAATTCTCATGGACATCAACTTGAAGGATGATGTTGATGGAATTACTGCCGCTGAAATCATCAACGCCGAAAGACGGACTCCGACGATTTTTGTCACGGCCTACTCGGATGAGAAGACACTTGAGCGCGCGAAGATTACGGAGCCGTTCGGATATTTATTGAAGCCGGTGGAGGAACGCGAATTGCAGATCACTATAGAAGTGGCGCTCTATCGACATAAGATGGAACTCGAACGCGATCGGTTATCTCGCGAACTTCTGGAATCAAACACACGGGTCAAGGTGCTTGGAGGTTTACTGCCCATTTGTGCCTGCTGTAAACAAATCCGGGATGACAAAGGCTATTGGAGTCAGGTGGAGGTTTACATTCGCGAGCATTCCGAAGCGCAGTTTACGCACGGTCTCTGCCCCAAATGCGCGGACGAAACTCTCGAGGTGTTCCTTAAACAAGAGAAGCCCGCAAACAAACCCCAAAAAGAGTAGCGACGCGAGGGTTAGCGCAAGAACGGTCAGGTTTTTATTGGAATCGTATTCACCGTGAAACAAAAAGCGCTTCCTCTGCCCAGCTCTGATTCAACCCAGACCCGGCCTCCCATTGTTTCAAGCGATTTCTTCACATTGGCCAATCCAATACCGGTCCCCGGATACTCATTTTTATTATGAAGCCGCTGGAAGGCCTCAAATATTTTTTGATGATATTCTGCCGCAATGCCGATTCCATTATCGGTCACGCACACCACCGGACCATTCGTTTCTGATCGCCAGGTCACACGCAGTTGGAGTGGAACATCCTTCTTTCGATACGTGATGGCGTTCTCGAAAAGATTTGTGAAGACCTGCCCGAAAAGCGTTGGATCGCCAGTGACAACGGGAAGATCAGGCGAGATATAAATTTCACCACTAATATCATTCAACTTCAGACTCAAGTCGTTCGCGATCTGCTGTGCAACCTCATACAAGACGACCGCACGAAGATTAACATTCGCGCGCCCGATCCGGGAGTAAGTCAGTATATCTTCGATTAAGGTGGTCATGCGTGCCGCTGCCTGACTGATCCTGCTCAGATAGTTGCGCCCATGTTCGTCGAGACGATCGCTGTAATCCTCTTCAATTGCCTCGGTGAAACCAGTGATGGAACGCAGTGGTGAAGCGAGGTCGTGTGAAACGGTATAGGCAAAAGATTCAAGCTCCTTGTTGATGGTGGCGAGTTGTGCCGTTCGTTCCTGAACCCGTTGCTCGAGTGTTTCGTTTAATTTTTTCACTTCCTCCTCGGCGATCTTCCGCTTGGAAATATCGAGCCCAATTCCGAGGAGGCAACGTTTGCCATCCCAGGTAACCAGTTTGCCGTTGAAGTAATAGGGAATCATTTCGCCTGCCTTGGTGACAAGCGTAGCCTCGGCCTCTGCATATCCCGTGCTAAACACTTTCCTGATTTCCTCGGCGATGCGCGACAGGTCCGGTTCAACGAAAAACTTACTCCACGAAAGGCGCGCCATTTCCTCGGCGGAGTAGCCGGAAACCAGTTCCGCGTTTTTATTCCAGCGCAGGTAAGCACCCTGCTCGTCCAGAAGATAAAAAATTCCGGGTAAGCTGTTGATCACGGTTTGAGAAAAATCCCGTTCATGCCGGACGATTTCCTCGGCCTTTCGACGCTCCGTCACGTCATGACAAAACCCCACCCATTCACGGATGCTCCCATCGCTTTCCAAAACCGGAACCCCGCGTAC
>JAQGOU010000417.1 GCA_028293445.1 Verrucomicrobiales bacterium | reverse complement strand
GGTTTTTTTTGCCCGCCGATTTTTGACTCTCAAAAAGCGCTGGTTTTTTTTAATTCGGGAATTTTGACTCCCCAAAACGGCTGGTTTTTTTTGACCGACGGTTTTTGATTATAAAAAACGCCTGGTTTTTATTATCTAACGGTTTTTGACTCCCAAAATTCGCTGGTTTTTTTTGCCCGAGGGATTTTGACTCTCAAAAACGACTGGTTTTTATTATCCAGCGGTTTCTGACTCTCAAAATGTGTTGGTTTTTATTGCCCGAGCGATTCTGACTCTCAGAAACGGCTGAATTCTACTTATCGACAAGCCGGATGATGAAGTTGGTGCCTGATGGAGCGTGGACCTCTCGAATGCAATAATTGGTTCCGGGCTCTCGAGTAACGTAACGAATCGGGTATTTCGTTTCGGTGTGGATTACCCGCGCTTTACGTGGAGCCTCAGTCTCCTCTGCGAAAACGCTCTCCCATGGTGCAAGGAAAGTAACAGCCGCGAGCGTAACGAATGCTTTCAATAATGTTCTGACAAAGATGAACGAATTGCGTTCAAGGCTCGAAACGAATTGTGAGGGCAAAGAACGAGCGGTTTACTGAATCGCGAACACTTCCCTCAATCGAATACTGAGAATCGCCGCTTCGATATCTTCCCGCATCGAAGAATCCGGCCAATCGAATCGTTTTTTACGGTCGGGCTGAAACTTTTTCGCGGACGCTTCCAACGCCGGTATGTCGTCGATTGTTCCAACGTCGCTGAAGAATTTCCCCACCGCCTCCACCCAGCCGTATCCTGAAGATTTCTTGAGATGCGCACGCAGCAAAGGTTTAACCGCTTTGTCCTGATGAACGGTAGCGATCGCAACCGCTGCTTCCCCCACCGCGTCCAGATCGCTGCCTCGCGTGATGGATTTTTCCGCCGACTGCGGAATCTCCTGCGCCTGCACGGCGTAGATCATGACATCACGCATTCCTGGCACCTGGAATTTTAATTTCTGGAAGAGAGCGCTGTCGACCAGCGTCCGGTGTTTGGCAATAAGCCAGGCAACATGACCGATCGAGCCACTTCGTTCCTTCAACTCCTTCGCGGTTAATCGCGACAACCAGGCCACTAGAAAGTTCACCGCGTCCGCGTTGCCTTTCGAAGCCATTTCGTTAACTCGCGAGTTGGTCCACGTTTTAGCTTCACCCGAAAGCAACCATTCTGATGATGGCTGGCCTGTGGAAATTGCGGTAAGCATACGCGGTAGTTTTGCGGGCAGTTCTGCGAGCAACGCCTCCGTTTCATCTCTATGTAATTTGATGTTCGGAAGGGAGCTGTTCGTATCCCCGGCGCGTGCTTTACCTGCCTGTTCCTTAGCCCAGCGCGCGATCTCAATCGGGCACGCCGAAGAGTTCGCCGCCTCATCCAATCTGCGAACAGCGCCTTCTACATCACCGTTGCACCGACGCAATTCACCGGAGAGATACGTCCAAAACGCCTTATCCCGGTTGGTCCAGGCATTCCCGGTCAAGGCGGCTTCAATGCTGGTGGTGGCTCGCAGGCGTGAGGTGGTCACTAAAGTGAAATTCTCCAGAACTGGATAATATTTGCTGATGCGATATTCGGCGAAGGCCAGTTCCGCCGAACGGGCCAGATCTTTTTTTCGCATCGAATCGCAAACTTCCGCAACGCGGTATTCCATTAGTTTCAACAAGCTGTCGCTCGTCCCATCTGTCGTTTGGAACTGTTCCATTTGAGGCAACCGCTTCACCCTTTTCGACAAATCCTTTAAGGCCTGTCGAACTGCCACAGCCTCGTTGGTCTCAAGCCTTTCAAACCCTTCCGGCAACGCCGTAAATAAGCAGTATGGACACGTCTTCACCTTGGAAACCGCGCTAAAGAGACTTCCCTCCATATCACGTTCTGGCTCACTGAACTGAAACCACGATCCAAATTCCCGGGTAACAAACTCCTTCTGGCAAACGGGGCATTGCTGAAGTCTCGACATAACGGTCGTGGCCTTGGCAGGAGAGACAACCATGGCGAAGAAAACAAAGAAACAAAGTCGTCGCCAGAACATGAGGCGAACGTATGCGGATACCCGTCTGTCTGCGATGCAAAAGTGCCCAGTACTGCTATGCCACTGGGAGAGTAAACTCATCCGCGTGGTACGAACTCCGCACCATTGGACCGCTCGCCACGTGGACGAATCCCAACTTCTCCGCGACCACTTTGTATTCGGCAAATTTTGCGGGAGTGACGAATTCAGAGACTGGGAGATGTTTCAAGGTCGGCTGGAGATATTGACCAAGCGTGAGGATGTCGCAATTGGACGCGCGTAAGTCACGCATCGATTCGATCAGTTCTTCTTCCGTTTCACCGAGACCAAGCATGATGCCGGACTTGGTGTAAATCGTCTGGCCACGGATCTCTTTCACTTTGCGCAGGACGGAAAGCGAACGTTCGTAGGTCGCGCGATGGCGGACCGAAGGGGTCAGGCGACGCACGGTTTCGAGATTGTGGTTATAGATATGCGGATTGGCCGCGAGGACCATCGCGATCGATTTGTCGTTATCGAGGAAATCGGGAACCAACACTTCGATGATGATGCCGGGATTCAGTTCACGGACTTTCTCGATCGTCTGACGAAAATGCTCAGCACCGCCGTTGTTGAGATCGTCGCGAGCTACTGCCGTGATGACGACGTGCTTCAATTGCATCCGGCGCGTTGCTTCGGCTACGCGGGCAGGTTCGTCGATTTCGAGGGCAAGCGGCTTAGCCGTTTTCACGGCGCAGAATCCACAGGCGCGCGTGCAATGATCGCCGGCAATCATGAAAGTCGCGGTCCCTTTGCTCCAGCATTCAAAGTGATTCGGACATTTGGCGCTTTCGCAGACGGTGTGCAGCTTCAGTTCGTCGAGGAGTGAGCGGGTCTTGGAAAAGGAGTCGGAGGTCGGGAGCGTGATCCGCAGCCATTCGGGCAGACGCGGGCGAGGTTTCAGTTGCGTTTGGAGGATGCTCATGCGCGAAAGATTATTTGGCCTTTTTGATCTTATACTTACTCAGCATCCCGTCAAAGACGGATTGGGGAGCATTACTAACGTGAAAATATTCACAACAACCAAATCCAAAAGAGTCGACTTGCATGCATTGGAAACAAATGACCAAATCGTTCGTGGAAGATCCTGTGATCATTCGCAAGCCATGCCGCGGGTTGAAACAACTATTGTCCGGCATATTACCGTCATCTTGTGGGATACCTTTTACGAATTCATCCAGGAGTGCCTTTCTTTCCTTGGGAGAAACAATTTCAACGCGGCCCAAAACTGGATAGCCGTGAAAAACCTTCTTCGAATTTACCGGGCGCTCCCCGGAAAATCGCTTTCCATGATTGGGGTCTATCGAATAGAGATACACCTTCGTTGCCTTGGCAAAAACTTTCTTGATCGAATCGGCTTCCGGCACGCCTCCTCGAAGCGGGGAGATTACGAGAGCTAAAATTGTACATACCAACGCCGAGATGCGTCCCCACACGAAAAAGCGTTGTAGCCGAAGATTTGAATTATGTTTCAAACTGCTTCCAGAACTTTGCCAACTGATCGGTATCAAAGTCAGCTAAAATTTCTCCATCGACGTCAATGCACGGGGCCATCGACTGGCCAGTAAGATCGCGCATCTCCTTCCGCGCCGCGCCGTCGCTGATCACGTCGAGTTCCTGGTACTTAATGCCGCGTTCGTCGAGCCAATCCTTCGCTTCATGACACCAACCGCAGTAGGGCTTTATGAATAAACGTATGCTTTCGGGTTTCATTTCATTTCTCGTAGGAGACGAGGTAACGAGGCTCTGACTCAAATAAGTCTCCTTACGTCGGCTGCTACAAATCTTCGGTGATTACGGTATCGGTATGCTCATATGCCGGGGCACAGCAGCAAAGCAATCGCAACACTTCCTCACCTGTATTCCAAATCTTGTGCCGCAATCCAGGCGGAATCGCGATCGCATCACCAACGTTCACCGGAAGTGTCTCCTTTTCAATTCGCATTTTTCCAGAACCAGCGGTGATAAAGTAAATTTCTTCGGTCTTCGGATGGTAATGCTCCAACGTGCTGCCGCCGACCGGGACACGGGCTTCGGCAAGGCTTTGATTCTTGATGCCGGAGTTGCGATAGGCCAGGAGTTCCCGGATCTCCGAACCATCTTTGGTCGTGAAGGCAGGGACTTCGGCGAGATTTTTAACGTCCATAGGTATTGGTGTTTTCCCAATCATTCCACCCGTTCAATGCGCAATACCTGCGGTCCTTCCCAGCGGCACTTGCGACATTCCTTCACGAAATTCGTCCAATCATATTTCCAATCGCCCGCGACTCGACCGAAGAGTGCGCAATGCGTCGGCACCCCTTCATGGGCGCGCAGCGTCACGCCGCGACCGTAGACAAAAACAATTTCGCCGACCGGCTTCTTTGCACCCACGGCTCCGGTGCTGGGGTCGTAGAAATAAAGCAGTTCGCCGGGCAACGGGAGTTGCACCATGTTTTCGGCGGGAGCGGGCTGTGGATTGTCAACCATCCCGAAGACCTCAAAACCGGAATACATACCGTGGATCGCTTTGGTTTCGACCGGCAACATGTTCCAAACGAGCTCCGCCACACGGGGTGCTTCGTCATCGAGGATTTCGGCAATGACCGATTCGTTGCTGGCGACAAAAGTGAGTTTTACCTGGCGACGCTTAGGTTTCATCGGTCGGAAGGGTAACGGATGGAGCGGCGGTGTCAAAACCGACGTGAACGTAGCGCCTTGATCTTAGCTTTTAGATTTATACTGGTTGCCAAAAGAAATTTCCGGATAGATCGAAACGGAGCGCGGCTGTGTCGGAGACCAGCCGCAGCAGGGTTCGCACGACTGAACGCGTCAAAAAAAAGGAAAATCTCGGCGTATTTGACATCGCTGCGGCTGGTGCGTTGCACACAGCCGCGGTCCGTTACGCTTCGGTCTATCCGGAAATTTCTTTTGGCAATCGCTCTAGAAATTGCAGATAACGCAAAACGAAAAAGGACGGCATTGCTGCCGTCCTTTGTTCTATCGTTTAAATCAGTTCGCTTACGCGGCTTCAGTGTCGACCATTTCCAGGTCATCGACCGGCGGTTGATTTTCGTAAAGCAAGTTCACCACTTGTTCGCGTGTGAGCGTTTCGTGTTTCAGCAAGGCTTCCGCGAGCTTCTTCGTATTCGCTTTGTCCTGCTGGATCATCGTGAACGCTTCCTGGTCGGCATGCTCAAGCAGGCGGTTGATTTCGATTTCCGCTTCGCCGCGCTGAGGTTCGTAATACATCTTCTCGCCCATGCCCCAGTCGTGAATCATTTTGCGCGCGAGATCCTTGGACATCTGCATGTCGCCGCCTGCACCGTTGGTAGTTGAACCGTAAAATACTTTCTCCGCCGCGCGTCCGCCCATGAGAACAACCAGTTCCTGCAACATGAATTCTTTGTTGTGGATATTCTGATCTTCCGTCGGCATGAGAGTCGTGACGCCGAGTGCGCCACCGCGTGGAATAATGCTCACCTTGTAAAGCGGCGGGAGCAGAGACTTCTGCAAATTAATCATCGTGTGACCGGCTTCGTGATAGGCGACGAGTTCGCGCTCTTCCTTTTTCAGGACCATCGATTTGCGTTCCTTGCCCCAACGCACTTTGTCGCGGGATTCTTCGAGCGCTTCCAACGTGATATCCGGCAAGTTGCGTTGAGCGCTGAGAATGGCGGCTTCGTTGAGGACGTTGGCGAGATCGGCCCCGGACATTTCCGTGGTGGTCTGCGCGAGGACATCCAACGTCTTTTCCTTGTCGTGAATCGGTTTCTCTTTCGTGTGCGCGGCGAGGATGGCGCGACGGCCTTTGCGGTCGGGAAGAGAAACGTAAACTTTACGATCGATACGACCGGGACGGAGCAACGCTTCGTCGAGATCTTCAGGCCGATTGGTTGCGGCCACGACCACGATGCCTTCGCTGGATTCGAACCCGTCGAGTTCCGCGAGCAACGCGTTGTTGGTCTGCGTCATTTCCGTGTGGCTATCGAATTTACGCTTCTTGGCCAGACAATCGATTTCGTCGATGAAGATAATCGCAGGCTTGTTCTTGTGCGCCTGGGCGAAGAGTTCACGAATTCGTTTCGCACCGACACCGACAAACACTTCGTTGAAATCGCTGCCGTGTGCGCTGAAGAAATTCGCCTTGGCTTCCCCGGCGATTGCTTTGGCGAGCATGGTCTTGCCGGTTCCCGGAGGACCGACGAGCAGCACGCCCTTCGGTAATTTACCGCCGAGCTTTTTGTATTTGGCCGGGTTGCGGAGAAAGTCGACGACTTCTGAGATTTCACTCTTGGCTTCATCAATGCCGGCGACGTCGGCAAAGCGAACATCCGGACGATGGCTGACTTTATGTTTCTTTTTGCTGCGGCCAATGCGGAGTTGATAGGCCATCAGACCAAAGATGAGCGAGCCCATGACGAGGGTCGGAATCAGGTTGGCGATGAGCTGATGTTTGAGGCCGGGGATTTCCACCTGCACGGCGTTCTTGGCGAAGAGCGCCTTAGCTTCATCGGCATCGAGATGCGTGGTGATTTTAAACGTTTCGAATTCGCCACCGACGCGGCGCTTGCCTTGGATCGCGTAAATACCGCTGTAGGGGGTCGGGAATACCTGGGCTTCGACGATGGAGTTGTCTTTAAGCCAGTACGTCAGCTGCCGGTGAGTCGTTTCCGAGTCACTGGGACGGGCGTTAAAGGCAATCGAGCCAACGCAAATGATAAGCGCGGCAACGACGAGAGTGATGATGATTCTTGAGTGTTTTGACATGATCTCCTGGGCTTTCTCCTTAAAAGCTTTTTAAGCAGGGGCAGCATCTATGCCAAAACAACGAAGGGGAGGAAAAGTTCTGAGAAAAGTAAAGGAAGTGATTTTGGCACAGGCAACTCAGTCGTAAGATGAGCCTGAACCCCAACGAAATTCCGTTCCCAAGCCCAGGATTGCGAGCAACGAGCTGCCCTGGGCAAGACGGAGAAAACGTCACCAGTTTATCTACATGTCGCCCAGTGTCTCACGGGAGGACACTGGTGCGTCGGGTCTTCTCGAATGAGACAGAGGCTATTCGGCCGCAAACAAGTCGAAAATTGCGCTGGCGGCGCGTTCACTGGCACCCGGACCGCCGAGAGAAGCCATCACGGTTTTGAGCTGCTCCTTGATTGCTTTGCGACGGGCAGGGTTGTTCAGCAAATCAAGTGCTTCGGTGGAGATTTTTTCGGCTGTGGCCTCACCTTGAATAAACTCTGGAAAAACCGTTTTATTCGCGAGCAGGTTCGGCATGGCCAAATATCTTACCTTAATGATTCGCTTGCCGATCTGATACGTGCTCCAGGACGTTTTATATATCGCAATCGTCGGCACGCCAAAGTAAGCGCATTCCAAAGTCACGGTGCCCGTCGAGGCGATGGCGACAGCGGCATGGGAAAGAGATTCCGTAATATCGCCCGGTCTCATGGTCAAATTCACCAGGGTGTCCGTGCCCAGTTTGCGAGCAAGGTCTGTCAGGTTTTCCGTTGGCAAAACGATCTCGAACCGCGCGTTCTTTTCTTGCGCAGCGATCTGCCTTGCGGCTTTGAGCATGACGGGCAAATGACGCCTTAACTCCCCCGCACGAGAGCCTGGCAACAGCAAAATGTCCAATGAACGATAGGTCGTGGCCGCGTGACCATGGGGCTTGGTGACAACGGGTGGTTGGTAAGTGCTGAATCGATCCGCAATCGGATGCCCGACAAATTCCACGCGCAGCTGAGGTGCATGCCTCGCATACCAATCGTTTTCAAAAGGAAAGAGGGAGAGCAACAGATCGAGGTCCTGTGCCATTTGTTTCGCGCGCCCCGGCCGCGATGCCCAGACTTGCGGCGACACGTATTGTACGATTTTCGGATTCCATTCCGAAGCCTTACCGGAACGGCGCGTTAATTCTCGAATTGCGTGGGCGAAGCGTCGATTGAATCCGCCGAAATCGACACAGATGATGATGTCGGGTTTGCGTTCAATCGCGAGTTGCTTGAGCTGTGCAAAAGCTTTTTTAAACCAGGGATATTTTTTAACCACCTCAATCAGCCCAATGACGGAGTGCTGCGTCATATCGATGGCAACCTTCACGCCGACGGCGGCCATCTTCGGTCCACCCGCGCCGAACATCTCCAGTTTCGTTTCGAATCGAGCGGAGAGAGCCGTGACCAACTCCGACGCTAATGCGTCTCCACTGGCTTCGCCCGCAATGAACATGATGCTTATTGGTTTCATCTTTAGTCCGGACACTGATATCAGGCTATTTCACCTGCTGAATCAATCGTGTAATTTCAAAAGCCAGATCCAGCGCGCGCTTGGCTGATTCTCCGCTGACCAACGGCGTCTGTTGCGCCTGCACGCATTCGACGAAATGTTTCAGCTCTAATTTGAGCGGTTCATCTTTTTCAATCGGCACCGGTTCGCGCACGATTTTCTTTCCGGCGAACTCGCTCACGATAGTTGAGTCCTTGGCACGCAAAAGTTTTTTGAGCAGCGACGATTCCTCTTCCCCGTCGCGAGCAATGCGATAAATAAAACCTTCCTGCGCGCGATAATCGAGCGAGACATAACTCGTCATCGCGCCGCCACTGAACACTCGAATCTTGCGCATTCGTTCCGGACTGATCCGGCTCGCCGTGAGGTTCGCAATACAACCATTCGCGAAACGAAGCCGCGCATTGGCGATATCTTCAGAGGCGCTCAGGACGGGAATGCCAACCGCATCGACGCTTACCACCGGCGACTTCACGAACGCCAGCACGACATCAAGATCGTGAATCATGAGATCGAGCACGACACCGATATCCGTGCTGCGCGCCGGGTAAGGCGACAGGCGATGCGTCTCGATAAAGCGCGGTTCCGTGGCGACAGATTCCAAATATTTGAAAACGGGATTGAAGCGCTCGACGTGCCCCACCTGCAGCACGAGTTTCTTTTCCTGCGCGAGCCGGATGAGCTCTGCTGCCTGTTCGGTCTTCTCGGTCATCGGCTTCTCCACGAGCAGATGTTTGCCAAGCTTTAGAAACTTTTTCGCCAGTTCGAAATGCGTGACTGTCGGCGTGACAATGCTCAGTGCATCCGCCGCGCCCGCGACTTCTTCAAGCGACCCAAAAGCCCGCACGGAATATTTTTCGGCGATCTTCCTGGCGGCCTCGGGCGACACATCATAGACACCAACGAACTGGACCTTTTTGGCGGCCGCGAGTTCAGCGTAAAGGCGCGCATGCTCTTTTCCGAGCGAGCCAGTACCTAAAACTGCAACTTTGAGGGACGAAGACATGGGAGCTTTATAGAGTTCAGGGATTCAGGTTCAAAGTGCAAAGTGCGTTCAATGCAGCGGAAAAGATTTCAGCACGCTGTAATTGGAGCCTGCTGAGGACAACGTGCTCCGCATAAAATCAATTCTCTCCGCGCACCACTCACCGAACAATTGGCTTTCTGATTCCTTCAGCAACGCCGCGATGTTCTGGCGTTCTTTGGAGTGCAACTGCTTCACGCGCCCGAGCGTGAGGTGCGGATGAAACGGACGTTCCTCCGGCACGATGCCCAGTTTCTCCAGCGCCTTATCGAGAAGAGATTTCAACTGACGCAGCGGTTCCAGTTCCCCCGTCAAGCCAGCCCAAAGAACGGTTGGTTTTCGTGAATTGGGAAAACAGCCGAGTCCCTGGCATCGTAGGGAGAAGGCAGGAACGCGAACTTCCGCCAGCACCGTTTCAAACTCCAAAAGTCGTGCCGAAGGAATGTTCCCGAGGAAGTTCAACGTGAGATGAATCTGTTCCACCCTCGTCCAACCGACCGCGCCGTTCAAAAGATCTTTCTGTAAGACGTTTTCCACCTCTTTCAACTTTTCGGCCACTGCGAGCGGAGGAAAGATGCCCACAAACGTCCGAATCTTTTGTGGCAGATCGGTCTCCATGTTCGGACAACCTAAACCGTTGGTGGGCGCGAGCGCAAGACGGCGCCGGGTTCAGCTTTTGAAATACCTTGGTTTGAGGGAGAGTCGTTCATCGGATCACGACGCCAAAACTTTGAAGAACAACACCAATACTCGCGTTTCATTCCGCCGAAAACAGCGAAGAACCGGGTGCAACGCCCCTTCTCTTTGCCAATCAGCGGGTTAAGTCCTTGTAAAACTCTTTTTAAAGACGTTTTTCCTCAGAAAAGGGCATTTTCGGGGAGTCTAAAGTCTCATTCTCACGTGAGAATGCCATTTTGGGCTCCCCGAAAACTGATTCTCACGTGAAAACACGTTTTTAGACTCTCCAAAAAGTCATTCTCACGTGAAAACGTACTTTTGGACTCCCCAAAACCTCGTTCTCACGTGAAAACGTGTTTTTAGACTCCCCAAAATGTCATTCTCACGTGAGAACGCCGTTTTAGACTCCCCGTTGGAGGCCTTTTTTGA
>JAQGOU010000404.1 GCA_028293445.1 Verrucomicrobiales bacterium | reverse complement strand
GTAAAGCTCCGACGATTTTCACTTGTAACGCAAGACCTCATTGCTAGCTTTCCCGTCATGAACCCACCATCGATCAATGATCTTGTCAGATCCCTTTTGATGACGACGTTGGTGGCGCTGTGTTTTTACGTAGCCTTCGATTGGTGGTTCGGCATCCTTAAAGCTCCTCTTGGAGAATTTCCAAAGTATCTGAGTATTAGCGGCGGCTTCGGTGGCGTTCTTTATGGATTTGTGGAAAGGCAAAGGAAATTCGAACTGGTGCAACTTTGTGGGACGTCACACATTCAGTTTGGCTCTTTCGCGGATGTGCTGGTCGGTGTCGGCGCAGCATATGGAATTGTTTTTGTGCTTCCCAACATCAGTAACATCCAATTGGATAACCGCGATACGGCCCTGCGGATCATTGGCCTAGGCACCATCGCCGGCGTCGCAGGAAAAGCGCTCCTTTCAAGACTTCGCGATGGACTAATACGCAAAGTTGAGCAACTGGAGGAAGAAGTGGAGAGCAATCGCGACCTGATGCAGAAGAAAATGATTCGAAATCGGTTGTATACCCTTGGCGAGCAATATCGGCTCCATAAAAAATGGCTTGATGCGAAATGGGCATTTAACGAGATGCTCGATATCGATCCCGCTAACACGTCCGCGCTCGTCGGGATGGCTACCACCCTCCGGGACGAAAGTCTTTATGATTCGACCGCTGATAAGCAAAAGCTGCTTTTGCAGGCCATAGATTTGTGTCACAATGCCTTAAAGGTCGAAAGCGACTTCGCACCTGGATACCTAATGAGAGCAAGTATTCAATTCCTGCTTGGAAGTTATTCTGCAGAAGTTGAAGCAGACCTAAAAAAAGCTCTTCAATTAGACCCGACCTTGCGACAATTTATTATAGCAGACGATGTTTTTAACAAGGTCCAAAACGAAGATTGGATGAAGAAATTGTTTAACTAATTATTTACGACATGCAATTACTTACCTCATCACATCCGAAAAGCTACGCTCAGTGTGGCCCATCAGGAACTTGTGGCCCTATGCGAGGCACGTCTCCTGATGCCATCGATGCAACGTTGGCTTTTTTGGCTCTGGAAATCACCCAAAAATGCAACTTACGCTGTGTTCATTGCTACGCATCATCGTCTCCGGAATTGCCACTACGAGGGCGAATGACCTATGACGACTGGAAAGAGGTTCTCCGTGACGCTGCGACGTTGGGCTGTCGACATGTGCAGTTTATCGGAGGTGAACCCACCCTTCATCCAGACCTTATTTCTTTAATTCAAGATGCTCGTGAATTTGGATTTCTCGACGTGGAAGTTTATACAAATGGGACATTACTGACGTCAGGATTGATAGAAGTTTTTAGAACGCATAATGTAAAGCTTGCCTTTTCATTCTACGCCTCAGATTCCACAATTCATGACACCTTTACGGCTCGGGTTGGTAGTCATTCCAAAGTTGTTGATGCGATTCGAAGAGCTGTTGAAGCCAAAATTGACGTGAGAGTTGGAGTTGTTCTAGCGGAAATCAATGAGCACGGGGCCGCAGCAACGGTGCAGCTACTGAAGGATTTGGGAGTAAAAACCATTCATTTCGACAGAGTCCGCTCGTTTGGTCGAGGTGGTGCGTTAAGCAAGAAAGCTATCAATTCTGTCTCTGAATTATGTGGCGAGTGCGGGAACAAAAGAATTGCCATTGATGCTGACGGCGAGATCTTTCCGTGTGTTTTTTCGAAAAGCTATAGCATCGGAAATGTGGCGCACGGATTAAAAAGTGCCCTCCAAGGTTTAGCATTGAAACAATTCAGAGGAAGATTGTTAGCCACAAAATCTGACCGTTGCGCCTCTCAGAACTCCTTCTGATTTAATCGTTGGCAAGCCGCCGCAACATGTCGCAATTTCAACAAAGGATTCATTCGTATCGTCCGCCTGAGAGTGCCCGTCGCATAAAGATCGGTGCAAGTTAACCTAGGGGGCGTTTTTAAGGTTAGGACCAGTCCCTTCGGCATCGTCACAGTGATGGCGGCTACGGGTCGCCTCTGAACAGATGATAAGTAGTCGGGCATTGGAAATTTCAAATGTAAAATAAATCTTTGCTACAAATGGCACAAACTTGGAGACGAAAGTCGGAATCCAGTAAGTCGATAAGATTTATATTTGTGCCAAACAATAGGCTTGTAAAATTGATAAGTCCGCTTAACGTGCTTTTCCATACTACAAAACGGCATGCATACTAGGGTGCAAGTAACTTACAAGTCGGCTATCGCTTGGCCGTCCCGTCTGCAAATGTTCTCGTGCTGAATATGAAAACAAGTGTATTGCGAACTCGACTAAAACTCCTTCTCCAGATTGCCTTTCTTATCGTAGGATCTTTCTGGCAGACGGGATGTTACACTCACGTGGCTCACGAGCAGGCCAAAGATGACGGGACGGGCATCAGATATTACGAATCTTCGCCATACCTTCTGGTGTACTCAGACGCTAAGGGTGGTTTGCGGTGGCAAATACATTTCCTGCCTGACCAAACGAAGAAGAGAATGGTTTCTCCGACAGTTATCTTGGGCCGCTCTGATTTGAATCTCTATTTTAAAAATGGCATTCTGACGGGCAGCAGTGAATTGAGCGATACAACGGAGCTTCCCAAGGCGGTAATCGCCGCAGTGCAATCTGCAATCCCATTATTAGCAAAAACGCTTTTTGCCGAGCCAAACATCAAGTTTCCGGCTCCGTATCTTTTCAAGATAATCGTGTCAGGTGGCTCCGTTACATTTGTTGGAAAACAAGGTGATACGGGAATAATTGTCCCGGTAGCCCATTAAACGAAACCTTGAATACTTCGGTATGAAATTCTTCATTCAAACAGCTCTCGTGACCGGTGGCCTTTTGTTCATCGTTGGATGTGCCAACATAACAGTGACCAAAGTTACACCGAAGAACCAAGCGAAGGTTACGGGAATCCGCTACTCTCTTCCTAAACCGTTCATACAGGTCACGCCTCAAGCGGATGGGAGTGCATCTGTCGATGTAGTCTATCTGCCCGACAGCGATGAGACCTACGCGATTGACACCTCTGGGTGGCTGAGCAGTTCAACGTTCCAAGTCGCTCTGGACTCCGGTGGACTGCTTTCGGCTGTTGAGTTCAAACAAAATACAAGTGCTGTTGGACAGCAACTTGCATTAAGCAGCGGAGCGGCAACGGCACAAATTTACAACTTACAAGCCGCGCAAACGGCTGTTGCGCAAGCGGCCTTGAACACAGCACAAGGCTCGACGGATACAGCGACTGCGGCACGAAACGCTTTGCAGGCACAATTAGGAGTTGATACAAAAATCCTCGACAAAAAGACAGCCGACAATGCTGCGATTCAAAAGGATCCAAATGCAACGCAATCCCAGAAGGATGCTGCTGCCAAAGCTGTCTCTGATGCGCAGGCTGCAGTCAATAAAGATACTGGAGATTTGGCTCAAGCCGAAGCCAAGTTCGAAATTACCCAGCAGGTATTGGATCGAGCACGCACCACGGCTCAGGCGTCGTCTGTTACCGCGTCAGCCGCGAGTCCTATTGCAACTTCTGCACCGACACCGAGTACCAGCGGCTTTGGGCCACAGGCTTGGGCGCCGTTGCCACTTTACAATCTGCCAGAGAAATATGGAGCGGTTTTGTTCGCGGTTAAAGAAACTCCAAATGATAACGACCCTAGGGCTGGGAAATTAGATTTGCTCGCTGTTAACGGTCCTGACAAAACGCAGCAATCTACATTTGAGACTGCGTTCACTGGCGTTGGTGCCCCCTCACTCTTGCCGCAGAACATGCGGTATCCTGCCGGAGCGAAAAATGCAATATTCTTGTTTAGTCGTCCCATTGAATCGGTAACTGTTACAACAGTTCTTACCGGGACCCCGGAATCTGCTGTGAACGCTAAACCCGCAGTGCTGGACTCAGCAGACAAGACTAAATTGACTCAACCTTTGGACAATCTCGGCGCGGGACAATACAAACTTCAGCTTAACTTTGTTTGGGGCGGAGGGCGAAACGGCTTGGCGACCGTTACGTTTGGGGTCTACTAACATTCAAGTCACGTGCCAGAAATTGTTTGTCAGCTTTCGGAGCTAAAGATTCCTGAGGCAATTCATCTGCCTGTAACCTTTCATCTTGAGGGCAAAGAGATATCGGAATATTTCCGCGACAATTCTGGTCTTCGCTCAAGTCCTTTAGATATTACTTTTGACTCGTCGCACCGATTTGATGTGCGTCCGCAGGCTGGACTTGGTGTGGACGACTGGCAACTGCAAGATGCCCTGGGAAGTCTGTTCAGGCTTGACGATAAGAGAAAGAACCCGCGAGTTGGGGTTTTCCTTACTGACATCTACACCAGTCATCCCGACGCATTTGGCTTCATGTTTGATCGCGACACGAATTCGGGTGATTACGGCCCGCGTCAAGGCTGCGCAATTTTTGTGCTTCCGATTTTGAATGCGCTCAATCGTCTGAATACAGCCATCCGCGATTTCGATGAGTTGGTTGCATATACCATAGCGCACGAACTCGGGCATGCTTTTAACCTCTGGCATGTGAGCAAACCGTCCTTTCTTTTCGAATCCCCAGACGCACGAACATTTCGTAACTGTTGCAGCTTTGTGCCTGAGCACGCTGAATACCTCCGTCATGCATCGGATTTGGATTACGCGGAGTTTATTCTTCCTGGTGGGACACCATTCGGTTCGCGAGGACCTCTTCATGCTTCAGCAGGCGATGACAGCTTTTTGCGGGCTAAAGATTCGCATAAGCTGAGAATTCATATCGAAACCACTCACGATGAGTTTCACTATTTTGAGCCGGTGGAGTTGAACGTCACATTGCTTACGCAGGAAGACGGCGACTTCAAAGTTCCTGATGAAATTGATCCGGGCTATAGTTCATTTGCCATTTGGATCACACATCCCAACGGTGAACGCGTCAGATTTCATTCCACACACCAATACTGCCCTCGCGGGAAGTCCGTAAGCATTAGCAAATCAAGCCCATTTCGGCGCGACATTTCGATATTCATGCAAAAAGGCCGATATACATTTCCGGCGGCCGGACGATATCGCATACAAGCAACTTTGCGTGTTTCGTCTCGGGTTGTGATTCAATCCAATACAGCGGAATGCGAGGTTCTGCCCTCCAAGCCCGGTTCAGGAGATTTCGACGCTAGTCGGCAGGCACTTTGTTCTCCCGAATCTATCAAGTTCCTACGTTATAAAAGCCGACTACCTATTCATCGACGATTGCTATCTCTCGAATCCATCAGAGAAAAGCATTGGCGTAGTCCGAGCGGGTGCGCCATTCAGTATGCGATAGGAAGGGCACTCTTCTCCATGTCAGAACGGCATTCTGATCAAAAGCGAGCCCACCAACTTCGTCATCAAGGACGGCAATCTTTGGAGCGCGCGGCAAGTCATCGATTTATAGGAAAACATAGGCTCGATGTCATCCGACTGTTGCTTGAACAGAATAAGTCGTAAAGCTTTGTTAAAAAACATAGTTCACCTCCGAGCCAGTTGGAATCTAATTCCTCATGATTTGGCCGGAAAACTGGTTGATTGACCAGAATATTTGGATAACCAAATAAAAGAAATTACAGGGCTGGGTTAATAGTATTTATTCGCGCCCTCCCCTAGCGTTGAAGCGTCAGGTTCCACGAGAACCGGAGCAACCGAACGGAGGTGAGAACAAATGAACATACACAAAGGCGGAAAAGGACAAGGCAATGGAGGCGGCTGGCCCAGCACGACTGGCAGACCCTCGGGGGGTGGTCGCTCCAACGGATAATCATCGTTGTGGCGAAGCTGGCGGGCGAATAGCCCGCCAGTCTTAGCATATTGCTAAGCCGTCCTGAAGGACTTCATGTAACGGAAAAAGCGGCGATAGTAGGTTTGCATTTTGCTTCTGTCGCCTTTCATTTCCCACGCGACCTCGGTGAAGTGTTTTTCAAGCCAAAGAGTCACCATCCATGAGAAAAGCCAGAGGTCGTTTTGAACACTAAATTGTTTAGGGTTCAATTCATGGGAAGTAAAAATGACCCGTCCTGAGCGCCTGATGGTTTCCATAGATGGCTGTTTCTTTCCCTTAAGCCAGCTATTCACCTCGACTGCTTTCGAGTTTATCACATTCAAATCAGGGTTTTTTTCAAAAACAAGCATCCTCGCCCATTTTCGGGGATTAGATGTGCCATCTTTTTTGATCGTTCCGGAAACCTGCATAGCATGTTCGAGCCACGTTTTCCGAAACGTAATCGGCGAAGGATTTTTAATGATGGCGTTGATGTGGTTCTCGATGGGGAGCCAAAATCGTGAGTGTGCCAATTTCCCGGCACATCTTTGAAGAATAGCCAAAGTCATTATGGGCCACTCGAACAATTCACAGATTAGGCGAATAATCTGAATTTTCTCACTTGTCGGCTTCTTGGAATTTATAAACCGTGATCGTTCTGAAGCTGAGAATAAATAGGGGCTGTCCGGACCAAATAACGCTTTTGTTTTCCCCTCAAAATATTCTTTCTCCTCGACAGGACCGCCATACGTGGGCCACATGGATTCTTCACGCATGAGGAAATCTGCCAGTGGCTTAAAATCATTCAGAAAAGGTTTTAGTCTCGGAATCGTCTCGCAAATACTTACAAATCGCCTCCACGACAAATCTGCGCGATACGCACGCCCTTCGGCGATGGTGCCAGTAATTCTCTTTTTCCATTGATCTAGCTTTCGCTTGGACTGTGGATGGGGTTTATAAAGCAGTTCGTCCTCGTGGATGGTCACCGACCATGTTGGTCCGCGACATTCTTTACGCGTGGGGTAATAAACGGGCCAATGTTCTTCAATGGCGCGGACAATTCGATTTTCTAACGGACAACGAAGTTCCTGCGGATAAAACAAATCCTGAAAAGTTGGATCAAGCTTTTCAATCATCAGCATTAGTCGCAATGGATGCATAGTCGCTTTGTCTTCCTCACGATGCTTGTGAAGATCGAAATGTCCTTCCTCCAAAGTCTTTTAAATAGACTCTGGCGAGAGAAAAGGTATTGCCTTTGGTTACCTTGCGCACCGCCATTGGACGTTAGCGTATTTTTGGCGAATTTTATTTAGATTAATCTGAAGACCACAGCGGTTTCCAAATTTCTGAACGAAATACCATAACCCATTCTTATGGACCGGAGCATTGTCCATATACAAACCGAAGGAGCCTGCTTTGAGGCACAAAACGAAAGGATCGTCTCCGATTCCTGACGAAATCCCGTATTTCCAAAATGGTTCGCCTAATGTTTCAAGATTCCGGCCCATGAAAATCGGTGAACCGTCGTATGTCGAGTCCAGCGGCCGAGCAATTGATATATCAAAAATTTTGCCCGACACCTCCACCCACGAATGATCAAAGCAGACGCGATCTTTTCCCAACTCTCCAAGGCAAATAGTAGCATCAATGTTGAGTTCCCGGAGTATGACATACAAAATAGCTGAAATTGCATGGCAGGCCCCGCGATAGGGTTCGTCTACCACAAAGTCCAATATGTGGAAAAACGGCTTTGTGACGGCAGAAAACTCAGGCGCTTCGCCCGCAAGTAATTCGGCGTTCTGACGGTATTTTTGAATCATAGACATTAGGAAGGCCACGCAATTTTGCTCGCTTTTGTCATCGGCGACGTCTGGTTGAACAATGTTATTTTTGCAAGGTCCACTGTTGCCGCGTTTGTTCTCGCGAGTTGGACACATCTCGCCGCAAACCGAGAAACTTCATTGCTGCTGAATCCATAAATCAAATAGTAAGCAGCGTCGTATCCAGCAGAAATGCAAAACGCCGTTAATTTCTCCAGGTCGCGGACAACATTTTGATCAACAGGATCGCGAGCCTTCACCTCAATTACCAAAAGATTAGCATCCATGTTTCCTGGAACATGGATAGTGAAATCGGGCTTTGAGCGATTCAAAACCCCTTGTCGGATGCGAGGATGTCCACTTTTGTCCACTTCTCCTGTTAGCTGGTAAGGCACGTTAGGCCACAGCATTCGCATTTGATGATACAGCTCGTAGCAATAAACCCTCTCCAAAAATTTCGGAACTTCAATCCCCATAACCGGCAATTGGAAGTAAATCGGAGAGATCTTTGTGGTCGCTTCCAAAAAACAATCGGTTACGACATCAAGAAACGTGGGTGGCATGATCTGTTCATTCGTTTGTTCCTAAATCCAAGTAATTTTCTTTACATCAAGGCAGGAGAAAAGGGAATCCCTGGATTTGATTTTCCGGATACCGATTCACCAATGGATGACTCCCCGGTTCATGAGAGTGGCGGGTTTCGCTTCGGTTACGCTTCTCGTTCCTGCGAGGCTGGGCCTTCGCGAAACTAAAATGAACCACCACACTCACTCTGCCCCCGATTTAGATCGTCCCTCCTGCAAAAAGGCCGCTGCACTCCGCTGACTCGCCTAATTGCTCCGGCTACGATACTCGTTCCTGCGTGTCTGGGCCTCCGCAAATCGGCGACCACTCCGCTTCACAACCTTTCCGCCGGAGAGACGAGTTTTGCGCCCGCGCAATCCCTTTTGTGCTGGTGATTTAAACGCCGCTGTCACGTCTCATGCGTTCGCAGTGAACCGTGCCAGCAGCGCCCGCGACGCGGAGTCAGTGTGAAATGACCGCCAAGTGGTTTTCAGGTCTTTTCGATTCTGCTTGTTGCATTCCCAGCCTCTCGCCCTCACCAGTGCGCTTATCCATGCAGGGGCAAGACAGCGTGGTGCCCTCTGAAGACTACTCCCACGCGCCGCCTGCACGGGCGCACTCAAAATGGTGAAGGGCGACAGTCCGA
>JAQGOU010000352.1 GCA_028293445.1 Verrucomicrobiales bacterium | reverse complement strand
AGGGCTGGAGGTCGCATCGAACCTGCCGTTGCACGAGGGCGGGGTGACTCTTTACGAAGGGGGTATCCGTGTTCCGTGCATCGTGCGCTGGCCGGGAAAAATCAAGCCTGCGACGGTCTGTCGAGAGCCGGTGGTCCATGTGGATTTCCTTCCGACGTCGCTGCACGCTGCGGGCGTTACTCTTCCCAACGATCGCGTCATCGATGGGCAGGATGCAACTGAGGTTCTCGCTGGCAAAGGACGTTCCGCGCACAAGTCGTTTTGCTGGGTCTGGGAAAGATGGCAGGCCGTTCGGGACGGGAATTATAAGCTTGTGCGCAACGGAAAAGAAAATCCGTGGGAGCTGTACGATTTATCCAAAGACCTCAGCGAGAAAAACGATCTCGCGTTGCCGGAACCAAAACTCGTCGCGAAGCTGGAACGACAATTTGAAAGATGGTTAGCCGAGGTGCATTCGAATTAACTCGGCTCTTGAAATGGAGAGGTTAGACACGAATTACACAGATTGGCACGAATTTTAAGAGGGACACTAACTCCTAATCACTTCGGTTAATTCGTGTTAATCTGTGTAATTCGTGTCGAACCTCTTTTCCGGTCTCGTGTCGTTCCATGGCTTTAAGGGACGCTTGTGCTAGGCTCCATCGAGGCACAAAATAAATCATGTTTGGACTGAACAAAACCTTGTCTGGCTTTCGGAAGGCGGCGAACTGGTTATGTCGACTGCATAGAAACGCGAGTGGTCTTCTTGTTCTTCTTGTATTGGTGGTCTCTGCGATTCCGAGCGTGGCCGCGCTGCCTGCGCGATTGATCCTGCTGTTGGACGGTGTTTCCTATCGGGACATGAATGCGTTGCAGGAGGGGATTCGCTCTAAAGACAGCAAAGGGCGCGAAGATTATCGTCAAGGCTTTCACCAGGGTTACTTTCCGGTCACGCGCCTGGTCTCGACGTTTCCATCGATCAGCGATCCCGCGTGGACCGAGATTCTCGGCAACCGCCCGACAGTCGGTTATCAAAGGACTTATTTCAGCACGGTCGAACATTCAGAAGTTTCCCTGAACGGCGTCACCAGTTTGGTGGAGTACGAGAAGCAAATGACCGGACCGTTGGACAGCGATGCCCGCCGGGTGATGGGCTATCTCTTCCCACTGAAATCTTTTAAACATGAGGTAAACACGTTGGTCGAAAACTTTCTCAAGAGCGGCGGCGATGTGACGAACTATTACTCTTTGATTCACTCGACGGACGTGGCGCAGCATTTGTCGGGCGATATCCTTTCGATGCTTTGTCTGCTTGATGAAAAACTTCAGGAGCTACGCGCAGTTTACCGGCGACGCGAGGGGAAGGAACTTGAAATTCTGATTCTATCCGATCACGGAAACAATCACGCCGGTATCGGCAAGCGGGTTGGGATCGGGAGCTTTCTCAAAAAAGCGGGGTACCGGAGATCGAAGTCGATTCAACATCCGAAGGACATTGTGCTTCCCACGGCAGGGATTGAGTCCTGGGTGGAAATGCATAATTCACCGACCGAAACAGAACGACTCGTGCCTTTGCTCTCACATCTCGAAGGCGTGGATATCGTAACTGCTCAAGCTCCTGATCAGACGAATCGATTCATCGTCGTGAATTCAAAACAGGAACGAGCCGTGATCGAGTGGAATGCCGAAAAGAACTCGTTTCGATATGCAACCGAGACAGGTGACCCGCTCGGTTATCGCCCCGTGATGGAGGCGCTTGCCAAAAAGGGCCAATTGGACGCGGATGGTTTTGCTACCGCGGATCACTGGATGGATGAAACATTCACCCACCGTTATCCGCTCGCGTTGGAGCGAATTGTCCACGGCCATACACAAGCCGCACTTAACCCGGCGTCTATTCTGATCAGTCTGAAAAATGAATATGTTCACTGCGAATGGCTGATTAGGGGAGGGGTCCTGCTGGTTAAATCAGGGGGCACTCATGGAGGACTCGACGATCTGAGCTCAAATGGAATCTTGTTGAGCAGTTTTGCCCAGACGCAGGATACATCCACCAGCCGGGTGGCGGCGCAGTTTGATCAGTTCAAGGGATTACGTAATTATCGCGCTGAGGAAAATGGTGCGAAGTGGGTTTCTGGAAAATCTTTACTTCAAATATGGACGCCGGCGTTCACCCGTCTCAGCCGCGAAACTCCGATCGGTGTGACGATTGAAACAGTTGGGCCTCTCATTCGCCCGCAGATACCTCGCACCAATCCCGTTGAGAAAAAGAGATGGTGCCTGACGTTGGATCAGCCGCAGACTTTTACGGGACGCGAGGACGGTAACGAACGAACCTATGCGCTCCCTGCGGATCTGGTTTTAAGTCCACTAAGCTATTACAAAATGTTCGGGCAAATTCGCGACGAGAAAAAGATCGAGACCTTCAAATTCACGTTTCGTACAGATCCGCTCGGCATACCGCTGGCGGAGTGACCGAGCGGATAAAGAAAATAACTGCCCGGCATCATCACTGATCTGCGTGGATTACCCTTTAGCGTACAAACTGCGCACCCAACGATTGGGTTCTACTTCCAGAAGCTCAGGCATCGTCGTGGCGCACTCGGGACGGGCGGTGGGGCAACGCGGAAAAAAGCGGCAGCCTACTGGATATTGTCCGGGCGGCGGAACGGTTCCGGCGATCGCTTGCAACCGTTTCGGTCCGCCAGTCAATTGCGGAACGGAATTCATCAACGCCTTCGTGTAAGGATGCAACGGGCGACGTAGCAAATCGAGCGCAGGCGCCAGTTCCACAATCTGTCCTGCATACATGACGGCGACCCGATCGGCGATATCCCCAACGATGCCAAGGTTGTGGGTGATGAGCAAAATGCTCATGCCGAGACGTTGCTTCAAATCTTTGAGCAGATCGAGAATCTGCGCCTGAATGGTGACGTCGAGGGCGGTGGTCGGTTCGTCGGCGATGAGCAGCTTGGGTTGAGAAGCGAGAGCCATCGCGATCATGATCCGTTGTTGCATGCCGCCGGACATCTGAAAGGGATAGTCATCCAGGCGCGACTCAGGGGCTGGAATGCCGACGAGTTTTAATAAACGAATCACTTCGGCGTCGGTGGCGATCTCGGGACGATGCAGCTTCAGCGATTCTTTAATCTGGCGTCCGACTCGAAACACCGGATTCAACGACGCGCCTGGTTCCTGGAAAACATAACTGACTACGCCGCCGCGAATCTCGCGGAGTTGCTGCTTGGACATTTTCAAGACGTCCGTGCCATTGAGCAGAATCTCTCCACCCACGTAACGCGCAGGCGGGCTCGGCAATAAGCGGGCTATCGATTGGGCGGTGACACTTTTGCCGCAACCACTTTCGCCGACGATACAAAGGGTTTCCCCCGCTTTGATCGAAAAGGAAACGCCATCGACGACGCGCACGGTTTTTTCGTCCGAGACAAATTCGAGTTGTAGGTTTTTGATTTCGAGCAGCGGCATGTGAGCGGGCACAGTTTAAGCATGAAAGAAAACGAAGGAACACCAATTTTCCGGAGGCGGTTTCGAACTGGGTAATTCAAAGTGCGTCCGGTCACTCTGGTTTTTCTGCCTGGAATGAAGAGAACGTGACAGCGGATCAGTCGTTCACTTATATTCCCGCGATTGACATTTAAATAATTCTACCCTGATTATTGTCGGACTTTTGCAAATGAAATCACTGAGCGCTATTACACTTTCTCTCGCGGCGGGAACGCTGCTTTTTGGAAACAACCTTTTCGCCGAAACGGCCATTGATCCCAAGGAGATGGCAGCGATTACGGAACTTCATAAGAAGATTACCGAAAATTCGAAAGAAAAGGTCGCAGGCGACATGAAGCCTTACTCGGACCTCATTGTACGGCCGCAGCCGACCGCTCCGGTTTCCTTTGATGTCCTCGCGATTCCCGGCGGCGAATTCACGATGGGCAGCCCGGCCAAGGAAGAGGGACGTCAGCCGGACGAAGGACCACAGCATAAGGTCAAAGTGGATCCATTCTGGATGGGCAAACATGAGGTGACCTGGAACGCCTACGAGCTTTTCATGTATCCCGACGAAAAGGTGAAGGGCAAAGATGGAGTGGCTGTCGCTGATACTTCAGACGCTGTGGCGCATCCGACCAAGCCGTACGTCGAAATGAGTTTCGGCATGGGTAAAGATAATTTCCCTGCAATCAGCATGACGCAACACGCGGCAAATAAATATTGCCAATGGTTGAGCGCCAAGACCGGACATTTTTATCGTTTGCCGACGGAAGCGGAATGGGAATACGCCTGTCGCGCCGGAACGACGACGACCTATTGGTTTGGCGATGATGCCTCGAAGCTCGGCGATAACGAATGGTTTCTGGATAACAGCGGTGATGAACCGAAGTACCACAAGGTCGGCACGAAAAAAGCAAATCCGTGGGGGTTGTTTGATATCAGCGGCAACGTCGCCGAATGGTGCCTCGACGGATACGACGCAAATGCCTACAAAGCCTTTGGCGACAAGACGGCCGAGAATCCTTGGAACAAGGCTACCAAACCGTATCCGCACGTTTTCCGTGGTGGTGGTTTCGACGGCGACGTCGCTGGTCCGGAAAAATGCCGCAGTGCCGCGCGTCACAGCTCTTACAAGGATATGAAGATTCAGGATCCGCAGTTGCCGAAGAGCATCTGGTATTTGACCGATGCGAAGTTCCTCGGCATTCGTGTGGTGCGCCCCTTGAAGGTTCCGTCTGCCGAAGAGATGTATAAATACTGGAACAGCGGCGTGGAAAAGGAATAGCGGCGGGAAGTTCGCGCTGACCTGATGGTAATATTTTTATGAAACGTTATAGCTTCACGGGTGAAAACCAGTTGGTTTTGTCGAGGGTCGATGTGAAGCGAAAGCGTTTTGGCGCATGTTGGGTTTCGGTTTTGTCGATCGCAGCGGTGTTGCTCACGAGGTCTGTCTTCGCGGAAAACCTGAAGACTGAAAGCCGGATGCCGCATCATCACCAGATTCCGTTGCGTGATGCGGAAGAGAATATTCTTACCCCTCCACCTGCATTTGATGAACAGGGCAAGCCGCAGGAAATCAAGATGCCGCCGTATTCGCCGAAGCAGACGTGCGGACGTTGCCATGAATACGAGAGCATCAGCCACGGTTGGCATTTTAATGCGGCGCTTGGTAACGTAAAAGCAGGCCGTCAAGGAGAGCCTTGGATTCTTACCGACGCTGCGACACAAACGCAGATTCCATTGTCCTATCGCGGTTGGGCAGGGACGTTCAAGCCGGCCGACGTTGGATTGAATGACTACGATTTCCTCAAGAACTTTATCCGTCATTATCCCGGCGGCGGCGTTGGCGATCCGGCGAAAGACAAGATCGACGTAAAAGATCCGAAGATGCGCCGGTTGTTGGTGACCGGCACCCTGGAAATCGATTGCATGATTTGTCACCAGATGACGGGACGATATGATCATGAAGGACGTTTTCGTGCGCTCACCGCAGAGAATTACAAATGGCTTCCTTCCATTGCGGTTGGTCTGGGTGTTTACGGGAGTGGACGAAATGCTAAAGCGCTCGCTGATTCCTGGCGTCCGCCAAAAGCAGCTCCGACGAATGTGCCGGGACTTAAATACGATCGGGCGATCTTTGATCTGGAGAACAACGTCAACTTCGAAGTGACGCGTCGTCCTTCGGCGAACAACTGTTATTACTGTCACACGACCGAAGGGCAGGGAAGTGATACTCGCTGGCACTCGGACAAGGACGTTCATCTTCGCGCTGGGATGAGCTGTGTGGATTGCCATCGCAATGGCATCGATCATATGGTGGTGCGCGGTTACGAAGGGGAAGTGAACGATCGTGCGATCACCGAAGACTCAATTAATATCCGGCTGAAGTTGCTACGGCGCGATAACGCACAGTTGACCGATGCAGACGCAAAGAAGTTGGCTGAACAACAACTGAAGGAAGAATTGGGAATGGTCGCCACGCTGTCGTGTCGCGGCTGTCATTATGGCTCGTCTGATGCCAAACAGGAAGCGGCACAGCTCGGCAGTCGGTTGGGCGCGCCGCGGCCCGTGCATACCGGAATGCCGCCGATCCACTTTGAGAAGCTGACCTGCACGGCTTGCCACGCGGGACCTGTTCCCAGTGACACCACACAAATTGTTCATACCTCACTCGCGCATAAACTGGGCATCCCTGCGGCGGCTCACGGCGAGAACACCGCGCCGCAAATTGTTCAGTCCGTTTTCCTGCGAGACGCCAACGGCAAGATTGCTCCGCACAAAATGGTCTGGCCGAGTTACTGGGGATATTTAACGGATAAGAAAGTTAAACCCATGCTG
>JAQGOU010000350.1 GCA_028293445.1 Verrucomicrobiales bacterium | reverse complement strand
TACTGCCGGTGTAACCAACCGCTTCCCAGAGACCTTCGGGTTGATAGGGCCGCACGCCGCGTCCGCCCATTTTTTCCTCCAGCAGTCCGCTGACGAACAGTGCGTTGTCGCGAATCTCTTCCGCATCCAAACGAAATCTCGGCCCGCGTGACGACAGCCGATTTTCCGGATCGGCTTCCAGCTTTTGTGGAGTCACTCGCGAGTCCTGACGATACGCCGCCGAAGTCACGATGAGTTTCTGCATTGCCTTCACGTCCCAACCGCTCTCCATGAAATGAACCGCCATCCAATCCAGGAGTTCCGGATGCGAAGGCCAGTCCCCTTGTGAACCGAAATCCTGCGCGGTCTTGACGAAACCGGTCCCGAAAAACTGTTGCCAATAACGATTCACGATCACACGCGAGGTGAGTGGATGATTTGTCGCCACCAACCATTGTGCGAGGGCGAGGCGGTTTGTTTTTTCGCTCTTCGGCAACGGTGGCAAAAAGGCGGGGACACCTGGAGGAACCAGGTCGCCTTTTTGGTCATATTGACCGCGGCGAAGCACAAAGGCGCCGCGCGGCTTTTCCATTTCCTCCATCACCATCGTTCCTGGAATTCCGTTTTGGATCTCTTTACGTTTATCCTCGAGTGGTTTGCTCTTTGCGTGCAAGGGATTGAAAATGCTGCGGCTGCCGGCATAAACATTCTCGATATAATAATCATGTAACGTTTTCCGGGATTCTTTGCTGCGAGCCTTGTTTCGAACCAGCTTTGTAATTTCGGCGGGGAGCGTCGTGGCGTTTTCGGCCCGTTGATGAAGTTCCCAGGCCCATTGCGATTCGGTCGAACGATCTTCCTGCACAAGGCTGGTCATGATTCCTGCTTTGTCCCAATAAACCGTTCCGCCAAACTGTGTGAAGGCAATCCCGGTAATCCGCAGGCCCGTTTTCATATCGAGTTTTGAGGCGTCCACTTCGAGGCGGACCCACTCCCCGGCTTTCGGCAAGGCTCCCATCAGTACTTTCTGTGGCTGGCGTTTTCCTTCGCCAAACGGGATAACATATTCGTCGCCCCAATTGGCTCGATGCAGATACTCGGTGGTGCGAAACTGTAACATGATTGCCTTCGGCTGATTCGTCGGATCTATGTAGACGTAGGCAAAAAATTTATCGTTCGTCCCGACAATCATGGAGGATTGGAACGTCTCGAAAACATCCTGCGCTACCCCGGTTGCCGTTCTCTTGATCGCCTTTTTCCCGCTAAACACTTTATCGCTATCCGCGGTTACCCATTGAAGCGCGGACACGCCTTCATTGGTAATGGCCTTGGCTCCAGCAGGAATTTCATCGTCCAAAACGACGACTTCACGCGGCTCCGGAAACGTCTTCAGTTCATGCGGCTCGGGATCGGTGTAATCGACTTTGGCGATCGCGGTGGCGATATCCTTTTTCCATGCGGCCACTTGCTCGTCCAGGTCCGCCAATTGCTTTTCCTGTTCTGGACCTTTCAATCTGATAGTTGGTTCCGCGAGGAGCGCGTTGCCATCCATGGCTTTCGCAGTGCTGTTGTTGAAGAACGAATAGAGCGAGTAAAATTCCTTTTGGCTGATCGGATCAAATTTGTGGTCGTGACAAACCGCACACCCTGCCGTAAGTCCCATCCAATTCACCGCTGTCGTGTCCGTGCGATCAATCGCGTAACGAACGTAATATTCGTCTTCGATCGACCCACCTTCACTGGTCGTGACGTTGCATCTATTATAACCTGAAGCAATTTTTTGTTCGGTCGTTGCGTTCGGCAACTGATCGCCGGCGATCTGCCAGATCGTGAACTGATCGAACCGCATGTTCTCATTGAACGCCTTCACGACCCAATCACGGTAAGGCCACATCGATCGTTCATTATCGAGATGCAAGCCATGCGTGTCGCCGTAACGCACCGCATCGAGCCAGTAACGCGCCTGGTGTTCGCCATAACGCGGTGATTGCATCAGCCGATCGACGACTCTCTCGTACGCGCCGGACTTTTTATCCGCGAGAAACGCGTCTACTTCCTGTGTGGTAGGTGGTAAGCCGGTCAGATCAAAAGTCACCCGGCGAATCAACGTCTCTTTACTCGCTTCGTCTTCCGGTTTGAGATTCTTTCCTGCCAATTTCGCCGCGACGAAATAATCGATTTCATTTTTTGCCCACCGCTTGTTGGCAATCTTCGGCAGGGCGGCTTTGCGCGGCGCTTCGAAGGCCCAATGACCTTGATACGGTGCCCCCTCGACAATCCAGCGACGCAACGTTTCGATCTGTTGCGGCGTCAGCTTCTTATTGGTGTCCGGCGGCGGCATGATGTCGTCCGGATCCTTGGCATTGATGCGCGACCAGAGTTCGCTTCCTTTTAAATCCTTGGGTTTGATCGCCTGGACAGTGTCATGCACCGCCGTGGCACTGTCGCGTTTGTCTAAACGGAGTTTGGCCTTCCGCTTTTTTTCGTCGGGACCATGACAGTTGAAGCAGTTATCCGAAAGAATCGGGCGAACGTCTTCATTGAAGCTGATGGCCTTCGGCGCAGACGACGCAGCAAAGGCTTTCGTCGCGAGAATTCCTGATACGACGGCACACAAAATGACTCTTCGAGTGAACACAGGTATTTAGAGACGCAGATTCTAGCAAAGAGATTCATGAGTTGCACCGATGAAAGTGAGGTGAGCCCGGGTTAAATGGTGAACTGGGCCATTCGCAGGAAGCCGGGCACTAGCTTTTACGGCCTTCTGCAATGAGGCCTTCGTAGAGAGCTTTCATTCGTCCGGCGAGAACTTCGGTATCGTATTCCGCTTTGACGAGCGCTCGCCCGGCTTCTCCCATGCGTTTGGTCGCTACCGGGTTGCCGAGCGCTTCGTCGAGCGCGGCATGGAAGGCGGCAGGGGTATCAAGATCAAAAAGCCAGCCTGTTTCGCCCGGTTTGATCAGGTCAACCGCCCCGGAAGTTCGACTGGAGATTACCGGAGTCCGGGACGCCCATGACTCCAGAATTACCAGTCCAAAAGGCTCCGATTGCGAGGGCAAGAGCGACACCTTCGCTTCCTGAAATAAACCAATCAACCGCGCATCACCGGGCGGAAGTCCACCGAGAAGAAGCACCCGGGTTCCCAAACTGGACCGTTCCAACTCTCGCTCAATCGATTTGCCGTAAGCCGGATCCGTGCATGCTCCGGCCAAAACCAGGATCGCCTCAGGGTGTCTCTGAAAAATTGCCGGCGCCTGCTCCACCAGCCACCGTTGGTTTTTGACCGTGTCGATGCGCCCCACGGAGAGCAAAAGCTGGCGACCCACGATGGCCGGAAACGCTTCCCGCGCTGCCACCCGACAATCCCGATCATATTCATGGGCCGGCACGCCATGTGGTTGCACCAGGACCCGTTGTTTAGGGAATTTCTTCCGCAGTAACGCCGCTTCTGTTTTGTTGCAGGTGATGATGGCATCGGCTTCCGGGAGAACACGACGCGAACGCAACGCGAAGCCAAATAATCTTCCCCACTCGAATCCGCCTTTCAGTGGCTTGATCAAGTGTTCATGTGCTGCCTTGGGTAAATCGAGAATGCCGCCATGAACGGTGACCACAAAGGGGAGCCTCCGCAGTCGGGCCACAGTCAACGCAACCCCTCCGAGGCGATTATGCGTGTGAGCGTGGATCAGCGACAAATTCCTTTCGAACAGGAGCGCGCCGATGGCATGAAACGAGAGTAGGTTGCCGCCGACGGAAATTAAGGCCGCCTTTTGCTGCGCAGATATTCCCCAGACAGGAACAAAGGCTTTAAAACGTTTTACTTCAAAGCCACTTTCCAGAAACGGATCACGATCCGGGCGATGAGCGATCTCCGGACAGTAGGCAATGCATTTGATCTGATGCTGTTTGAGTCCTTCAAAAAGTCGTTTGACCGCGCTTTCTGTTCCGCCCCATTCGAGAGGATTATATTTCCGCAGTAGGTGTGCCACTCGCATAACATTTTATCCGGAACCTTCCCGAATGCTTCGCAAACCCGAGGTCAATCTCCTTGCGACCGCGTCATAACCTAAACCTGAGTAGCTGGGGAAAAACTAGGGAAAACATTTTTTTGAGGTCGTCGAAAATCGTGAACGTGCCGCCTGCTCGCTTGTGAATTTACTGCACAATCGGTTAGCGAACCCATCCGGCGCGAGAAGCAATTCGCCCGCATTCATTCCCGCCCCCGGCGTGAGTAAAATTCTGCGCTTGCCTTCCAATGGATTAAAGTTATTCTATTTCTGTAAGGACAGAAACAACGGAACACAAGAAAGGCACCATATGAATTGGCTCATTGTCACCTACATCACCTACCTCATCATCAGCGTCGGCCTCACGGTTTGGGTCGCGCGGACGCTGCACAAAAGCGGCCGGATATTTCTGGTCGATAACTTTCTGGGCAATGAGCCGCTGGCCGACGCCGTGAATCATCTGCTGGTCGTTGGATTCTATCTCATCAACATCGGTTACGTAACGCTGGCGCTGAAATACGGGGCGCGAGCGGAGAATGCCCAAGAAGCGCTGGAAAGCATCAGCACGAAAGTCGGCCTTGTCCTCCTGGTGCTCGGTGGAATGCACTTCTTCAACTTGTATGTGTTTACGAAGATGAGAAAACGCGGGTTGCTCCATAAACAACCCCCACCAGTCGCGCCGCAAGGATTCGTGGCACCGCCGGTTCTTAGATAGCGATTGAAAGCAGCGGCAGGTAACAGCGGGCACTGTGCCTGCCGCAAATCAAGGCACACCATGAAAACACTTTTCATTCTTTACGATGTGAATTGCGCCTTTTGCCGTCGATGCCGGCAATGGTTGGAGGAACAACCGTCGTATCTGGAACTCCAATTTATTCCCGCACTTTCGGAGGAGGCCAGGAGCCGCATTCCAGGCATCGAACACTTTGAAGCGAACAATGAATTGACGGTCGTCGGTGATGATGGCGCGGTTTACCAGGGCCCGAACGCCTTCATCATGTGCTTGTATGCACTGCTCGATTATCGCGAATGGGCCTTCCGGTTGACGCGCCCGGCATTGTTGCCATTTGCCCGGCAGCTGTTTGAATTCGTTTCCAAAGATCGCAAGTCGTTTTCCAAATGGTTGGAACGTTCCGGCGATGAAGGGGTCGCATCGTTGCTGCGACGACACGCTCCGCTACCCTGCGGAAACGATGACACGTCGTGTCTGCTCGCCGCGAAACAAAGTGCCGTTCAGAGGCGCATGGATCGGGTGCCGTAGCCCCTGCGCTTTTCCACTTGTTGCCAGCGGCGACTTACTGACTATCATTGGTGATGGGAGACGCTCTTATGAGAGGTTGCGGCAAAGTGTGCCGTGCTGTTCCTGATGAGCGAACTCCCATTGTCCACAAATCGAAAATTAATCTTTGGAACCATCGCTCACATTAACGCCCATTGGTTTCATCCGCTCGCAGCAGCAGGTGAAGTTTCAGGCGCGTCATCAGCCGTTGGAGCTAGAGCCCGAACAGCATATTCTCGAACTTCTTCCCGAGAGTGGCTACGAACAGGCTTTGCAGGATCTGGCCGGTTTCTCACGGATCTGGCTGGTTTGGTGGTTTCATCGTAATAAAACGTGGCGACCGCTCGTGCTTCCGCCCCGTGGACCAGCCCAACGTCGCGGAGTGTTTGCGACGCGCTCCCCGCATCGACCTAATCCAATTGGGCTGACTCCCGTGCAATTGATCGGCGTGACCGGACGCAAACTGATCCTGGGCGCGTGCGATCTCGTCGATGGAACACCCGTTTTCGATATCAAGCCCTACATACCTGCTTTCGATATTTTTCCTGAAGCGGTCGGCGGCTGGGTGGAGGAAGTGGAGAATTCGCTGAGTGCCCCACCAAAATTCGCAGTGTGTCTGAGCGTCCTTGCCCAGACGCAAGCCGAGTGGTTGCGCACACAATGGAACATCGATTTTACCCAGCGCCTGATCGAAATTCTCGCCCGCGATCCATCGCCACATCGCACCCGCCGGATCCGGCGTCGCGGAGACGTGCAAAGGGTGATCGGTTGCGGTGCCTGGCGAGCCTTGTTCGTCGTGGAGGGAGAAACCGTGACGGTTCTTGCCCTGGAAGCGGCCTACCCCCGTCGTTTTCTAAACGATCCGAAACTGGAAGATATCCCGGATTGTGAGGCGCAATTAGCCTTTTTGAGCCGTTGGCCTTCAGCGTGGGATCCAGCTTAACGGCGAGTCGAAGCTCCGCTAATGCGAAAAATATTTTGACGTCAAAAAGCAGCCCTTTCTTACCCGATTCTTCGTAAGTCACTGGATTACAGTCTTGTAGAAACTGTTGTTAACGTTAGGAGGCTCAATTTCATCCTGAAAATGGAGGTGTTAACGTCAGCAGCACTCATTTCCAGCCTGAAAACAGAGCTGTTACGCGGAGCAACACCTAATTACACCCTGAAAACCGAGCTGCTACGCGTAGGAGGCTCATTTCCAGCCTGAAAACCGACCTGTTACCGGGAGCAGCAGTCATTTACATCCTGAAAATGGACCTGTTCCCGGGTAACAGACTCAATTCCAGCCTGAAAATGGAGCTGCTAACATTATCCGGCAGTTTTTCAGCGTGAAATTCAGCGCGTTTCTGGCGCAGCGGCCATTTCCTTCCTGAAAATGTGCGCGTTTCTGGCGCGCCGATCATTTCCAGCGTGGAATTCCGTCGGTTTTTCGCGCAGCAACCATTTACAGGATGATTTTGGGTCCGCGACGCGGGATTCGGAGCCGGGGAGGATGTTTTGACGGTCGGCGCGGATAACAGGCAAGTTTTCAGGATCTCTTTGTCGATCCCGCGGATTCTCCGACGCGCGACGGTCTGAATTTGTGGAGTGTGGGAGTCTTCGGGTTCATAACAGTGGCGTGCAGTTTAGGGGAGTTTTGGATTGTCATTATGCGCGCTTATGAACTAGGCTCGGGATTCCCTTGCGACACCCAAACAACAAATGGATCGTGGCGATTTTGGTCAGCGCCTGTTTCCTTCCGGTTTTGCGCGCCGATCCTGGCGCGGACAAACCAAAACATTTTATTTTCCCACCCTCTTTTGCGAATCGAGATGAGACGGCGGGTGAATATACAGCGGGAGATACCGTAACCCTGGACGATGGCGGTTTGCCGCTGACGTTGTTCCTGCCGAAGGGGTGGACAAGTCCGGCTTCCGGTGAAGTGGAGTTAACCATTCATTTTCACAATCCCGAATCGTTTGCGATAGCAGAACATACCCGACATGGGCTCAAAGGCCCTTTGGTCATAGCACATTTTGGGGCCGTGACACCTGCGTACCAGACCCACTTCAAAGACAAGGAACGGCTCGGGCGCTGGATCAAGTTGGTGGAGGGGAAATTAAAAGAAAAAGGCGCGCCAGAAAAGACGCACATCGCGACCATCGATATTTCAAGTTATGGAGCCGGCTATGGAGCCGTGCGTGAAATTTTGGAATCACCCGAGTATGTGAAAATGATTCGGCGTCTGGTCATGTGCGATTCGATGTATGCGAGCTATGGTAAAACAGAAGCCGGAGCCAGCACCAGGGTTCCGATCCGTGCGCACATTGATCCGTGGGTTGCCTTTGCGCGCGCCGCCGCCAAGGGTGGAAAAACATTTGTCCTGACCTATTCACAGATCGCGCCACCGGGCTATGCGAGCACGGGAGAATGCGCATCGATCATCATGTCCGAGGCGGGTGGGGCCATTAACAAAGTGGAGTTGGATTCATCCGCCGCGGCGAACGACCTTAATTGCGCGCTCCTCGCCCGTGGTGATGTGGGAAATTTTCATGCATGGGGTTACGCCGGCAATGACGTGCCTTCGCGCATGATGCATCCGTTGCATCTGGCCGAGATTTGGAAAACGCTGGATCGCGCAGGGGAACCTTAAATCCAAGATGAACCACTTGCCTTCGACGTCCAACCAGCGTCCCAACATAAAATCTATCCTGGCGGTTCTTTGTGCCGTGCTGCTTTCGTTCGGTTTCACGGCCAACGCAAAAGTCATGGAGAACGGGGTTGATCCAGAACGCCTCGGCACAGGCGACTGGATTTATTTCATGAGCGAAGCGACCAATCATTTGGGTGGGAATGTTGAAAGCGTTACCAACGTTCCAAGCCTGATGAGCTTCTATAAAAGTATGGGCGTCGACTTCATCGCCGTGAAAGCCGGGACAGGCGCGGACGATTTTCCACCCACAGAACCGCCGCAGTTCAACCGGAGTTTGGTCGACGCAGCGCATGTCGCTGGAATCAAAATTTTCGGTTACACCCGTTCCAACGGGAAAAACGTGCCGGGCGAAATCGCGCTTGCCGCCAGAGTTTACAATTTGGGAGCGGATGGATTCATTATCGATGCCGAAGCAGAATGGGAACCGGGCACCCTCGGACAACACGGCGGAGCCCTCGCGATCCAGCTCTGCCAGGGCATCAAGAAGGCCTACCCGAATAAATTTCTGGCCCACGCACCGTTTCCCGTTATCAGTTTGCACGCAGAGTTTCCCTACAAAGAATTTGGCCTCTATTGCGATGCCGTGATGCCACAGGATTATTGGAAGAGCATCAATATGACACCGACAAAAATGGTGGCGCGGATGGATCGCGAATGGAAGGCCTGGCACGATTCGTTAACAGGTTCCGATAAAAACGCTATCAAACCGCTGGCCCCGATCGGCCACGGCTGGAATCTTTCCAGCACCAAAACGGTAACGGAAGCGGAGATCATGGAATTCGTGGCGGCACTAAATCATGACACGAACGCGGTAACGCCGGGCGGCTACAAAGGCGTGAGTTACTGGCGCACTGATTTGCACACCGCTGAAATGTGGCGTGGAATCAAGAAGGCCCGCATTGGCGATCCATCCAGCACCCCGCTGGTAACCAGCACGTCTACGGTAACGGAAACAGAAACGGCACTTGTCACCACGCCTGATCCGGCTCCGGAGACCAAGAACGAAACCGCACCAGTGATCGTTGAAGATCCGGAGAATGTGTTGCTCGACGATACGAGTCCGTCAGTCACGTTCACGGGCGAATGGTTCCCGGGTCGGAGACCAGAAGGCCGTCATGGAGACAGTTACAAATGCGCCAATGCCGTCGCCGACGAGGGGACGGCCACCGCAACCTATCATCCTCAAATCCCGAAGGCCGGCCCTTACGACATTTTCATCTGGTACAATACCGCAGCTAATCGATCGACCAATGCGCTCTATCTCATCTCGGGCGAAGGGAAAACGATCACCAAGCACGTCGACCAGACTATGAGCGGTGGCGATTGGGTTCAGCTTGCATCCAACGTGCCCTTTTCCGCTGGCTCCGCCGGGTTTGTCGCAATTTCGAATGGCACGGGCGAAGACCCGACCCACGTAATCATTGCGGATGCGATTCGTTTTGTTTGGAAGGGGAAAAAGGATTGATCGGCTGATCGCTGGGGAAACCATTTGAAGCCAGCGCGTCACCGTCACAAAAACGAACATGATAGTTATCTACAATTGGAGAGTGATCCCCGTTGGTTTAGCGATTGTCGCAGTCGCCTTGGGGCTCGAACAGCTTGCTCCAAGCCTGATGAGAGGTCCGCACGGCATACTGGCAGTCGGTGTAATCACCACAGTTGTTGGTGGGATCACCGAAGCCTGTGGCTTTTCAGGAAGGCTGTTTTTTTTGCCGGTTTGGCTGATCGGCCTCGGAATCGTTTGCTTTCAGTTCCACTGGATAACGTTGATCATCTTCGCGATTTTGACCGGGATAATTTTTTATTTTATCAACAGGGCTGGAAAGGTAGAAGCCATTGAGCCTTCAGAAAAAACGGAGGCTGATTTGTCCTCGGCTTCTTCAGTCGCTGATTTGCGCAGCAAGATCCGCGAGAAACTTGAAAAGAGAACTCAAGCTGAGGAGCTAACGCGTACTCCAACCTCAAAGTGACCGCCCAAACTTTTTTTGGGGAGACGAATGCTTGAAACTCCAAACGGCTTGCGCCGCATCGTCCTGCCGGCTACCGGGTTGAAGGCGACTGCTTGACCTTGCTTAATTACGCGATAGGTTCGCTGCCGTCTCAGGCGCCGCGAAAAGGTGGTTTTCTGAGAGTGAGAAAATCGAATGTCGAATAATCCCCCCAACCAGCCAGCACCTGAGCCGGCCAAAGACGCTGCGCTTCTTGAGCAGTTGAAAGCAGCCGCCGAACTATTAGAAGCGGTCGCGGGAAATCGTGCCTTGCTTGCCGCGATGCCGATTGAAGAGCGAACGCGCTTGCTCAAAGCCGCTGGAGATATTTACTGCCCCGACGTTCGCGAACGGCGGCGTCTCGTTAAAGCCCGCTCCCGCCAGCGCAAATTTGAGAAGACGGAACGCGATCAAAATGTTCTCTCGGAAACCGGCATTCGTGCCTTGCGCAATAAGCCGGTGTTCACGACTCCAAATGTTCATCCCCCGCTGGAATTTGCGCAGCAAGAAGTGAACGATGACCCGGAGTTCCGGGAAGTGGTTGAGCCGCAGAATTGCTACATCTGCAAAACCGATTATACGACGATTCATCATTTCTATGATCAACTCTGTCCGGCGTGCGCGGAGATAAATTACCGCAAACGTGGCGAGCTTGCTGACTTGCGTGGTCGTGTCGCATTGCTCACCGGTGGCCGAGTCAAAATTGGATATCAGACTGGAATCAAGCTGCTGCGCGCCGGGGCGCAACTGATCGTCACCACGCGTTTTCCGCGCGACTCCGCCGATCGCTATGCGCAGGAACCCGATTTTGCCGACTGGGGTCATCGCCTGGAAATCTTTGGACTCGATTTGCGTCATACGCCGAGCGTGGAAGCGTTTTGCAAACACCTGATCACCACGCGCGAACGACTCGATTTTATTGTCAACAACGCGTGTCAAACCGTGCGGCGGCCGCCCGACTTTTATCAGCACATGATGACACGTGAATCCGGTTCGTTGAATCATTTGCCGGAGGAGGCGCGTCGATTGCTCGGAGCCTATGAAGGATTGCGAGGGTATCACATGCTTCCGGAAGGCGACGTTTCCATGGTGCAAAAACGGATGTCCGAAGTGGCCGGCCTGACGCATGCAGCGGAGTTGTCGCAAGTGCCGCTCCTCCCGGATGAACTCGCCGCGCAACGTGATCTGTTTCCCGAGGGACGTCTCGATCAGGATTTGCAGCAGGTAGATTTACGCGAACGCAATTCCTGGCGGATGATGATGGCGGAAGTGCCGGCTGTGGAATTGTTGGAGGTGCAACTCGTGAACGCCGTGGCGCCGTTTATTCTAAATGCCCGCCTGAAGCCATTGATGTTGCGGACGCCCGAGCGTGATAAACACATCGTGAATGTGTCGGCCGTCGAAGGTCAGTTTTATCGAAAATTTAAGACGACCCGCCATCCGCATACGAACATGGCGAAGGCGGCGCTCAACATGATGACGCG
>JAQGOU010000306.1 GCA_028293445.1 Verrucomicrobiales bacterium | reverse complement strand
TTTTTGGCTCCAAAAAAGTGCTCTCGGCTGTCTGGATCGGAATTTTTGGAGTAAAAAAACCGTTCTAGATAGCCGAGGGCACTTTTTTACGCCAAAAATTTGGATCTAGATAGCTGAGGGTGTTTTTTTTGCTCTATAAAAAGGCTCTCAGCTGGAATGGACGACCAGGACCCCGCCAAGTTGTCAGCCATTTTGAATCACACCCGGGGAGTGCCGACATTTTGCCATTGCCCCGGCGGAGGGTCATTTTTTGGAGCCAAAAAAATCTTTTCTCCAGAGCCAACGAAGTTTTTGGACCCAAAAATAAGTTTTCTCCAGAGCGGACGACGTTTTTGGAGTAAAAAAAGAGTTTTCTCCAGAGAAATCCCTTTTTGGGGAGTAAAAATTCCCTGATCTCCAGAGAAAAGAGTTTTTTGGGAGTGAAATTTCGGGTTTCTCCGGAGAAATCTTTTTTTTGGACGGCCTACTTCGTTTTCGTTGGGCTTTTTCGATTTTTCCGTCGCAATGTCGCTGGGATCCTGTAGGGAGCATCCCCGAGACGAGCATTTGCCAACATTTCGTTGCACCACCATTCTGGTGTCTAGCAGGCTTTTGAAAAACCCTCTTTTCTCGTAGGAGACGAGGTAACGAGTCTCAAATTTCCTCGGTTTTCTGCAGAGAAGTTAGAGACTCGTCACCTCGTCTCCTACATTTTCAACAGGCTGCTAGAAGGAAACAGAAAGCACATCTGCCCAGCCGTCTTTATTCGGGTTGATGCGTGTGATGCGTGGTTCAACTGAATCTTTCCACCTAAAATTCCGGGGTAACGAGGGTAATCATGCCTTCGAAAGACTTGAATAGGATTTTCCTATGGATTTGTATATACATTGTAAATATAAGTAAATACTTTGTGCATACAAAGCAGGTGCATTGGACATACACGTCGGTTCGAACCCATAAAACCTATGAACACGGGAAACCTACAGTGTCGCAGCAATATTCAACGCCCTTTAACCCCAAACGATACGAAGCCAGGACAATGGGATGAGTTGCCAAAGCCGTTCTCCCTTCTCTGGTCAAAGAAGCGACTTTTGACCTTAACCTCGATCGTTTTGCCGCTGGTCTCTCTCTCCATCGTCTTGTTCTTTCCTGCTGCAGGCCGGGCAGTTGATCTTCAAGAGCTATATAGTTTCCAAAGTGCGCCGTTCCCTTCGGGGACATTATTGCAAGGTCAGGACGGTGCGCTCTACGGCAGTTCCGTGAGCGGTGGTGGTTATGGCAAAGGTTTTTTATTTCGGGCCACTACGAATGGTGAATTAACAATCCTTGGTTCGTTTAGCGGGACAAATGGATCAAGTCCGCAAGAGGGTGGGTTGGTGCAAGGTCCTGACGGGGCGTATTACGGAACGACAGCCTACGGCGGAAAAGACAATTACGGAACGATCTTTAAGGCCACCACCAATGGCATCACGTTGCTGGCTTCCTTCGGTAACACCAATGGCGCTACTCCGAGGGCCGGGCTGTTGTTGGCCAGTGACGGGGCATTCTACGGAATGGCAAATGAAGGCGGTGGACCACTGGGCCTGGGGACTGTGTTTCGCGTGACGACAAATGGAGTGCTCACTGCGCTATTGTCCTTCAGTGGCATATGGCCGATGGGAACGTTGGTGGAAGGCAATGATGGAGCGCTCTACGGGACGACACGTGGTGGCCCGAACGAGTATGCTGGATTCGTTTTTCGGATGACCAAAGGAGGCGAATTTTCGGTTCTCGCCGGATTCAGCAATACCAACGGTGCGGAGCCGCAGTCAGGGGTTGTGCTCGGAAGCGACGGGGCTCTTTACGGCACAACTTCTGGAGGTGGCAACAGCAGCAATGGAGTGGTCTTCCGGGTGACGATGGATGGGGCATTGACGACGGTGGCTCATTTTAGCGACGCGACCGGCAGTCCTGCGTTTGCCGGACTGGTCGATGGTGGGGACGGATTCTTCTATGGCACGACCTATAATAGTGGAGCCAACGATTTAGGAACCGTCTACCGCGTCGCGACGAATGGGACAATCGCCGTCTTAACTTCCTTCACGCAAACCAGTGGCGGCGCTCCACGAGAAGGCCTGATGCGAAGTAGTGATGGCGCGCTTTATGGACTGACGTCCACGGCTGGTCCAGGAGGTTGTGGAACCCTTTATCGAGTGACAACGAATGGCAATCTTTCGGTTGTGACCTACTTTGCGGTTCCCGGGGGCAGAGGTCCCAAGTCTGGTTTGACCGTGGGTAAGGACGGAGTTTTTTATGGAACGACCGCGTTCGGTGGTAGTGGCAATTACGGAACCGTGTTCCGCCTGACCACAAATGGTTTACTGACGACGTTGGCATCATTTCAGAAAACAAATGGAGCGAATCCGCAAGGTGATTTGATCCAAGGCCGGGACGGAGCGTTTTATGGAACGACGCCGTACGGGGGAAAGTCCGATAGCGGCACGGTCTTTCGCGTGACGACCAACGGAGAATTAAAAACTCTCGTATTGTTTGCAGGAACTAACGGAGCGAATCCGTCGGCCGGCGTCATTGAAGCGCTCGATGGGACTCTTTATGGAACGACCTCCACCGGTGGCGTGAATAACAACGGAACAGCCTTTCGTCTCGGGACCAATGGTAATTTGACGAATCTTGTCGTTTTCACGGGGAATAACGGCAGTCGCCCAGTGGGGCCCTTGGCGTTTGACCACGAGGAGAACTTGTATGGAGCCACTGCATATGGGGGAGTCGGGGGTGGAATAATATTTCGAATCACGACTAATGGCGTTGTCACCACGTTGGTTTCTTTTTCAGGCGGCAACGGATTGCAGCCCGGGGCGGGATTGGTCATGGGAAGGGATGGAATGTTTTATGGCACGACGGTCTACGGTCCAGGGGCGGGTGGCGGGTATGGAACCGTGTTTCGGGTTGCTCCTAATGGCGATTTCTCGACGGTCGCTGTTTTGACCAACACGACTGGATCGCATCCGGATTCCCGGCTGATTGAGGGGAATGATGGAATGTTTTACGGAACGACTTCTTCTGGAGGAAAAAATAGTGGCATGGTCTATCGCGTTTCCACCAACGGCGTTCTGATGGGATTGATATCGTTTTCCTTAAGTACAAGGTCCGGTTTGACGCGGACGGTTGATGGGGCCATTTATGGAACGTCCTACTCAGGTGGCAGCGTTGGTGGGGGGATGGTTTATCGTTTGGATTTAGGAGTGAAGATGCTTCCATTAACGCGGGTGGGGTTTGGGAGCAGTTGGTGGAAGGTGCAGTTCAGCGGTTTCCCATATACTTGGTACCATCTCCAGCGTGCGACGAACTTGTTCGGACCCTGGACGAATGTGTTCACCGTTACAACGGGAGCGGATGGTATGTTCCAATACACCGACAGCAACCCGCCAAAACAAGACGCTTTCTATCGGGGGGAGAAATTTTAAGAAAGCTTCTGACGAACCCACGATTGAGTTTTTGCCGTGGTCGGCGGCAAATCGCCGCTTTCCAAACCCCCATTCGTAACGTAGTTTCCACGCACTTTTTCAGATGCCGAGTGTTTACATCAAGACTTACGGATGCCAGATGAACGAGCGCGACTCGGAAGCCGTCGCCGCTCAGCTCGTATCCAAGGGCTACACTCTGGCCAAATCCGAAACGACGGCGGATGTCGTTCTCCTGAACACCTGCAGCGTCCGCGATATGGCGGAGCAAAAGGCGCTCAATAAGATGGAGAACCTGATCGGCGCGGCGCGCAAGAAGCGTCCGAACGTCATCTTTGGTTTCATGGGTTGCATGGCGCAAAGCCGTGGGAAACAACTCGTCGATCAGCTCCCGGACCTTGATCTTGTGATCGGCACGCAGAAGTTCCACCGCGCCGCCGAATATCTCGACGAGCTTCTCGCTGGTAAACGCGACAAGATTGTCGACGTCGAGGAAGAGAAGGGGAGTGAGGCGACCATTCGCGAACATCTTCTGAGTGGTGCCAAGGCGAGCAAAGCCGTTTCCGCTTTCGTCAGCATCATGCAGGGCTGCAATCAATACTGCACCTTTTGCATTGTTCCTTACACGCGCGGCGAAGAACGCAGTCGCACGATCGAAGATGTGGTCGTGGAATGTCAGCAACTCGTGGCGGGCGGAGTGAAGGAGATCACGTTGCTTGGCCAGATCGTGACAAGTTACGGCAAACGCGACATCAAGGTGAAAGACGGCAAGTCGGCGTTCGTGCAATTGATCGAAGCCGTTCACGAAATCAACGGACTCGAACGCATCCGTTTCACCTCGCCGCATCCGAAAGGTTATGGGGATGATCTCGTCGAAGCGTTTGGTCGTCTGCCGAAGCTGTGCGAAAGCGCGCATCTTCCGTTGCAAAGCGGCAGCGATCGTTTGCTGAAGTTGATGCATCGTGGTTACACACGGGAACGCTTTATCACCATCATTAAGCAGTTGCGCCAATCGCAGCCGAAGATTGCGGTCACGACTGATATCATCGTGGGATTCCCCGGCGAAACCGAAGCGGACTTCGAGGAAACGATGTCGCTCTGCCGTGAGGTGCAGTTTGATAACGCTTACATTTTTAAATATTCGCAGCGCAAAGATACGCCCGCGGCCGAAATGCCCGACCAGATCCCGCAGGAACTGATCGAAGACCGGCACCTGCGCTTGCTCACGGCCGTGAATGAGATTGCCGCGACGCGTTACGATGCGTTCATTGGTAAGACCACGGAAATCCTGGTGGAAGGGCCGAGTAAGAAAAACCCGGCGCGCATGACGGGACGGACGCGTTGTAATCGGATTGTCTTATTTGATGGAAACTCCCGGCATTCGGGCCAGTTGATGGATGTCAAAATCGAGCGGACCGGCAGTTTTACGCTTTATGGCGATCCGGCGATTCTGAATCTCGATTGAACGAAGCCGGAAACCGTGTGTCAGAATCAGAAAATTAAGGTTGCGTGTTCAAGCTTGTGGCTGCTGAATTCCCGCCTTTAGAGAAATATGCCTCCAATTAAATTATCAACGCTCTCAATCGTCATAGGCCTGGTCATGGCGTTGATCAATGTGTTCGGCGTGGCTAATCCTGTAAAATTCGCGGCGGCATTGCGGCGTTTCCCCCGGTCTCTCCCGTGGGGCTATGCTTTGATGCTTTTGGGGACGGCGTGCTTTATCTGGTTTGTGAAAAACGAACCAATCTCCGATTTCGAGCCGCTGAAACCGGCCCTTTACACCTTGTTCATCGCGGTAGGTGTCGGGTCCTGCTTATTCGTAAAAGACTTCCTCGCCGTGCGCGGCCTGTCCGTGGTGATTATGCTCCTGGCCAAAGTCATGGTGGACACGGCGCGCTTCCATGACAGTTCATGGCGGTTGGTCATTATTACGTGGGCCTATCTTCTCGTGGTCGCAGGCATTGTGTTCACGGTGTCCCCTTACCGGATGCGCGACGTGATCTATTGGAAAACCGCGAACGAAGGCCGCACGCGAATGCTGAGTGGATTGCGGATGGCGTTCGGATTATTTGTCGCCGTGCTCGGCTTCACGGTTTTTAAAGCCCACGCGTAATAACGCCGGCCTCAACCGTCTGCGTGATCCTGTTCCGTCGACGGCCTATTTCTTCTTCGTAAACGAAGTCATTCCCGGGATATCCACGAGATCAAATGCGATCAGCTTGTGCTGCGCGAAAATGGTTTCAGGATTTTCTTTCGCAGACAGCCACTGCCCACCTTCGTAAATGTTCTCCAAACCGCCATTGCTCCATTTGCGGGCGCGGTAGAGTTGCGCAAACACGAAGTCAGGAGCCGCACCACCCTGGCCGCCAACTAATTCAGCGCCACGACGAACATTGTCCTGCATCCACGCGGGAATCAGGATGTGATAAGGATTCCGCTTCACTTCGCCGATATGGAAGGAGGTCGCCGAAATCAGATCAGCAACATCGTTGGCGGTGTATTCGACAAGCAGATTCGGGGATTGCATCTGCCCCCAGAATTCGGTCTCCACGACGAAGCAGTTCAAGTTCTTGCAACTCTTCATCGCATCCAGCAGAAGGAAGTGCACTCCGATGTGAGTGCCGTTCCAGTCGTGTTCGTGCGGAAAGAAAATCACCTGCGGCTTATGCGCTTCGAGAATATCGGAAATGATCTTCACCATCTGCACCCAGGCACCGGGATCGCTCGAGCGTGTTTTGATGCTGACGTTCTCTAGTCCAGCCGGCGCAAGTTGTTCCAGGCCGAAGCCAAGATAGTTACAGGCACCCTTTAGTTCCTGAAGTCGACCGGCCTGGCGGTCCTTTTTGCTACCCTGCGTGACGGCGACATTGATGACGTTCCATTTGCATTCGCGCAACATGCGCAGGGCGAGACCACCCTGAATCGTTTCGTCGTCGGGGTGCGGCGCAAAAAATAAAACCTTCGGCGCTTCCGCAGGAATCTCCGGTTTCTTGGTCGGGGGGAAGCCACCGAGAGGAAACGATTTGCCTTCTTTGGCGAGGCGCGCGTATTCAGAAACTAAGAAAAGGTACGGACTCATAAATATCGCGACGATGGAAACACAGAATCGGCCAGAAAGAAAAGCGGGGAATTAGATTAGATGATGAATAAGTTCCCACGCTCCTGTGAGAACTGAATTGTTTCGCCACGGATGGACACGGATAATTGCCGTGTGAGCCCTTGCCCTTTCTCATCCGTGTCTATCAGTGCCCATCCGTGGTTATTAATCTGCTGGTTTAGCGCGGAGCCTTGAAGTCGGGCATCACGAAGCAATACGCATCATAACGAATTTCCGACCATGCTAATTCAGGAACCGACTGGCCAGGAAACAAGGGGCGATTCACCGGTGTAAATTGAACCTTCACGCGAACGGCCTTTTTTCCTTCCGTGAGTTTTCGCGGAATCAGGAACTCGTCATCACGGAAACGACGGTTGGAGGTTTGGGCATTGTGTTCGGTTGCGCCGAGTTCCGGTCTCGGATTGGAATAGATGCACGTGTTGCCACCCGCCAGATACCACGTTCCCGCTTTTTTCCATTTGGGAGAACGAGTGCTGGCATCCGCGATGAAGACTTCCGCGCGCTGATTCGGGAATTGATAATCCAGTTTGCGCCGAAGCATGGCACCCACATTCTTTGGATCCAGTTCAAGGATGAACTCAGACGCGCCAGTCATCTTGCGACCTTTGTCGGTCTGGGTTGGGTAAATCTCTTTTCCGTGCAGCGAGTCTGGTCCCCATTCGTAACGAGAGGTAATTTCGTACGGCTCAGAAGCATCTTTCGATGAATAAGAATGCTTCTTCTCACTCTCGGCATTGCCGACTTTCAATTCGTCCGTTTTGACGAGAGAGGCCGCGGGCAAGCCATACCAATAGGTAACCGTCTGATAATGTTCCGCCAATTCATTCTCACTGCCGTGCTCCAGGCGAATGACCGCGTTCTTTCCGAACGGCATTAAGTCCGCCAACAGGAATCGATAGGCCGATTCGATTTTATCGTCGTTGTTCTTAGCTTCTTTTTCACTCTTGGCGCCGCAGGGATGTCCCGCGAAGGGCAACGTCATATTGCGTCCGCCCCAATAATCTCCGCCGCCGCCCCATTCTTCGGTGCCCGTTCCGTAGGCTTGCGGGGTTTGCGAATCATCAAAGAAAAAGCGTGGGTCACCTTCGAGCGTCGTTAGATTGGCGCGATCCGAAAAGATGAAGCTGGTGCCGACAAAACTGCCCGACCAATCACCGCCGCCTTCCACCTTTCGCGTATCGAGGAGCACGAGATCCTTGCCGGCCTCCGGCGCAGGAAAGTCCTGGTAGGTCGCATGAAAATAGGCGCTCTGATTCGCCGGCCCATGAAGCGGCTCTGTCTTGACCGTCCATTTCACGGAAGATAATTCCTTCTTCCCGTTGTAAAGCGTGCAGAGCGCCGACTTAAAGAAACGCATCGGAAAAGCACACGTCAGTTTAACTTCATTCCCCTCGAATCGGATCTGCAGGGGAAAGGCTTTGACGAAGTCTTGACGGTTATCGCGATTATAAAGTGTGCCTGCGCCGAAAAATAGAGCGAGGGGAACGTTGACCGACGGATGTTTGTAATGCTCGTCCCAGACAAACGTCAGGAGGCATTTTCCGAAGTCGATCGCTTCGTTTTTAGGAACGGTAAATTCAATCGAGCGAATGACGTGTGCTCCTTCCGCCGTATAAATCGGTATCTGATCGTTCGCCAGGAACGGGGCGCGTTCGCCGGTTTCTGTGTCCATCTTTCGTTTCTTCGCCTCCCGTGAATTTGCCGCCGGCAATAATTCGCTGGCGCTCTGCTTGAGGAGATTCAGCACGGCGGCGTCTGGAACCTGGTTGGTGTTCCACGACCGAATCGGCTGGGAGAGGGGAGTTCCTTCGACGAACTGATGATAGATATAATATCCGGTGCCGTAGTGAGTCCGCGAATAAGCCATTTGGAACGACTGTTCAAATGGAATGGGCACCCAGTTCAAATCCGCGCCTTTGGTGACCGACCATGTCCATGTGAGTGGATTGGGAAAACTTTTCTCCGGCAGAAAAATCGACTGCGGGTTGGGATGATCGGGATCCTTCGAACTTGTTTCCTGCACCATGGAGTCGCGTCCATCGACGACATAATGCCACGGACTGCCATGCCAATGATTGTAGCGCGCGAAATAAAGAATGCCGCGTCCTTCGACGTCGAGCGAGACGTTGAAGTCATCCGCCGTTTGATAAAGAAAGTGGCTGGCGTCGGCTCCTTCGTTGCGTCCGCGCCGATCGTAGGTGCTGCGCATGTAAGCCCGCACACCGATCCGTTGTTGCGGCCATTTATCCCACTGCCGATAGGCATCAAGGCCGACCGGAACGACAGGAAGGTTTTCGGCCCGTAAATTAAATGTGATAAGGACCCCGATTGCGAACAGGCGCCAAAGCATTGGGCTTCTATATACCGGAGGCGACCGGCAGTTCTAGTTATTTCCTAATGCAGGAACGTCATTGATTCGCTAAAGATTGAGGAGCGTTAACAAACGCCACTCCGTAAACTGTCTCCCTAACATCATGCAAACCAAAACATGTCCGGCCTCGGGCTTTACGGTCGTGGAAATTATCCTCGTGGTTGTCATCGTCGGTATTTTCGCAGCCTTGGCTT
>JAQGOU010000231.1 GCA_028293445.1 Verrucomicrobiales bacterium | reverse complement strand
GCGTGAACTAAGGTGTGGCCGCATAATTGCTTTTCTTAACGTATAACTTAAATAGAATAGTTTGCCGTGTATCTGGAATATTACGGGCTAAAAGAGCCTCCCTTCACCATAACGCCCAATCCGCGTTTCCTTTTTTATAGCGGGAAACACCGCGAGGCGTTCAATCATTTGCTTTATGGAATCAAGGAGCGAAAGGGCTTCGTGCAACTCACCGGGGAAGTGGGCGCAGGGAAAACAACGCTCTGCCGCGCCCTGCTGGAACAACTCGGCCCCACTTTCTCCACGGCATTGATTCTCAATCCTGTCCTCGATGCGCCAGGTCTCATCAAAGCCATCGCCATGGAGTTCGGCCTGGATGTGAAGGGGTGCGATCGCCTGGAAACCATTGTCGTGATCAATGAGTTTCTGCTCAATCAGATGGCGCAGAATAAAGAAACCGTTTTGATCATCGACGAAGCCCAGGATTTATCCGACGACCTGCTCGAACAGGTTCGCTTGCTGTCGAACCTTGAAACAGACGACCGCAAGTTGCTGCAAATTGTTTTGATGGGCCAACCGGAGTTGCGCGATCGCTTGAATGCTCACGGACTGCGTCAGCTTCGGCAGCGCATAACGGTCCGCTATCATTTAAAGTCGCTGACCTTCATGGAAATTAATCAGTACGTGCAACATCGGTTGCACGTCGCGGGTGCCAATGGGTCGCCTTATTTTACAGGTCCAGCGATCTGGCGCATTTTTAAATACAGCAAAGGCATTCCACGGTTGGTGAATGCGCTTTCGGACAAGGCGCTGCTCGCCGGCTTCGTGAAACAGAAAGATCGAATCGATTTCGGGATGATCGGCCGCGCGATTCGTGAATTGGAAGGAAACGTCGACTGATGAGCCTTATCAATGATGCTTTGAAGCGCGCGCAGGCGCAGCAAAAACAACCGGCTTCGGACGGGGCCAAACCTCATTTGGCAGCCGCCCCGCCCATGCAGACGGCGGAACAGCGTCGGCCAGCGTCGATTCCGGTACTGATTCCAGTTTTGATCATTGTTATTTTGCTCATTGCCGGAGGGGTGGTTACCTGGCAGCTGTTGTCGAAGACGAGTGCGCCTGTAGCGGCGAATGTCGTTCCGATACCGAAACCTGTAGTTCCATCCGTGCCGGCTCCAATCGTGGTGGCACCAAAACCGTTGCCAGTTGCCGAAGCGCCTAAAATTCCGGCACCTGTCCCGGAAACAAAAGTCGCCGTCCCGGTGGTTGCTCCTCCTGCCCAGCCTCAGCCAGCAGTCGTTGTTGCAGCCCCAGTCATCCCTGCAGTTCCGACGTTTCCCGCGATCAAGCTACAAGGCATTTTCTTCAGCAAGAGCAACCCAACCGCTATGCTGAATGGCAAGACTCTCCCGGTGGGAGGGAAGGTAGATGGTGCGATCATTACAAAAATCGAATCTGTCTCCGTCACGCTGGAGTGGAACGGCGAAACGAAAACGCTCGAACTGCAGTAAAACTTCTGCAAACTCCGCAGTGTTCGCTGCGATGACTTTTCTCCGAAATAAATTTGCTGCTTCGCCGATGTTGGCGCGGGCGCTGCCGTTTGTCGTTTTCGTTCTCCTGACCTGCTTGGAACAACAATTTGGAAGATCGTCCCAGTATTGGGTCTATTTCCTGAAAACCCTCGTCGGCGCCTGGTTCATTTTTGAGATGCGCGCGGCGGTGCCGGAAATGAAATGGGCATTTAGTGTCGAGGCGCTGTTAGTGGGGATTGTTGTATTTGCGCTGTGGGTGGGGCTTGATCCTTATTATCCGCCGCTGTTCGGAAAAGGTGGTGCGACCTGGAATCCACATCTGCAATTCGGACTGAACTCGGCGGCGGCCTGGTTTTTCATTGTCGCAAGGATAACGGGGATGACGTTCGTCGTTCCGATGCTCGAAGAGGTGTTTTTCCGTTCCTTCCTCTATCGCGCGATTGCGGAAAAGGATTTCATGGGCATGCCATTGAATCAGTTTCGTCCCGGGCCATTCCTCATCACCTCGGTTCTCTTCGGCATTGAACATCACCAATGGCTGGCGGGCATTCTCGCCGGGTTGGCCTATCATTGGCTGGTGTTTAGAAAAGGTCGGCTCGGCGATGCCATCACGGCACACGCGATTACAAATTTCCTGCTCGGAGTGTGGGTCATTTGGAAATCAGCCTGGAATTTTTTCTAGTCGGGCAGGGCGGGGGATTGGATTGCGGTGGATTCACGGGCGTCAATGGACCGCGCCTGTGTCGCAGACCAGGCGCAGCGGGTGCGCACGGCAGAAGACCTTTGGAAGAGAGCGTTCAAAGGCGTATCTGGACTCGCTGCGGCTGGTGCGTTGCACACAGCCGCGATCCGTTACGACCCTTGCAATCCGGAAATCTCTTTGGGCTATCGCTCCAGATTGTCGCTCATTGCCCAACCAAAATAACTTTGTCATCCTCACGTGATGCGTGGCTTCAAACAACTTTTCAAATCCGTTAAGCCGGTAATCGGCATGATTCATCTCGGCGCTTTGCCGGGAACGCCTGCGAGTTCGCTGACGGTGCGTGAGATCGAAGCGCAGGCATTGCGCGAGGCGAAGATTTATCGCGAAGCGGGTGTGCACGGTATCATGCTGGAGAACATGCACGACACGCCGTATCTGCGCGGGCGTGTCGGCCCGGAAATCGTCGCAGCCATGACACTCGTCGCACGCGCGGTCAAGGACACCTCTCGCATGCCGTGCGGTATCCAAATCCTGGCGGGTGCAAACATTGAAGCCGTGGCGGTTGCCCACGCAGCGGGTCTGGATTTTATTCGCGCCGAAGGATTCGCCTTTGCTCATGTCGCCGATGAAGGGTTGATCCAATCCTCCGCTGCGGAATTGTTGCGCTATCGCAAACTTATCGGGGCTGAATCAGTGCAGATCTGGACTGATGTGAAAAAGAAACACAGCTCCCACGCGATCACGGCAGACATTAGCATCGGAGAGACTGCGCATGCCGTAGAATTCATGCGCGGAGATGCGGTGATTGTCACCGGATTGGTAACGGGCGATGCACCTAAAACCGAAGATGTGTTGGAGGTCAAAAAAGCAACGACCCTGCCGGTGCTGCTCGGTTCGGGTGTAACGGCAACGAACATCAAACAGTTCCGCACGG
>JAQGOU010000217.1 GCA_028293445.1 Verrucomicrobiales bacterium | reverse complement strand
AAAACGATTGGGCAACGCTCGACCATACCTCTGTAACTCTTGAAACCGATTGGACGACGCTCGACCATGCCTCTGTAACTCCTGAAACCGATTGGGCGACGTTCGACCATGCCTCTGTAACTCTTGAAACCGATTGGGCGACGCTTGACCATGCCTCTGTAACTTCTGAAAACGGTTGGGAAACGCTTGACCATGCCTCTGCAACTCTTGAATTCGAGTGGTTTTGCCGAAAAGTGGACGTTCCGATAACGTCTAAATACGGTCGCGCAAGGAGGAAACTGAAGATTTATTGCCGGTGCATCCCTATGAGAAAGAAGAAAAAAGCAAAAATTGTGCCGTTTCCGACTTGAGGATATCACGGTTTCGACTTAAAATCATTTTGTGGCTCAAGGTTTACACTTAGCTCAGAGACAGACCCTGTCGCAGGTTCTGGCACCGCAGTTGCAGCAATCGCTGGCGTTACTCCAAGCGCCTACCCTCGAACTTAAAGCTTTGGTTGAACAGGAATTACAGCAAAACCCTGTCCTCGAAGAAGTTCCCGTGGCGGAGATGGAGCAACAGGAAAAAACGGAACGGGAAGGAAGTCCAGCCACCGATGCCTCCGATCCCGCGGAACCACCAGCCGATGTGAAGTTCGATCCAGCCGCGGAGAAACAGCCGGCGGCTCCGTCCGATGAATTCCAAGCCGAATTCGAACGCCTCTCCCAGATGGATCAGGAATGGCGGGAAAATTTTGCCCAGTCAAATCTGCCGTTGCGTCAGAGCGCTGAAACGGAAGAAAAACGGCAGTTCATGTTTGAATCGCTGACGGCAGCGACTTCGTTGCAGGAGATTTTGCTCGGCCAGATGCGTTTGTCCGAAATACCCGACGAACACCGTTCGATCGCCGAAATGATCATTGGCAACATCGATGATTACGGTTACCTGAACCCAAGCCCGAATTCCAATCCACCGCTTTCGCCCGATCAGATTGTTGAATCCCTTTCCTTTGCGACGAGCGTTCCCAAGGAGGGACTTCTCAGCGTGCTCAAGACCATTCAATCCTTTCATCCTCCGGGCGTCGGCGCGCGGAACCTTCGTGAATGTTTGATGCTGCAGTTGGAGCGCAAAGGTCAGGACACCACGTTGGAATACAAAATCATTCGTGATTTCATGGAACAACTTGGCAAACGTCGCATGCCCGATATCGCCCGCGGTTTGAGCGTGACGATTGATGACGTGCAGGAAGCCGTGCTGCGGATTGGCCGGCTCGATCCTCGACCCGGACGTGATTTTCTACCCGACAATGATCAATACATTTCTCCGGAGGTGTTTGTCAAAAAGCTCGGCGAGGAATACATCATCACGACCAACAATGAGCAGATTCCGCATTTGCGCATCAGTAACACGTACAAAGACCTCATGGCGCAGGCGAACAGCTCTGCCGAAGTGCGTGAATACATTCGCGAAAAGATTCGCGCCGGAAAATTTCTGATCAAAAGTTTGCATCAACGCCAGCAAACGATTCTGAACATCGCCAAGGAGATTGTGTTTCGTCAGAGCGAGTTCATGGAGAAAGGTGTCGCCTATCTAAAGCCGATGACCATGAACCAGGTGGCTGAAGTGGTTGGGGTGCACGAGACCACCGTGAGTCGCGCAGTCTCGAGCAAATTCATCGAAACGCCGCAGGGTATTTTCGAGATGAAGTATTTCTTCACCTCGGGCATTCAAACCGATAGCGGCACGGGCATTTCCAATACGAGCGTCAAGGATATGATCGAGGAGATCTTCCGGAACGAAGATACGACGAAGCCGCTCTCCGATCAGGAAGTGGTCAAGATGTTAAAGGAAAAGGGAATCATGATTGCCCGTCGCACCGTCGCCAAATACCGCGCGGAACTGAATATTCTCCCGTCGAATCTGCGGAAAGTTTACTGAGACTTTTTATCGTAGGAGACGAGGTAACGAGACTCAAATCTCTCTTCGGATTTCAGCGGAAAAGTTAGAGCCTCGTTACCTCGTCTCCTACGTTTGAAAATGCGTCAGAGGGATTTCTTCCACTCCGCCACCGCCGACCGCATGTGTTCCGGTATTTCCAGTCTCGCCTTCACATGCTTCGGAATATAATTCGGTGAGGTTCCCCAAAGATCGGTCGTGACGAGAATCTGACCGTCACACTGTTTGCCGGAACCAATGCCGATGGTGGGAATGGAAATATTTTCGCTGATTTCCCGCGCGACCGGCGGCGTGACCAGTTCAAGCACAATGGCAAAGGCACCGGCGGCTTCGAGCGTTTTTGCTTCCTGCAATAAATGTTCCCGTTCGGGAACCGTTTTTCCTTTGATGTGATAACCGCCTTCTTCGCGGACGTGCTGAGGCAGCATTCCCAAATGACCGAGAAACGGTATCCCGGCGGCTACGATTGCCTGCACCTGCGGTAAAATATCCTTTCCGCCCTCAGCTTTCACCGCTTCGGCGCCAGCGGCGATGAGGCGTTGCGCACTTTGCACGGCCTGGGTGGTTGTCTCATAACTTTGAAAAGGCAGATCAGCGGCGAGCAACGCGCGTGGCTTCGCCCGGGCAGCCGCGCGCACGTGATGTTCCATCTCAGCCATCGTCACATGCGTGGTGTCTTCGTAGCCGAGCACGACCATTCCCAAAGAATCACCGACGAGCAGTAATGGAACGCCGAGTTGATCCAGCATTTGTGCCATCGCAAAATCATAAACGGTGAGAGCCGCGATTTTCTCGCGACCTTTCATTGCCCGTATCGCGTTGGCTTTGGGGGACGGCATAAGGATGTAGCTCAGGAAAGTGGCCCACGAAAACTGGCCAGCAATTCCGCCGGCTTGACTGTGGCGGTACCGACTTTGGCCACGACGACGCCCGCAGCGTGATTGGAAAGAATAGCGGCTTCGATCGGCGATGCGCCTGCCGCAATCGCGTAAGTAAAGGTCGCAATCACCGTGTCGCCCGCGCCAGACACATCGAAAACTTCCTTGGCCACGGTCTGGATATGAAAAGGTTTCTGACCGCGTTGACAAAGAAACATCCCTTGATCGCCGAGAGTGATCAGCAACAAGGCTGGTTGCAAATCGCGCAAGAGCTTTTCACACACTTGCATCAAATGGGTGTCGTTGAATGGATTTTCGGAACGCGTGGTGTCGGCGATTTCGGCGAGTTCAAACGCTTCTTTGCGATTGGGGGTGATCAACGAAAGATCCCGGAGATCGAGTTGATGCACTGGCTTCGGATCGACACTCAGCCAGATGCCATGGGTATGACAGAGTCGTTTTAATTCGTTGAGCAGCGGCTGCGTCACGACGCCTTTGCCATAATCTCCCACGATGATTGCATCGGTCGACTGCAGTTGAGCCGCGACCGCCGCCGCGAGACGCGTGGTTAGTTTGATATCCAGATCACCGCGCGTTTCGCGATCAACGCGCACCACTTGTTGGCGATGCGCAACGATACGGGTCTTGATGCTCGTGGTGGCTTTGGCGGAGCTGAGAACTCCCGCACAACCGATCTTCTGCTCTGCAAAAAGCTGTTTGAGTTTCTTGGCCGCGTCATCCTTCCCGACCACACCGAAGATATCCGTTTTGACATCGAGATCGGCGAGATTGCGGGCGACGTTGGCGGCGCCACCGGGCATGAAACTCTCCCGCTCGAATTCAACCACCGGCACCGGGGCTTCGGGCGAGATACGCGAGACGTGGCCCCATAGAAATTGATCGAGCATCACGTCGCCAATCACAAGAATGCGAGTCTTGCTCGCAACGTCGAGCAATTGCTTTACACGCCTGGCAGATAAAATTGTTGCACTCATTTTAAGGCCCTAAATCGCGAGAGATAAAACACGGACGCCGGGAAAATGCGAAGATTTTTTATGGCGCAAAGCCGGCTTAATTCAGAAAGGCCGTAAGCGGGCTGGTCGGACTGGCCGTATCATGCTGCGCGCCAAGACCGATCTCAAAAGCAGCGCGTCCAGCCTCCACCGCCATTTTGAAGGCAGTTCCCATCCGACACGGATCGCTCGCCACCGCCATCGCCGTATTTACGAGAACCGCATCCGCACCCAATTCCATCGCTTCAGCGGCATGACTCGGCGCTCCAATTCCTGCATCCACCACGACGGGCACCGTCGCCTGCTCAATGATGATGCGGATCTGTGCGCGGGTTTCTATCCCGCGATTGGAGCCGATCGGAGAGCCAAGCGGCATGACCGTGGCAACGCCTATGTCCTGCAAACGTTTCGCGAGAACAGGATCCGCGTTGATATATGGCAGCACAACGAACCCTTCCTTCACCAGGATTTCAGCGGCTTTGAAAGTCTCCACCGGATCGGGCAACAAATAACGAGGATCGGGGTGAATTTCGAGCTTCACCCATTTCGGCAACCCGGCCGCAACCGCCAGGCGCGCGAGGCGAACTGCTTCATCAGCGTTCATCGCACCGCTGGTATTGGGCAGAATTAAATATTTTTGGGGATCGATGAACTCCAGGATGTTCGCGAAGGGATCACGTTTGCCGCTGAGATCGGCGCGACGCAACGCGACCGTCACCATTTCAGTGCCGCTCGCTGCGAGCGCATCGCGCATCATTTCCGGGGAACAGAATTTGCCCGTGCCGACGAAAAGGCGGGAACGAAATTCGCGACCAGCAATGGTCAGTGGCTTATTAGCGGAAGACATTTTCAGGACGATCAGTCAGCCACGGCGAGATCCATGTCCCGCGTGTAATAAAGAATCCGCGCGCAGTTCGGGCAGGTGACGATTTCCTCTTCCCGCTTGCAGGAGACAATGATCTGCATCGGAAATTTCATGTGACAACCGCCACAAACCCCGTTGCTGATTCCGACGAGGATGTTTTCCCCTTTGCTCTTGAGCAAGCGCTCGTAGCGAGCCAGTGCACTGTCGTCGACCACTGCGGAAAGCTCACTGCGATTGGACATCAGTTCATCCAATTCTTTTTTCAAATTCTGTTCGCGCCCGGCGAGATCGATCATCTGGCCATCGATCCGTTTCTTATCCTCGCTATGAATTCTCGTCGCTTCCGCCACTTGCTTGGCCGCGACTTCGGCTTGCTCCATCAATTCCAATTCCTGATTTTCCAATTGGAAGATGTTCTTCTTACAGGTTTCGATTTCGTTGCCGATCGCGCGAAACTCTTCGTTTTTCTTCGTTTGAAATTGTTGCACCGAATACTTACCGATCTTTTCTTTGTAGGCTTCGATTTCTAATTCCAGGCGTTTGCGATCGGTTTCGATTTGTTTACCGCGAAGTTTGGCGTTCTCGAGCGTCTCCAAAGCTTTGGCAAGTTTGGCCTGTAAAGTCTTCCGTTCAGGGTCGATATGGGCGAACTCGTTCCTCGTTCGCATAATTTTGCGGTCGCGATCCTGAAGAATGAGCAGTTTTTCTATGACGTCGAGCATGGTGAATCCAGTAAAAGGTTCATAGCAAACTATCGGTGGGGGCTGCCCAAGTCAATGCGCGGAATGAAAACGGAACAAACGCCCAAGTAAATTTGAACGTTTTGCCTTAGTTTTATCTCGAAGGTTCAAGAAGGTGATTTCTCCGGAACAAATTTTCACCTGGAAAAGACAACATGAATTCAATGAAAAACATTTTCTCGTCTCTGGTCGTTGCCGGTCTGTTGGTCTCGGGAAGTCCCGCTCTCTTTGCGAAAGATTCCCCCGCCATCGATCTCGCCAAACAGCTGAACAATGCTTTCATCGAAGTGTCCGACAAAGTCTCTCCCTCGGTCGTAGTCATCACCGTCGAGATGAAGGAATCTGCGGCGGACGAAGAGGGCGCGGATTCGCAGTGGGGGGATTTGCTGCCACCCGAATTGCGTAAACGCTTTTTTGGTGAAGGCCAGGGTGGTGGACGCCGCAATCCGCACGCTCAACCACAAGCCCGCCGCAGTGTCGCTCGCGGCTCTGGTGTGGTCCTGACCGAGGACGGCTACATTCTCACCAATAATCATGTCGTGGAGAACGCGCAGAAAATCACCGTCCGTTTCCGCGACAGCAAATCATTTACTGCAGAAGTGAAAGGTCGGGATCCACAATCTGATCTCGCAGTGATCAAGATTAATGCCAAGGGTCTACCCGCTGCGAAAATGGCTGATTCTGATGCCGTGCGCATTGGTGAGTTCGCGATTGCGATTGGCGCGCCCTTCGATCTGGACTACAGCGTCACGGTCGGGCACATCAGCGCGAAAGGCCGTTCGTTCGAAGGACAATTCGTAGCCGAAGGCATGGGAAATTATTTCGACCAGGATTTTATTCAAACCGACGCGAGCATCAATCCGGGCAACAGCGGCGGGCCGCTCGTGAATCTTTATGGCGAGGTCGTCGCGATCAACACCATGATTCGCGGTCTCGGCACAGGCATCGGTTTCGCCGTACCAAGCAACCTCGCAAAAGTAGTGTTCGAACATTTGATCAAGGAAGGGAAATTCGATCGCTCCCGCATCGGCATTGAAATTCGTGGTCTCAAAGAAGACATCGAATATCATGATTCCGTCCCGGGCGTGGAAGACGGCGTGATTGTCGGTGGCATCGCGCCCGACGGTCCGGCCGCAAAATCCAGTTTGAAAGCTGGCGACATTATCACTGCGGTTGACGGCGCACTGGTCAAGAGCGCGCGCCAGCTCAAGGAACAAATCGCTTACAAAAAAGTGGGCCAAACCGTCACACTCGATGTGGCGCGTCCGAGCGGCAACAAAGTTCAGAACGTCAAAGTCAAAGTGAAGACGGAAGCCATTCCCGGCGAAGATACGGCCAAAGGAAAGAAGGGTATTGCCTCGAACACCGAAGGCGAAGCTTCAAGCTACGGCTTAACAGTAAAATCGCTAACGAGCGAACTGGCCGATCAATTCAATGTGGACGTCGATAAAGGTGTCATCGTCACAGCCGTGGATCCCGACAGCGTGGCCGAACGCAAAGGCATTCGTCCCGGGGACGTTATCACCGAAGTGAATCGGCAACCGGTCACGAACTTGAAAACGTTCCGCGAGGCCTTGAAATCGGTTGATCAGAAACGAGGAGTGATCATTAATTTCCTCAGCAAAGGCACGAGTCGTTTCACGGTCTTAAAAGAAGAGTAAGAATGCCGGGTTTGTCGCCACAGGTGCGATTTTTGAGTAGCTAAGTCGAATGCGCCGGGGAGAAAACCTCGGCGCATTTTGTTTTGATGCGGTCTTTGCGGGATCTTCGGTTGGCGACTGCAAATTGGATTTCACTTTGGGCGGCAGGCTGATAGCCTTATCGGTATGTCCCGGGCCACTACCAGCGTCTCGTCGGGCGGTCGATTTCGCGCGGCGCTCCGCACGGAGAAACCACTGCAGATCATCGGCGCAATTAACGCCTACGCCGCCATGCTTGCGGAGAAATCAGGTTTCCGCGCACTTTACCTTTCAGGCGCAGGTGTCGCCAATGCTTCCTTCGGTTTGCCAGACCTCGGCGTGACCTCAATCAACGATGTGCTGGAAGATGTTCGACGAATCACGGGAGCCACAAACATCCCATTGCTCGTAGATTGCGATACTGGTTGGGGCAGCGCCTTCGGCATCGCGCGAACGGTTCGTGAGATGGCCAAAGCCGGAGCCGCCGCGATTCATTTGGAGGATCAGGTTGCCAGCAAGCGTTGCGGTCATCGTCCCGGCAAAGAACTCGTGAGCAGCGGCGAAATGTGTGACCGCATCAAAGCCGCCGTCGATGCCAGGACCGATTCCAATTTTGTCATCATGGCGCGAACAGATGCCGCAGCGAACGAAGGAATAGCTGCGGCGATTGATCGTGCGTGCGCTTATCGCGAAGCTGGTGCGGATATGATTTTTGCGGAGGCTCTCACGGATCTGTCGCAATACAGAACCTTTTGCAAAACGGTTCGGGTGCCCGTGCTCGCGAACATCACGGAGTTCGGTAAGACACCGCTGTTCACCACAAAAGAACTCGGCGCGACTGGCGTTCGCATGGTGCTTTATCCGTTGTCAGCGTTTCGCGCGATGAATGCGGCAGCCCTCGAAGTGTACGGAGCGATTCGCAAGGAAGGGACGCAGAAATCCGTCCTGGGGAAAATGCAAACGCGCGAAGAACTCTACAAGTTTTTGGATTATCACGCTTACGAGGCAAAGCTCGATAAGCTGTTTGCAACGAAAAACAAGCGGTCCTAGCCGAGGACTGTTCGCGGTTCAAATCGGCATCTGGGGAATTGTTATGAGCGAAGTTAAAAAAACTGGCGGACTGGCGGGTATTGTCGCGGGTGAAACAGCAATCTCAACTGTCGGTAAAGAGGGAGTCGGGCTAACCTATCGCGGTTACACCATTGAAGATCTCGCAGAGAAATCCACCTTTGAAGCGGTCGCATTTCTATTGCTCTACGGAAAACTGCCAACACCCGGGGAGTTGGTCGCGTATCAGCAACAGTTGAGAACCTTGCGCGGGTTGCCTTTCCCACTGAAATCTGTTCTCGAACAATTGCCCGCGAACAGCAATCCGATGGATATTCTTCGCACCGGTTGTTCGGTGCTCGGAACTTTGGAACAGGAAAGTTCAGAGCACGTCCAGATACAAATCGCCAACCGGTTGACCGCTCTATTTCCGTCAATGCTGCTCTACTGGTTTCAATTTCATAAAACCGGGAAACGGATTGAAACAGAAACCGCGGCCCCGAACATCGCGTCGCATTTTCTTGAATTACTGCACGGCCAAAAGCCCTCTGAACTTCACGCGCGCGCCTTGGATGTCGGATTAATTCTCTACGCAGAACACGAATTCAATGCCTCTACATTTACCTGTCGCACCGTTGCTTCCACTCTCGCTGATTTCTATTCGTGTGTGACTGGCGGCATTGGTGCGTTGCGCGGGCCACTTCATGGGGGCGCGAATGAAGCCGCCATGGAATTGATCGAACAATTCCAAACGCCTGATGAGGCGGAAGCCGGCCTGGTGCGGCTATTGCATGACAAAAAGCTCGTCATGGGTTTTGGTCATCGCGTTTACAAGCACGCCGATCCCCGCTCAGATATTATAAAACAATGGTCGAGCAAATTAGCGGATGTCTCGGACAAGAAACATCTGTATGCCATCTCCGAACGACTGGAAGCGGTGATGCGCCGCGAAAAGGGGATGTTTCCAAATCTCGACTTTTACAGTGCGACCGCGTTTCATTTCCTCGGCATACCGACGGGATTTTTTACGCCGATTTTTGTGATCGCGCGGATCTCCGGCTGGTCGGCGCACATTTTTGAACAACGGGCGCACAACCGGCTCATCCGGCCGACCGCGGATTACATTGGGCCGGAGCCGCAGAAATTGCCGGACAGTTCAGGGTCATGAAAGTTTTGCAGCAACCAAACAAACAACCAGGTTTAGAGGATCGGCAAGACGGCTTTACGCTGATCGAATTGCTTGTCGTCATCGCCATTATTGCAATCCTGGCAGCAATGCTTTTACCCGCGTTGGACAAAGCCAAACTCAAGGCGCGCGGCATCCAATGCATGTCGAATCACCGGCAGCTGGCGATGGCGTGGAGAATGTATGCCGATGAAAACGAGGATCGCCTGACTTACGCGAGCGAGGATCCGTACAATCTTTCCACCGTAACTGCCGCGTGGGTAACCGGCACGCTGGATTTCGATCCCGCCAATCGCTCCAATTGGGATCCCGACCAGGACATTAAGAAAAGCCCGCTCTGGACATACTGCGGCAAAAATCTTGCGGTCTGGAAATGTCCCTCTGACAGCTCGTTCGTGACAGTGGGGGGCCAACAACTGCCGCGCGTGCGGAGCATGTCGATGAATGTCTTTATGGGCGGTTGGGGCGGGACTTATGGAAGGTGGGATTACGTGCTCGGCCCCATTTACAGCGATTATAAAATTTATATGAAGCAATCGGAACTGGCTTCAGACCATCCCGAAAGGTTGTTTGTCTTTCTCGACATGCGCGAGGACAGCATCGATATGGGAAATTTCGCCGCAAGCATGCGCGGTTACGGGGTTCAACCCGCAGACTACGAATTTTTCGACCTGCCGGGCTTCTATCATCATAACGCTTGCGGCTTTTCCTTTGCCGACGGCCATTCCGAAATTAAACGTTGGGAGGATAAGCGTACGATGCCAGCACTGGTGAAGAATGGCATGGCGAGAGATACCTTCAAATCTCCCAACAACGTCGATGTCTCGTGGCTACAAGACCGAACTGTTCGGAAAAAATAATCTCAATGAGCCATTCCCATTTTGCAAATGTTCGCCCTGAACCAGACGCGCTGTTGACCCAAATCGCGGACTATGTTTGCGCGGAACCCAATTTCAGCGACGAAGCATTCGAGACCGCACGTTACTGTTTGCTCGATACACTCGGGTGCGGAATCCTGGCGCTGAGTTATCCGGCGTGCACGAAACTTCTTGGGCCGGTGGTGCCGGGCACAGTCGTCCCGCATGGCGCGCGGGTCCCCGGGACAAATTACGCACTCGATCCGATCACCGCGGCTTTCAATATCGGCACGATGATTCGCTGGTTGGATTTCAATGACACCTGGCTTGCTGCCGAATGGGGACATCCCTCGGATAATCTCGGCGCAATCCTGGCCGTCGCCGATTTTGTGAGTCGCCGAAACCTCGCTGAAAGAAAAAGCCCATTCGCAATGCGAGACGTGCTCATCGCGATGATTCAGGCGCATGAAATCCAAGGCGTGCTCGCGCTCGAGAATAGTTTCAACCGGAAGGGCCTGGATCACGTTCTCCTCGTGCGCATTGCCTCAACGGCTGTCGCAACAAAACTCCTCGGCGGCACGCGCGAACAAATCATTAACGCGCTTTCAAACGCGTGGGCCGATGGCGGTGCCCTCCGCACTTATCGCCACGCGCCGAATACAGGTTCTCGCAAATCCTGGGCCGCCGGCGATGCCACGGCTCGCGGAGTCCAACATGCATTGATGGCGATCAAAGGCGAGATGGGTTATCCCTCCGTGCTCACCGCAAAGACGTGGGGCTTTTGCGATGTGCTCTTCGGTTCGCAACCGATCAAGCTGGCCCGACCTTTTGGCTGTTACGTGATGGAACAGGTGTTGTTTAAAATTTCTTTCCCCGCCGAGTTCCACGCGCAGACCGCCGTCGAAGCCGCCGTCAAATTACATCCGGAAATCAAGAATCGTCTGGATGAGATTGAACGCGTCGAATTGACCACGCACGAATCCGCCATCCGAATCATCGACAAAAAAGGTCCGCTGAATAATCCCGCCGACCGCGATCATTGCCTGCAATACATGGTGGCTATCGGTTTGATTTTTGGAGGACTCACCGCCGATCATTACGAAGACGCCATCGCGCAAGATCCGCGCATTGACGCATTACGCGACAGGATGATTGTCACCGAAGACAAGCGTTACAGCCGCGAATATCTGGAACCGGACAAACGCTCCATCGCCAACGCCGTCCAGATTTTCTTCAAAGACGGCCAATGCACCAACAAGATCGAAGTCGAATATCCCATCGGCCATCGCCGGCGTCGTAAAGAAGGAATGCCGTTGCTGGTGCAAAAGGCGGAAGAGAATTTTGCGACCAAGTTCTCACCCGAACAAGTGGAAGAATTCGTGAAGCGATCCGTGGATGAAAAGCGCATCGACCCTATGCCGGTGCCTGAATTCATGGAACACCTGGTTCTCTGAATGCAGGAAATACCCTGCTCGAATATGGACATTCAGGTTCAAATAAAGCATTCTTCCCAAGAGATGATTTCACCGCTTGCAGAAAACGCTTGTGTTGATCGGAAGGCTTTTTCCATCTCCGACCTGCACGAAGATTCTGGGGCTTTGGACTATTGGCTGCAGCAATCGCCGCTCAAGAGACTTGAAGGCTTGGAACTGCTCCGTCAGATTGCCCACCCTTATGATCCCGATACCGCGCGACTTTCGAGAGTTCTTACGGTTGTTGAACGCTCAAGGGATTAAATACCTGATCATTGGAGGGTATGCCGCTACCTCCGTTACACAGGCGATCTCGACATCTTTGTAGCGCTTTCCGCAGCGGACGTTGCTGAACTATCAAAGCGAAAGCCTTTGTTGGACTGATTCGCGCCGCAAAACCTTATACTGAACGGTTTCGTGTTCCATCTACGTACTCAGGAATGAAAACGCCGATCAACTCGTTCTCTCGTTGGTTACAAACGGCCTGTTTGACCGTTTTGGGAATCTCTCTTGGCTGGCTTCCGTTATGGGGATTCCCGGTCGAGAAGCCGGGCCCGGTTCCGGAGGGCGCACGCGTCTCGCTCACTTTCACCAATGGCGGAAGGTTCACGCTGGGCGATGTCATTGACATGACGTTCGTTCTTTCCAATGTCAACTCACATCCGTTCACCTACGAAACTGGTGGTGACTATCGAGGCACGGGATTTCCAACCAGATATAAATTCACAGTAGTCGATGAAAAGGGAGACGCGCTTTCTGCTGAGACGTGGATGGACATGGGTGGGTTAAGCATGCGGAGGGAAATCAAACCCGGTGGCGGTTTTGACGCAACGTTGCTTCTTCAAAACTACGTCAAGGTGAATAGGCCAGGTGTTTTCACCTTGCGCGTTGTGCATGACTTCGGCTGGACCGAGACCAAAGAGAAGCCGTTTCCCGTGGCAGAGGGAAAGATCACCCTCGTTCTACCCACACCCGAACAAGCGGCAGAACGTGTGAAGGCCATTTGCGGAAAAGCGGCACCTTTGAAAGAAAATGAACTGGGCGACTCCTGGCATCAAACGGATTTCCGCTACTTGAGTCATCCGGTCTTCCTGCCTGCCCTGGAGAAATGCGCTTCGCAAGGAGAGGCGAACGCGTTGGAGGGCATTCAACGCATACCTACCAAGGACGCCACGCGGGCTATGGTGCGCCTGCTCGCTAGTGCAAACACCAACATCGTCTATGCTTCGGCGCTCTTCCTGAGCCGGAGAATGCCGTCGAACGTAGAACCCGGACACCAGAGTATCTTCGGATGGTATGGAACACCGCAGGAGATTGCTGCCAACAAGGCTCTCTGGGTACCTGAAGCGTCGGAGCCACTCCGGGCCGCTGCCGCAAAACTGCTCCCCTCCAGTGACGTCAGCTATGTGAACACCGGCGCCTTCATCATCGAAGTAATTGGGACGACCAATGACGCGCCGCTGATTCTTGATGCTCTTGGTGTGGTGTTGTCCGATTTTAAAATGCGCGAAAGGCCAGATGACAACATCCTCAATGCACCAGGGGCGGGGGATGCACTCATCCGGGCGCTGGCCGGGCTGCGTCAGCGAGGCTATCGCGCACCGGCCGGCGGTGGCATCAGTGCGATCATGGCCAGGTTTCTTGAACTCGCCGATCCGAATGTGCCGCGAAGTAATGGTTGGGAACAGTTGCTGGAGGCATTTTTCACTCAGAACCCACCTATGCTCAGAGAAGCTGCCGTGCGAGCCCTGCCAAAGCCTCCCACGGGAAACTGGGAAAAGCTTCTCATGACGGCGTTGAACGACGGTGATCGCGGCGTCATGCGACAAGCGTGTATCGCTGCTGGTGACTCCAAAAATCCTGCGTTCACCGTAGCCTTGGCAAACATCATCCGCACGGAACAGAATCAATGGGTGGTGGGTGACGCTACCGAAGCTCTCGGCAAGATCGGCGCCCATTGGCCAGCAGTTGATGCATGGATCGAGCGTCTTGCTGATGAGAAACTATATCCCGAAGCGTTGCGGTTTCTTGCCGCGAAGTTGGAGCATCCCGAAACGGGAGGATCAAGTGGCAGAACCGATTTACCGCGAGAAGAACGGATAGCGATGCGGGAAAAATGGCAACACTTCTTCGCCGACCCAAAACGTCGGGCGTTGGTCGAGTCCGGGAAGCTTGTGCCGGTTTCTGAAGATCAGGCCCGCGATTTATTCAGCGGCGTAATCTCCCTCGACATCAAGAATGGCCAGAGCTGGCCAGCAGAGAAAAAATAATTCTGAACCCGCCGAATTTCGGCCTGCCGAAGCCAACAAATCTCCCTTTAATTTGTAGGACCGATTACACGCAGCCGTGTGTAACAGAATAGATGGGCAAGAAAAGCCCGCCTCCAATTCTTTCGAATCAAAGGCGGGTTGCGATTTTACGTTTCCCAAGCTTCCCGGGCAGCTTGTGTTTATTCTGCTGACCTATCCAGTCACGGCTGAGCGGCAGCTCAGCCCTACCAGATTTGGTAGGGTCGGCGCTGCCGCGCCGCCCATACTTCGCCCTTAATGAGTCACAAGCGTGACCACTTCCGAGCGTTGACCTTCGCCGCCGCTGTTCACGGCAGAGACGACAATGTCGACGTGTGCACCCGCTGGCAGGTTCTCGAGGTTGAAGTCGAGATCTGCCGGTGAACCGACGAGGACGAAGTCCGCATCGACACCCACCACACGTTTGAACACGTGATAGTATTCAGCGCGTGCCGGCGCAGCCCATTTCAACGCCGCCGTATTCGGTCCAATCAGGACCGCAGTGACGGTTCCAATGCCATCCGGAGTTTCCTGTGCGCCCGGCAGATTCAAGCCGAATGCTTTCCAGCGATCATCGAGACCATCCATGCGCATGTGCAGTTCCTGGATCAAATCGCTCAAGCGTTTGCTCAGGTTCTCTGCTTTCGCATCGCGCGCTTTCGTGAGCACGCCGAGGATGGTTTCCTGTTCGTCGACCGCATTGACCGCCGCCTTGAGGTCGGTGAACAACTCGTCGGCTTTGTCAGCGGTGATCTCCTTGTTCGGGACTTCCAGCGCCGGGTTCACGGTCAGGACCCCTTTGAACGAGGTGAGCACGGGCAGGAGTTCGTCCGCAGTGCGTGGGATCATCAACGAACCGACCAGGCCCGTGTTGTCCCAGCCCTGATTGTATTCGGAGCCGAACACCGGCTTGAACGTATCGCGGCTGAGCGTGAGGAACTGGCGGCTGATATCCACCTTGGTGCGAGTCGTCTCCCGGCGAATGGCCAACTCGGTCTTACCGGTGCCATGAGCCAGGATGGAATCGACCAACGCGTTAATATCAACGTTGATGTTCGTTTGTGTGTTTTGGAACAGGGGTAAACCTGCGCCGTATAAACCCGCGCCGAACGCTGCTTTGTGAGCAGCCGTTTGAAGCGCGGCCAATGATTGTGGTACTGTATTTTTCATATGTTTTATCTTTCTGTTTTTGTTTGTGCATTGCTTCCCGGTGCCAGGGAAAAGACAGAAAACAATTCTGCTTCCCCACTTGGCGCGAGCGTTATTGCCCGCAAGTTCCGGTGACATAGGTCACCCTCACTAATCCGATCTGCTCTGCGATTTACTGACTACTAACTAACTGACTACTGCGGTTCGCTGTTCCAACTTTGAACTTCAAACTTGAAACTTCGAACTTGCGCCTCTCGGCGCGCACGAAGCACATCGCTGTCGGCGCAGACGTTGTGTCTGTCACCCGCGACTGGATAGAGGTTCTTAGGTTCTGCCCGGTCTTTGTGTATTCTCCTGAACGACTCGCGTTCATTTGAACGGGAAAACAATTCTCACAGAAAAAGTTTCTACATAAGGACACGCTTTGACCCCAAGCCGTGTCCACCCCTTGACAAGGCTGTGTTCATTGGCTGGAAACGATGAAAAATAATTTCAGTTTTAAAGGATTTTAGAACGGTGGTTTGACACGAATTTTCCGGAGGCGTGGAATAAAGCCCAATGAAAGTAGGAGACGAGGTGACGAGACTCATTCTATTTCGCGAAAAGGTCAGAGTCTCCTCACGTCGTCTCCTACGATTCAAGATTCCCCTTGAAACTTTCCGTATACACTATTTCACTAGGCTTCCTCGGGACGGGAAACTTTAAACATCAACTCGGAATACTGGAACTATATGGCACGGAACCTGGCATCGGATAAGAAACACCTGGAACAACGCGTCTTCTCGCGGCAAAAGAAGGCCCTTCGACTTCTCGAAGATCTCCACGAACTGCTCAACTCTCCCAAACACGATCGCTACTATCATCTGCTGGAGATTATCTGCGAGGGAATCATTACGCCGTATACGACATGGACCGCTGATTTTAAGGGCTACGGTGAACATGTCTGCCGGCTCCTGCAACAGGGGAAACGGATCAGTCCACAAATGATCGCCACCATCCGGCGCATGGCCGATCTTCCGGCCGAACCGATCCGGTTCCTCATCGCCGAAACTGAAACCAAGGTGAAAAAGGGCAATTACGATCCTTTCCTCTCGCCCGGCGCGCAGTCGAAATACAGTTTTTACGAACTGGATCTGGTGAACAGCAAAGAATTCCAGGCCGACCTCGCGGAGTTCTGCCGGGAATGGGACCTGACCAAGGAATATGACGAATACCGTATCGTCCGCCGGACCCAGATGTGCGAGCGCAATTTCCGTCCGAAAGACTGGGTCTTCACGGGGAAAGGGAAGAAGGAGCTGTTTCAATATGCGCTAGACGTTTTTTGCGGCACCTGGGAATTATACGGCCTGGAAGAGAAGGAGGGACGCCCCTTTCCGCTCCTGCAAAAGCTCTCCATCAACGCGACGGCCAATGGCCTGATGATCTTTATTCCGGCCTATTGGAGTTTCGATTTCAAGCGCGACCTCAACTGGCCCGAGTTCAACAAGCTGCAAAAAGCCCGTTGCAGCGGACGCGTGGGCGCGAAAAGCGCGACCGCCCGCATGGAATACAACGCCCACCTCCGCCGCATCCTCGCCGCCAAGGAGGAAGCCAAACACCTGAAACTAAAAGGCAAAGAGTTTTACCTCCACCTTCGCAAGACCGTAAAGATCACGACCGACACCGACGACCGAACGATCCGCCGCTGGTGCGATCAAGCCGACCAATTGTTGTAGACGATTGCCAACGTCTTTCCGGATCAAGAGGTGTCGGCGGCGACCTCACCCCGGCCCTCTCCTTCCCAGGAGAGGGGGAATTCTATCCAGCTTTTTGACAGAATTGAGCGCTGTATTTGCCGATGGTTTTTAGAAAAGAGAAGATGAACGGTTGCTGTTCCCTCTCCTCGGTATGAGTGGGTTAGGGTGAGTTTGCTTCTTTGCTAAGATTTCCGGAGCACGCTTTTGGGTGAGTCCGAAAAAGCTGATTGCTCTTGGCCTCCCGCTAGCGTTGTATCGAGAGGCGCACCCTTCAAATGAAAGCTTATGTCTGAACCAACCATCACCTGTCCTAAGTGCAAAAATGAAATCAAGCTGACCGAATCCTTGGCAGCACCGTTGATTGAATCGACGCGGCGCGATTTTGAAAGGCGGTTGGCGCAAAAGGATATTGATCTGGCTGGCCGTGAAAAATCACTCCAGGACCAGGAAGAAACTCTTTCTAAAGCGAAAGCTTCCCTCGAAACACAGGTGGAAGAGAAGTTGCAGAAGGAACGGGCAAAGATTGCCGCAGAGGAGGGAAGAAAAGCCAAGGTGGCTCTCGCTGGTGACCTCGACCAAAAAGCAAAGGAGCTTTCCGAACTTCAAGAAGTCCTTAAACAACGGGACGTGAAGCTTGCGGAAGCGCAACAAGCGCAAACCGAATTTATCAAGAAACAGCGTGAATTGGATGACGCGAAGCGCGAACTTAATTTAACGGTGGAGAAGCGAATTCAGGAAGGATTATTCGTCACCCGTCAGCAGGCTAAAAAGGAAGCAGAAGACGAATTGAAGCTCAAGGTGATGGAAAAGGAGCAGACCATCTCCTCCATGCAGAAGCAGATCGAAGAGCTTAGTCGTAAGGCGGAGCAGGGTTCGCAGCAACTCCAAGGTGAAGTGCTGGAACTGCAATTGGAATCGATGCTCACCGGGAGATTTCCGCACGACCTCATCGAGCCGGTTCCAAAAGGGGAACATGGCGGCGACATTTTACATCGGATAGTAATGCCGAGCGGCGTCGGGTGCGGAACGATTCTCTGGGAAACCAAACGCACGAAGAATTGGAGTGATGGCTGGCTTTCCAAACTGCGCGAAGATCAGCGCACTGCGAAAGCAGAAGTGGCCATAGTTGTCAGTGCCGTGCTTCCAAAAGGAGTTGAGACATTTGACCAGATCGACGGCGTCTGGATTACCCATCCCCGCGCCATTTTGCCGGTTGCTCTTTCGATAAGACAGATGCTGATCGAGGTCAATTGCGCACGCAAAGCCGGTGAAGGCCAGCAGACTAAGACCGAGCTAATGTATCAATATCTGACTGGGCCAAAGTTTAAGCTCAGGGTTCAGGCAATCGTTGAATCATTCACGAGCATGGCGGAGGATTTGCAGAGGGAGAAAAAGGTAATCATGAAACAGTGGGCCAAGCGCGACGAGCAGATCACACGAGTTGTCGAAGCGACGGTTGGCATGTATGGGGAACTGCAAGGTATTGCTGGAAAAACGTTACAAGAGATTGACGGATTGGAATTTAAAGCGCTGTCGCAGGGTGAATAAGAATGAAACTTACAGAACTGAAACTACAGAATTTTCGGGGCTACAAGAATGAGATCTCGGTAACTTTTGAAGATCTCACTGTGTTGGTTGGTCGCAATGATGCCGGCAAATCCACGCTCCTTGATGCACTTAATGTCTTCTTTAATGACGCTCCAATCGAGAAAGACGATGCGTGTGTCCATGGCGATGCCAGTAATGTTCGAATAACTTGCGTCTTTTCTGATCTGCCCAAAGAAATTGTGCTGGATGAACAGCACACCACATCATTACAGAAAGAGTACCTCGTGAGGCAGGACGGACAATTGGAGATTTGTCGCGTTTTCAACTGCACTTTAGCAAAGGGAAAGCAGAGCGCGATTTTTACGAAAGCTTACCATCCTACGGCTGTTGGGTGCGCCGACCTCATGACTTTGAAGATTAAAGATCTGAAATCTCGAGCTACGCAGCGCGAGGTAAATCTTGAGGGCGTAAACCAAACGATAAAAACTGCTCTGCGCCAGGCTATTTGGCTGCAGACTGATAACGTTGGACTGGCCGACGCAGAAGTCGATTTATCTGCTGAAACAGGCAAAACAGCTTGGGACCAGATCCAACTACATCTCCCTGTTTATGCTCTTTTCAAATCTGACCGAACCAGCACGGATCAAGATGAGGAGGCTCAGGATCCGATGAAGGCAGCCATCAAAGAAACCTTAAAGGGGCACGAAAGCCAACTCAATACGATAATCGACCAAGTGAAAGCCGAGTTGGAACGTGTGGCTAAAAAGACCGTTGAAAAGATTCAAGAGATGAGCCCAGAGCTTGCCAAAACATTGAATCCGCAAGTGAAGAATAAAAATTGGGATTCTTTGTTTTCAGTGTCTCTCTCTGGGGATGATGGGATATCCATTAACAAACGTGGCAGTGGTACGCGCAGGCTGGTTCTGATAAACTTTTTTCGCGCAAAAGCGGAGGATGCTTCCACGACAAAAAAAACTGGAACCATCTATGCCGTGGAGGAACCGGAAACCAGTCAACATCCCAATCACCAGCTGATGTTATTGGATGCCTTCCATGATCTAACAAGCCAAGGGCAATGTCAGGTGATTCTGACGACACATACGCCAACGTTGGCGCGAAAAGTGGACCGACGTTTCCTTCGGATGATTAGATTGGATGCCGGGCATCCAAACGTGTTCTATGGTAAGGATGATGCAACTTTAGAATCGATCAAAGCGACTCTCGGCGTTTTAGCCGACCATGATGTCAAAGTATTCCTCGGCGTTGAAGGAAAATGGGATATTGAGTTCTTGAAACGTATTTCCAAGTTAATCAATTCAAATGATCCGACCGTGCCTGATTTGGAAAGGGCAGAGGCATCTGGTAAGTTGTTATTTATCCCCTTGGGTGGTAGTAGCATGGAGTTGTGGGCTAACCGAATTGCTGGATTAGATCGACCAGAATTTTATGTTACCGATCGCGACAACGCGCCGCCGGCCAATCCAAAATATTTCGACCACCATACGGATTGGAATGCTCGGAATAATTGCACTGCATATTGTACAAATAAGCGAGAGTTAGAAAATTATCTTCACCCTGATTGCATCAGGGCAATAGAACCATCTTTTCCCCCGACAATCGCGGATTTTGACGATGTTCCCCTGATGCTAGCGGAAGCACTTCATTCTGCGGACGCCAATGCACCAGCTTGGGATACAGTAACGATAGAGAAACGGAAGCAGAAGGCGAGCAGAGCAAAACGGCGTCTTAACACAGAGTGTGCGGATAAGATGACGCTACAGCTTTTGTCTCAGTCGGACCCAAACGGCGAAATTAGCAGTTGGTTGAAAGCCATGGGATCGAAGTTGGTTTGATAGTAGCTCAAGATCTAATTACAATGTGCGCGAATCCGTGCGCATTTAAGGGGAATTATCGGGCGATGATTAGACCGCATCACTGAATGCTATCCTGATCCCATCGAAGCTCCGGCACCGACAAAAATGACGTGCTACATGGGATTCAACACGTCTCTTTAATGACTAGGAATTTTTGATTACCCGCGTTGTTTGGTTTCCGCATAACTGGCCTCTGCAACGTTCCGTTTGGGGACGGGGTTGAGATTACATCGGGGAAATACCCTAGCAAGAGGTTTGACGCGGTTTCACCCGGAAGCGGCGCAAAAACCCACTTTTTGCCCTCCAAAAACGACCTCAAAGTTGTAATTGTCTGTAAAGCACTGCTTTGCAGATTCGTTTTGGAGGCTTTTTCTAGAAAAAGGTATCGATGTTGCTTCGGAAAGGTGCCTTTTTCTAGAAAATGGGGTCGATGTTGCTTCGGAATTTTCCTCCCAAATAGAAAATGGCTCCGATGTTGTCCAAAACTCTCCCCCG
>JAQGOU010000214.1 GCA_028293445.1 Verrucomicrobiales bacterium | reverse complement strand
GCGGAAAGAAAATCGGCAACAACCGGGCCGTCGCGATTCGGGCGTTTGCCACGCGAATCAAAACCTTGTTTGTAGATGCGGAATTGAAACTGCCCGAGACAAGAATTGCCGAGGCAGCACTTTGTTCCGCAGCGAGAAAATATTCTTCTTTGTCCGCGAAGGTCAGGTCACCGGCTCTGGCGTTATCCGCAGCCGAAAATCCCGTTAAGAGTGTTGAGGTATCGCCGAGGACTTCGCCCCGGACCTGTTCCGCAATTTGCGCAGCAGTGAAAGACATAGTTTTGCTGATGAACGGGGAGACAACCAAAAGTGCGGGCGACCCTGCCTTACGAAGCCTGGCTCACTCCGCTGGGGCCGACTACTTCCGGCTTCCCAATGTGGCGCAAGCCAACCATGCGTTGCGCTTCCACATCCCAAATTTTCAGGCGCAGGCATCGGATGACATCCAAAGGACTGAGCGAGGTTGTTCGCGCGCTCTGCAGTTCGGGCATTTCGCGCATCACCTGGGGCAATCGATAAAACGGAATCTTCGAATTCAAATGATGAATGTGGTGATAGCCGATGTTCGCCGTAAACCAATTCATGATCGGATTGGTCTTCAGGAAGCTGGAGGATTCCAGTGCGGCCTTTTCATACGTCCATCCGGAATTGTCGTTAAACGAGACGCCGGGAAAATTGTGTTGCGCGTAAAAGAGGTACGTTCCCATCACATAAGCGATGAAGAAAGGAATCGTCTGCGTCAAAACAAGCCCCATCCAGCCGGTGTAGATCACCAGCACGACGCTAATGGCGATGTGCAATAACAACGCCACCAGGCATTCGAAATGTTCCTTCGGATCGTTCCGAAACGGGTTGATACACATCCCGAAGACAAACATGAAAATGTAACCGAACAAAATGGTGAGCGGGTGCCGATAAAAAAGATAAGCGAAGCGTTTGGACGCCGACGACTTCAAGAACTGGCTTTTGGTCATGATCGGGAAGGACCCGATGTGTGACCCGCGCAGTTTGGAATTGTGATTGTGATGATGATTATGGGAACTGCGCCAGACGCTGCTTGGGCTCATGCACAGGATGCCAAATATTCGCATCAACACCTCAGCGACCTTGGATCGGGGGAGAATGGCGTGATGTTGTTGATCGTGGTAAATCACGAAGAACCGCAGGATTAATAGTCCGCTCAGGACGCTGCAGACGATCTTGGCAGCCGGGTGAACGCACCATAATGTGCCGACGACGGCGGCCACCATGAGCGATCCGGTGGAAAGGATATACCACCAGCTTTTCGCCGTATCATCTTTGGCGTACGGTTTCGTAGCGAGAATCAGTTCTTGTCCGGTCCTCATGCGAAAAAAGTTTTCAGGTCGGAAAGCTTCGTCCAAGAAATGACATTTGTCGATGATGAGTTTGCGACTTTTGCTGAGGGGTCTAAAGCAGAATGGCTTACCTCCTGAAACCCACAGGCATTTCCGAACCTCAAAAGTCCTGCTCAAAGCTAAGCAAGAGGGGGAGAGGAGGGATTATCTGGCCAAAGCCAGTGAATTGAGTGCGCAGCCTGGACGAGTGGTCGACTCCGCGCACCGGCACCGGTCTGGACCGCCCAACCTGCGCGACCGACGACCGGAAACTTCCGCTTGCCTCGGGTATTTTTTTGTCCATAGTTATTCGCCTGATTGGTGTGGGGTCTTAGCTCAGTTGGTAGAGCGCTTCGTTCGCAATGAAGAGGTCAGGGGTTCGAACCCCCTAGGCTCCACCACTTCAGTCAGAAGATGCGGTGAAATTTCGAGTTTCATCTGCGCAGACATGCGGAGGAGGGGTGGCTGAGTGGTTAAAGGCACCTGACTCGAAATCAGGCATAGTCGCAAGGCTATCGTGAGTTCGAATCTCACCCCCTCCGCCACTTTGGTTCACGCTCGCTTTTCGTCACCCGACCTCCCGTTTAGACCTCCGATCGTTCTTTTCATGTCCGGAAACGGGAATAAAAGATTTTTTAGAAGCTCTGCGGGAACCGGAACGGACTTTAATTATTTTTGAAGGCCGTCGCGGGAACCGGAACGGACATTTATTATTTTTGAAGGTCGTCGCGGGAACCGGAACGGACTTTAATTATTTTTGAAGGTCGTCACGGGAACCGGAATGGACATTTATTATTTTTGAAGGTCATCGCGGGAACCGCAGCGGACTTTTATTATTTTTTAAAAGCGCTGCGGGAACCGTAAAAAACCATCACACGGTTTTGGAGCGGTTGTAAGTCCCTGATTTTGAGCCTAAAAGCGGTTTCCTGGTGATTCTACGCGGAGTGTCCGATGGATTGGGGTTTGGGATTTAGAATTTTTTTGGTGTTTGGGCTTTGGGTTTTGGTGTTTCTTCCGGTTTTAGGCCAAGAATCCTCAAAATTGCCCATTTGCTCGCTTGTCAGCCGCAGGTTTGCCTTTTAAATTCACCGCTCGAATGAAACCGACGAAAGCCAATTCTTCCGCCAGCCCTTACAAAAACTCGGTCCGCCCTTTCTCCAGCATTGTCCTGGACGGTCCGGATCGCGCCCCGAGTCGCGCGATGTTATATCCCGTCGGTTTCAAGGAGGAAGATTTCAAAAAGCCGCTCATCGGCATCGTTTCCACCTGGAGCATGGTCACTCCGTGCAATGCGCATATTGATAAGCTCGCGCTTGAGGCCGAAGCCGGCACGAACAAAGGCGGCGGCAAAGCGATCATCTTCAACACCATTACCATCTCCGACGGCATCTCCATGGGAAGCGAAGGGATGAAATACTCGCTCGTGTCCCGCGAGGTCATTGCCGATTCCATCGAAACCGTCGCCGGTTGCCAGGGTATGGATGGTTTGGTCGCGATCGGCGGCTGTGATAAAAATATGCCGGCCTGTTTGATGGCCATCGCGCGCCTGAACCGTCCGTCCGTCTTCGTTTACGGTGGAACGATTCTTCCCGGCTGCATCACGGGCGACCCGCGCAAGCTCGATGTCGTTTCGGTGTTCGAAGCGGTCGGTGCCCATGCGAACAAAAAAATTGGGGACGACGAATTAAAGAAAATCGAACAGTGCGCGATTCCCGGACCCGGTTCCTGCGGCGGCATGTATACGGCCAACACCATGGCCAGTGCGATCGAAGCGCTCGGCATGAGCTTGCCGAACAGTTCCGCGCAGAACGCGATTTCCAAAGCGAAGAAAGAAGATTGTCAGCGGGCCGGTGCCGCCGTGGTTGACATGATCAAGAAGAACATTCGGCCTTCGGATATTTTGACGCGCAAAGCTTTTGAGAACTCGATCACGGTCGTGATCGCGCTCGGCGGTTCGACCAATGCGGTGCTGCATCTGCTCGCGATGGCCGACGCGGCCGGGGTCAAATTGCACCTCGATGATTTCACGAAGATCGGCAAACGCGTGCCGGTGATCGCTGATTTAAAACCGAGCGGAAAATATCTCATGAGCGAACTCGTCGCGATCGGCGGGATTCAGCCTATGATGAAGATGTTGCTCGACGCAGGTTTATTGCACGGGGATTGCTTGACGGTGACCGGCAAAACGATGGCGGAAAATCTCGCCGACGTGAAACCGTACCCGGCCTTTCAGAAAATTATTCAACCGATCGCCCAGCCGATCAAAAAAGACAGCCATCTGGTTATTCTCTACGGCAATCTCGCCCCGGGCGGCGCCGTCGCAAAAATCTCGGGGAAAGAAGGGCTGCATTTTGAAGGCAAGGCCAAAGTGTTTAACTCCGAGGAGCTCGCGATGCAATCGATCCTCAAAGGCGGCATCGTCAAAGGCGATATTGTGGTGATCCGTTACGAAGGACCTAAAGGCGGCCCCGGAATGCGCGAGATGCTTGGACCGACGAGCGCGATTATGGGTAAAGGTTTGGGCAAAGAGGTCGCCCTCATCACGGACGGACGTTTTTCGGGCGGCACGCATGGCTTCGTGGCCGGCCATATTACACCTGAAGCGTCCGTCGGCGGACCGCTCGCCCTGGTGAAGAATGGCGACAAGATTGTGATCGATGCCGAATCGCGCCAGATCACCTTACAAATCTCCGCGAAAGAAATGGCCGTGCGTCGCAAGGCGTGGAAACCGATGAAGCCTCGTTACACCCGCGGTGTATTGGCGAAGTATGCCCATCTCGTGACCTCCGCGTCATTGGGCGCGGTGACGGATAGTAATTTGAAACTCAGCTAAGAGTTCAGCGTGAAGTCGGCAACTATAGGCGTCTCGGTTTGCATCGTGGCGTTCGCGGCGTCGACTTTTTTCTTTTATTCGAAGGCAAGAACACTCGAAGCCGAGGTGGCTCGGTTGCGCATTGAGTTGAAGAACGCCGCTCGGTCGGAGTCGACCTCCCAAGGATCCGCAGCGACCATGGGGGAACTTGAGCGGCTCAAGAAAGAGAGCCTCGATCTCCATCGTCTCCGAAATGTCATCCAGCAACTGACGAAGGAAAATGCGGCGTTGGCGGAGAAGGTGCGGCTTCCGGGATTGACTGAAAAAGGCTCGACGCTGTCAGCCGGCGTGGGGGCAGTCTCCCCAGAGGTGCAAGCCGAAAAGAACTTGCAAGAAGGCAGAGCTTTCCTCGAAGCAAATGCGCAGCAACCGGGAATCATTACCACGGGAACAGGATTGCAATACACCATCTTGCAGGAAGGCAACGGAGCCCAGCCCACCAGCACTGACAAAGTGACCGTTCATTACAAAGGAACGCTGCCGGATGGAACGGTGTTCGATAGTTCTTATGATCGTGGCGAAGCGCCGACGTTCCCTTTAAATGCTGTGATCAAGGGATGGACGGAAGGGCTGCAATTGATGCGGGTTGGAGGAAAATCTAAATTGTTTATTCCCTCTGAACTCGCGTATGGGAAAGCTGGTCCACCCCGGATTGGGCCCAACCGCGTGTTGATTTTCGAGGTAGATCTTCTGCAAATTGCGAAATGACCGCCGAGGGGCTCGCTCAGATTGGCAGTTTTTACGTTTGACCACACCATATGGGCAGGATTAGCTTCTCGCTCTCAAATTTTCAATATTATGATAGGAACAGTGCGTAAGCATCAAGGCTGGTTGTGGGCGATCATCATCACCGTCACAATCATCAGCTTTCTTTATTGGTCGCCGAATGTAAAAATGGGCGACAATGCCTCCGGTGGCGGAGACTATAACCTGGGCACGATCAACGGCAAAAAAATCTCCCAGACAGATTTTGTAAAAGCGCAGACCGAAGTGCGCATCCTGGGTTTCTTCAGCAACGGCAAATGGCTTGACCGCTCGGAACTCGACCGCACCGAATGGACACGCGAAGTTTATAATCGCCTCGTCCTGTTCGAGAAGATGAAAGACCTCGCGGTTCGCCCAACCGACGCTGCCACGGTGCAATGGATCAAGAATCTGCTCACGCGCGGAAGCACCGTCGACGTTCCGTTCGATCAGTTTGAAAACGTGATTAAGAAGAACTTCGAACCGCAGGGCATCTCGCTCCCGCAATTCGAAGAATTCGCCAAACACGAACTGGGTCGTGAACATTTGCAGGCGGTTTACGGTATGACCGGCGCTCTCCTGACGCCCGGCGAAGCGAGCGACGTTTATCATTACGAAAACGATAATTTCCAAACGCAGGTCGCGGTCTTCTCCAGTTCCAATTATTTGTCGCAGGTAAAATTCACCGATCCAGCAATCGGTCAATTTTACACAAACAATACGCCGGATTATTATTTGCCTCCTCGTGTGCAGGTAAATTACATCCGCTTCGATATAACCAACTTTTTCCCTGAAGCGGACAAGGAAATCACGAAGAGCACCAATCTGACGCAATATCTCGATGCGCAGTATTATCGCCGGACGAATGAATTCCAAAAAATGGGTCGCGACGATGCGATGAAGCAGATCAAGGCGGAGGTTCGCAAGGATATCGCGTTGAGCTTCGCGCGCAAAAATGCCGCCGAGGTGATCGAAGAACTTTATAAGGGACACGACGAAAAGAACCCGCTCACTCAAGACGACCTGAGCAAAGTTGCTGCGGCGAAAAATCTACAGGTCCAGGTTTCCCCGCTGTTTGATGGCAACGTGAAGACGAACGAAATTGCTCTCCCGGTCGGCGCGCTGCAAGCCGCGTTCCGGTTAAGCAATAATGATCCTGAAGACACGGCTCGCGAACGTCTCTACACGAAATCCCCGGTCATTGGCGACGATGGCGCCTACATCCTCGGCCTGAAGCAACGGGTTGACCGCACGTTGCAGCCCTTCGCTGCCGTGAAGGACAAGGTGATCAAGGATTACAAAGAATTTGAGGCCAAGAAACTGGCGCGTGATGCTGGCACTGCGTTTGGTAACTACGTGACGAACCAGATTGCCAAGGGCAAATCGTTCTCCGCGGTTTGTGATGAGAAGAAGGTCAAGGCAACAAAGTTCCCGCTGTTCTCGCTGGCGACACGTTCTTTACCTGAACTGCCGGAATCGATTGATTTTCGCCAGTTGAAGGTGGTTGTGTTGAAGTTGGCTCCTGGAAAAGCGAGCGACTTTGTGGCGACGGAAGACGGTGGATTTGTTTCATTCCTCGAAGGCCGTTCCCCAGCTGATCCGATGAAGATGCAAGCGGAGTTGCCGAAGTTTATGGAACAGATTCGCGAGCAACGACAATTCGCCGCTTACAACGACTGGTTCCAAAAGCAATGGCTGGAAATGCACGTGGTCGCCACGTTGCTGGAACAAAAAACACAGCCTAAACCGAAATCATAATCGGTTCACGGTATTCCTTTTGAAAGAGCTGCCCTCAAGGGCAGCTCTTTTTTTTCAGCTGACCGCCAGCAGCGAAACCTTTTCGTTCTTCTCGTTTCGGGCAATTCCCTGCGCGCGCGGATCCAGCGTCGGATGTCCGTCCACCAGGAAGCAGTAATGATGATGCCCATGATTGAGTTGCACCTGGGCGGTCCACGCGCCGTCAAATTGCTTTTTCATGGGCGCTGCCTCCGGATGCCAGTCATTGAAGTCGCCAACCAGGAAAACGCGTTGTGCCTGCGGGGCAATGCACACAAAGTTTACTGGCTTGAGCATCTTCTTGGCGGAGTAACGATCTGGAGAGCCGGAGGGATTAGAAAATGGGCGGGACATGTTCGGAATTTTTTCGGCGGTAAAAAAGCAGAGCCCATTTCCGAGTGCAAGCAAAAAGACACTTTGTCCACGGGCGGGACAAAAAAGCCCTTTCCTGCCGCGATTTGAGCGTGCCGCGGCCTCGGCATATCCCCTGCTAGAGGGGAGCGAGGAGTGTGATTTCTCCCCAGCACGTTCATGAAAAAATATCTCGTTTTTACCTATTATGTCGGCCGATCACTGGGCGGCGCCAAGGATCTTCTTGATTCCTTCGACTCCATTCCCGAAGCGCTCGACAACATCCTGGGAGAACGGCATCGCTACTATCAGGTCGTAGATCGCGATACTCTGCAGATTGTGAAAGAAGGATTGGCCATGTTTAAGGACTTCGTTCCAGAAAGCCCGGGGTCTTCCGGCACGCACTGATTATTCCGAAATTTCTTCGACCAACGCGCTCGCACGACGCGGTTTCTGATCGGATTTCAATTCCGGAAGCAGTAAGAGGATGGCGCAGCAGATCAATCCAGCGCTGATCCAGCCCAGGGTTTGAATCGGGAAATGATGCGCGACGAGATAAAACGCGATGAAGGGGGCCAGGACTCCGCGTAATCCCGTGAAACAAACATGCACGGACATGTAATCGGCAACGCGTGCGGGCGGCGCAAATTTAGTCACCCATAAACTCCACGCCACGTCGCCACCGGCGTTGGAAATACCGAAGATTACCGCGCCAACAATCAGCCCGCTCAAACTGTTGCTCATGAAAAATGTGACGACACCCAGGGCGAACCCAATGTTCAGTGCGACGCGCAATGCGAAAAAATTCACGCGATCAAAAAGCCAGCCCCAGACCGGGCTGAGCACCAGGCGCACGACGTTCGGGATCACCGCCGTGAGAACCGCAATCATCGCTTCGTCGAGCGGTTGTCCATAAAGGGTAATCCCATACTTGCTCGTATTGGCGAGAAACTCGACGCGCAACGGGACCATGAGCAACGTTCCGAAGCCCAGAAACATCCAACTGATAAGCGTCAGCCGAAACAGGCGATCTTCACGGGCGAAGCGCAAGGCGCGCAAAGGATGGGTGCCGCCGGCCGCCGTGAGTGGGCGTGAAGGAATTCTGCGGAAGCAAAAGCTCGAGAGGGCGAACGCTCCGGCGAACGCGAGCAAGAGCCAGCGGAAATGTTCCATCCGTCCGGCAAAGGCGTTTCCGATGACATCGCTGAATAGAGCGGTCGCTCCAATTCGGAGCATCATCGTTCTTGAAAAGAGCCGTCCCCGCTCCTGTTCGGGATAGTTTTCCTGATAAATCTGCGTGAGCAACGGAATGGACACAGCCGACATGGCAAGGCCCACGACGCCGCCGAAGATGAACATCGGTAGCGTGGGAAACAAAGTCGGTAGCAGGAAGGCGAACATTCCGATGAAGGAAAAGCGGCTCGCGGCCTGTGCAGTCGCCCAGCCTCTGGATTGCACGAAGGAAACAAAGAACGGCGAGAGTAAAAGCCCGACGCTGCCGCCGGCAGCAACCATGGCCTTGGCGACCGGACCAGCGTGGAGCGAACGGACGGCAATCAGGAGCAGGAATGTAGTGCCAGCGCTCTCGATAACCCCGGCGCTGAGAGCGCGCCAGCGTTCGTAGCGATAGGTGGTGGCAGTACGATTCAATTCCGGCACGCGGGCAACATAGGACTCAGAGGCCACGCGATAAATCTTTTTCCACAGGTTCCCCCCAGCTGTGAATACGAATAATATCGTCTTGCACCTCGAACTGGCTGAACCCCTGTTTCCGGCAGAGTTCCTGCAGTCCGGCTAAAGTCGGATAATTATTTTTGCCGACGAAACACCGGGCATCATCGACGAGCAGGACATGCTTCTCGCGCAAGGGATGCCGCGCCACATGAGCCAGCTCCTGGACGATGGGGGTGTCCAGATCGCCCCGGGCCGTGATGCCACTGGAATAATGCCCGTCTAACCAGAAAAGAGTCGGGGTGTTTATCTCTCGCAAAACTTTCTCGAGGACTTCGCCACTATCACCCTGCAGAATCGTGACATGGTTCATTGAGGCGAAACGCTTTTTTGCCTGTTCAAACAGCTCCTGTCCCAGCTCGATGGAATAAATGTTTTGAAACGATTTTCTCAACGCGAAAACCATGTCTCCTTTGAAAGTTCCCGTTTCCACCAAAGTGCCGAGGCCAAACCGCGCGGCATAGTCCTTCAGGATACTTTGTTTGATCTCGTGCGGAGGAGGCAGTGGTTTGCCGGCGTCCACCCATTCACACCGAATTCTTTCGGAGGAACTCATCGTCAGGCGACGCACCAGGCTTTTGAAAGTAGAACTCATCAACGCCCGCTAGAGAACAGTGGGCGATTTCGAAGTGCAAGCGGATTTCGCGGCCGCAGCTCTTTACGCCTCATACATGAGGCCTTCGCCTTGGCGTTCGGCGATGGCGTCATAATCGGGAGGATCAAACCGCAAAAACAGCTGCACACCGTTAAGGTGATGCGCGTGACAATACTTTTGCGCCTCAGAAACATCGGCAAACTGCATCGCCTTGTCCGGATCGAGCGTCCACTCCCCCAGATGTTTCAAAAAGAGGTGCGTGATCGGATTGTGTAGGAGCGTTTTCATACGAAGCAGGAGATTTCCCCAATATAATCCAAAATCGCCAAAGGTAAAATCGAGGAGCGTTGCATTTTACGCTTTGCAGGCACGCTACGAAATTTATATTGAGCCGACATGACTGAACCTGTGCTCCAAGTCGATTTGCCCGGCATCCCGAAAATCAAGAGCGGCAAAGTGCGAGAAATATTTGATCTCGGTGACAAATTGCTTTTCGTGGCGACGGACCGAATTTCTGCTTTCGATTGCGTGATGCCGAACGGCATTCCGCGCAAGGGTGAGATCCTCACCCAGATTTCCTATTTCTGGTTCGAGCATCTCAAGTGCATCCTCGCCAATCATCTCATCTCCAGTGCCGGAGACCCGCTGCCCCCGGAATTGGCGGAGTTCCCGCAACTAGCCGGTCGCAGCATGATTGTAAAGAAAGCCAAGCCGCTCGCGATTGAATGTGTGGTGCGTGGATACCTCGCCGGTTCAGGCTGGAAAGATTATCAACGGACCAATGGCATTTCCGGCGTGCTCTTGCCAAACAACATGAAGGAATCTGAAATGTTGCCGGAACCGATCTTCACGCCGGCGACGAAGGCGGAGACGGGTCACGATGAAAACATTTCTTTCCATGAGGCATGCAAGCTGGTTGGCCGCGAAGTCGCGGTGGCGGTCCGCGACCTGAGCATGAGGATTTACCAGAACGCTGCCGAATACGCGCTCAAACGCGGCATCATCATTGCGGATACAAAATTTGAATTCGGCATTTTCAACAACCGCATCATTTTGATCGACGAAGTTCTGACGCCTGATTCCTCCCGTTTTTGGCCTGCAGACAAATATCAAGAGGGTCGCAGTCAACCGAGTTACGACAAACAGTTCGTTCGCGATTACCTGGAAACATTGGATTGGAACAAGCAACCGCCCGCGCCGTCGTTGCCGCCGGAAATTGTTGCGAAGACTCAGCAGAAATATCTAGAAGCCTACGCGCGTCTGACCGGGAAGCCGCTCTAATATGCGCTGCCGATTGTTGCGACTCCTGCTGCTTTTTTCCGCCATAGCGTGGGGCGTCTCGGTCATCGGCGTTTTCTTCTCCTGGCCCACAGCGGTAACAATCTTACAACAACTCGGATTGAAAGAAGTCTCTTATGATCCGATGTTGGACTATTGGTTGCGGATGGCCTCGGGCGCATTCTTCTTGGTTGGAGTCATATTTTTCCTGGCGGCGATGAATCCACGGAAATACGCCGTGCTCTTGCCCGTGTTTGGATGGTTGATGGTGGCTGAAGGGGCAATCCTCCTGTTCCATGGAATTCGCCTAGGTCTGCCCGCGTTACCTTTTTACGCTGATACGCTGGCCTGTCTTTTGGCTGGCAGCGGGATTCTTTATCTGCGCAATGACGTTGTCAGCAAATAGGACTGCCCATCGTCAAAAATTCCCACTTTTTTCTCTGGGGAACCGTGTTATGTTTTTCCCGCTCCAATAAGCAGCAGAATTGAAAGCACTCATCTCGACACATAAACGGACCGAACGGGTTTTCCTCATTGGGCTTGAGCTTAAATCAGGCGATGCCTCGGAAACCCGGGAATCGCTTGAGGAACTCAACGAACTCGCTACCAGTGCAGGGGCGCAAGTCATTGGCGACGGAACCCAAAAAGCCGAACATCCCATTTCCAGTACCTTTATCGGCAAAGGCAAAGCGGCCGAGTTTGCGGAGTATTGCAAAGAGAACGGAATCGACACCGTGATCTTTGACGATGAACTTTCCGGTGCGCAGTCGCGTAATCTGGAAGAAATTTTTCAGTGCAAAGTATTGGATCGCACCTCGCTCATTCTCGATATTTTCGCGCAGCGCGCACGGACCCGGGAAGGTAAGTTGCAGATTGAGCTCGCCCAATTGCAGCATCTCTTGCCGCGATTGACCAGGTTCTGGGGCCATTTGTCTCGTCAATCCGGCGGTATCGGTATGCGAGGCGGTGAAGGTGAATCGCAGCTTGAATCCGATCGCCGCAAAGTTCAGGAACGCATCGATAAGATCGAGGACGATCTTGAGCTGGTGCGACGCCATCGCTCGACCCAACGCGTTTCGCGTCAGCGTAACCTCTGGCCATTAGCGTCGATCGTTGGATACACGAACGCTGGCAAATCAACGTTACTGAACACTCTCACCGGCGCGGCTGTTTTTGCGGAACAAAAGATGTTCGCCACGCTGGATCCCACGACGCGTCGCCTCCGGTTACCGACAAATCAAAACGTTCTCCTGACGGATACGGTCGGTTTCATCCGGAAATTGCCGCATGATCTCGTGGAAGCATTCAAGGCAACGCTGGAAGAAGTGATTCAAGCTGATCTCTTGATACATGTCGTGGATATCAGTCATCCGCAGGCGGAGGAACAAATTCTCGCGGTGAACAAAGTCCTCGAAGATCTTGGCGCGGCCGGCAAGCCGACCATCATGGTCTTCAACAAAATCGACCGCTTCCATAATGGTGATTTCCCTACTTACATCGCCGATCGTTTTCCGAATGCTGCGCGAATTTCCGCCAAGAGCGGCCTCGGTATTCCAGAACTCATGGCCGAATTGGGAACACAACTCCGTCCGCTGCGCGAATTCGTGGAGTTGAACGTTCCGCACGGCGAAACGGCGGTCATCGCTCGCTTGCATAAAGTCGCGCAAGTCGTCGAACGCAATTACGAAGGGGAGAGTGCAAAATTCAAGGCGCGGATCCCGCCGCATTTCCATTCCGAGTTTGCTGCCTTCATTGTCCAGGACCTTACGGCGGCGTAGAAAACTTTGCGGGCCTGGTGGTAAAGCGTAACCAAACAAAGCTCGCACCCGAGTTTCTCACTTGAGTTTTAGCATCACCCTCGGTGACTCTCTCGGCAATGTTAGCTCCTGGGATTCGAATCAAAGATTTACCCGACTGTGAACGACCGCGTGAACGCCTTGCCGCGTGCGGCGCCGAAGCGTTACGGAATGCGGAGCTCATTGCCATTCTGCTCCGGACCGGCATGAAAGGAGTTTCAGCCATTCAGATTGCCGAACAGGTTCTGCAAAAATTCGGATCACTCCAAAATCTGGCCCGCGCTTCACTGGAAGATTTGCGCAAGATCAAAGGCATTGGTCCGGATAAAGCCATCGCGTTAAAAAGCGCCTTCACCCTCGCGCAACGGATGGCGCAGGAACTTCACACCGAACCACCGTTGCTCGATAATCCGGGAAGCATCGCCGATCTCTTGCGCGAAGATTGCCGCCTGTATGATGTGGAACATTTTCACTGCGTCCTGCTGAACACGCGTCGCAAATTGATTAGCGTCGAAAGAATCTCGCAAGGGACACTCGATAGCGTGCTCGTCCATCCGCGTGAAGTATTCCGACACGCCATCGCCGCGAATGCCTCGGCGCTCGTGCTTGTTCACAATCATCCCAGTGGCGATCCATTGCCCAGCGAGGCCGACATTAAAGTGACGCGCGATCTGATTCGCGCCGGGCAGGTGTTGAAGATCGAAGTGCTCGATCACATTATTCTTGGAAAGAAGACCGAACAGCGTCCGCAGGATTATTCTTCCCTGCGCGAACTCGGTTATTTTTACGCGTGAGATGTTTCTCTGAATCGTCGCGCTGCGCGCGCAAAAGACTCGATTCAGACCCTGCAACGATGTAACCATCTGGGCGAACGATGATTCACAAGACCGCAGTCATTCATCCGAACGCGCAACTGGATCCGACTGCTTCAGTCGGACCTTATGCTGTGATCGACGGAAACGTTATCGTCGGCGCGAATTGTAAAATCGGTCCGCACGTTTATCTCACCGGCCACACCACTATCGGCGCACAAAATATTTTCCATGCGGGAGCAGTGATCGGCGATGCGCCCCAGGATTTAAAATACAAAGATGAACCGACGCGCCTGCGCATCGGAGACCAGAATGTTTTTCGCGAACACGTGACGGTGCATCGCTCCAATAAACTGGAAGAAGATACCGTGATTGGTTCGAACAATTTCTTCATGGTAAACAGCCACCTTGGCCACAACGTTACGATCGGCAATCACGTGATCATTGCCAACGGCGCATTGCTGGCAGGCCATGTATCTTTGGCGGATCGAGTCTTCATCTCCGGAAATTGTCTGATCCACCAGTTTGTCCGCATTGGAACGCTGGCCTTGATGCAGGGCGGGGCCGGCATCAGTAAGGATTTACCGCCGTTCACAATTGCCCGTGGCGACAATGGGATCTGCGGATTGAATGTCGTTGGCCTGCGGCGCGCCGGCTTTACGGCAGAGCAACGACTGGAGCTGAAGAAACTTTATCACGCGCTCTTTCGAAGTGGCGAACGATTCAAAGCCGCCATTTCGAGCGCCCAGGCAATTTATCAGACGGAAGCCGCGGCCGTGATGTTGGATTTCGTGAAAGGCAGCAAACGAGGAATCTGCGCTGACGTCGGTAAAGCTTCGGGTAACGACGAGAGTTGAGAACGTTGAGATATCCCGGGGCAGTTATCGGCTCTCTTCACTTTTCAAATACTTCACGACCGCTTCTGTCCGTGAGCGCACGTGAAGCTTCGCGTAGATATGGTCGACATGAGTGCGGACGGTGAAAGTGCTGATAGAAAGCGCTTCGGCGATCTCCTTATTCTGAAAACCCTTCACCAGATAATCTAGAATCTCGATTTCACGTCGGGTCAAATCGTTCGGGGACGGTTCCGCTTTTCGTTGCTGAAAATATCGCACGACTTTCAGCGCGATGATGCTCGACATAGGAGCGCCACCGGAATGCACCTCGGTGATGGCTTCAAAAATTTCAGCAGGAGACGCCTTCTTTGTCAGGTAACCACTCGCACCCGCTTTTAACGACTCGAAGACCTGCTCGTCGTCGCCGCAAATGGTGAGCATGATGACATGCAAATCCGGCCATAGTTTCTTCAATTTCTCGACGCACTTGATGCCTGACATCTTGGGCAGGTTGATGTCCATGAGGACGACATCCGGCCAATCGGCCGGCATCTGTTTCAGGGCGGCTTCGGCGTTGGGAAACGCGCCGACACAGCGGAACGCCTCGGAGCTGTTTAGAAGAATGCTCATGCTCTCGCGCAGTCGCGCATCATCTTCGACGATGGAAACTTTAATAGGGGTTGGCATTCTAAATGAGGATTTCGAAACGGATTGTCGTTCCCTTGCAAGGGGCGGTCAATACCACGCAATGGCCCTTCACGTTTTGCAAGCGCCTCTCCATGTTTTGCAAACCATTGCCAACGGCAGAGGTATTCCCGGTTTGAAACCCGCGGCCATTGTCTACAATGGAGAGGACTAGTTTTGAATCGGTCACTGAAAGGGAAATGCGGACCTCGGAGGCATCGGCATGTTTGACAACGTTGTTCAATGCTTCTTTGACCGATAGAAAGATATTGTGCCGGACTTCAGAGGAGAGTGGTAAATCCGGAAGATGAGTCGGACAGTCGAAGCGGCAACGGATCGAACTGGACTGGAGGAAAGGTTGTGCGAAGCCCCGGATATAATCGGCCAGTTTTTCCAGCGAATCATTTGTTGGATTTACGGCCCAAACGATGGAATGCAAGTTGTCGATCAATTCGCCCGCCGCATTTGAAACACGCCGACTCTGTGTTGCCACTGCCTCCGGCCGATCTTTGCTTTTCTCCGTCAGATTGCTCAACACTCGAATCTCCGTTAAGCGGGCGCCCAATTCGTCGTGCATATCCTGCGCGATGCGGGAGCGTTCTTTTTCCACCGCATTTTGGCGTTCCATTCGTTCGATTTTGGTTTCGAGTTTTCTCCACGTAACAAAGCGAACCGCACCCGCGACGCATCCGACCGCGATGAAAAGAACGAGCCCGGTAAACACTTTCGTTTGCCAGAAGTGTGGCAACAGAATGACTTCCAGCTTGGTGGGATGTTCGGTCCAGACTCCATCGTTGTTACAGGCAATAACGTGAAAGAGGTAACTGCCCGGTCCGATATTATTATAATAAGCAACACGGCGCGTCCCTGCTTCCACCCAATCCGGATCAACCCCTGCGAGTTTATATTTAAAACGGTTTTTCTCGGACGCCGGAAAACTGAGGGCGGCGTAATGAAATTCCAATTCACCGCGCCCGGCGGGAATTGAAAAAGATGAGCTGGCAATCATGAGCTTCGTGGTTGGGTCGCATCCCACCGCCTTTTTGTCCGCGAGTAATTCGTCGATCACGACCGGTGGCGGCGCATCGTTGACCTTGAACTTTGGATCGGCGACGACGACACCTTTGGTTGTAGCAAACCAAAGTCGTCCATCGCCGCTCTTCCATCCGCCCGGTTTGGCCACGTTACTGCAGATGATGCTGATCATCCCGTCGTCTTTGCCATAGGACGCACAGGGAATCTCTGAGATCTCGCCTCGATCCAGCCGATCAAGAGCTTTCTTGCTGACGCGAAAGATGCCTTTTAAACAAGTCATCCAAAGGTATCCGTTGTCATCCTCAAGGATTTCCAGGACGTCATCATTAAATAGCCCACGCTTGCTCGTGTAAGATGTGATGCTGGATTGGCGTGTGGGATTGTTGATCTCGTTTTTCCTCAGGCGATTGAGCCCGCCGCCGCCCGTGCCGATCCAAAGATTATTTTCGTTATCGGCATGCAGAGCGAAAATCGCATTGTGAGACAAACCCTCTTTGATCGTGAAGTTGGTAAACTTTCCATTCTTAAGCAGCGACAGACCCGCAGTGGTTCCGATCCAAAGGTCACCTTCCTTGTCTGCGAGAATGACTTTTACTGTATCTCCCACGAGGCCATCCTTAGTGGTGTAACGAACAAATTTCCCGTCCTTTAAACAAGACAAGGAACGGCTCGTCCCAATCCAGATTTGGCCCGCATGGTCCTCATAGATCACCGGAATTCCTATTCTTTCCAATCCCTCTTCGTCGCCGTAATGAGTCAGGATGCCGTCCTTGAGTCGATACAAACCATCGCCATGATCCGTGCCGAACCACAAGCTTCCATCGCGTCCATTGCACAGGGAAAGAATACGGTTGTTGGAAACGCGGTTCGTAATCGCGAAGGCCACCATCTTTTCATCTTTTAACTGAAACAGCCCGCCGCCCCAGGTGCCACACCAGACCGTGCCCGTCCGATCTTCCAGCACCGACATCACGTTGTTGTGAGTAAGTCCGTGCTGCTTGGTGATCGCCGAAAACGGTTTTATTTTCAAACGGGCAAGCCCTTCTTTACTGCCGATCCAAATATCTCCTTCCCGATCCTCGAGCATGCAGTTGACGAGATCATACGGCGTCCCTTCGCTCGTCAGTTCCGTGACAAACTTCCCGTCGACCCATCGATTCAATCCCCCGTACGTTCCAATCCAAAATTTTCCGGTTCGATCAGAATAAATCATGTCGATAAAATCGTCGGAAAGGCCGTTTTGATTTTTATCGAAATGTTCCCATCCGCTCTCGGTCCTTTTAAACAATCCAGCTTGGGTGCCTGCCCACAGATTTTTTTCAGAATCGAAGGCGATAACTCTGACACCTCTGCCGACCGGCTTGGCCATTTCCGGAGTGGAAATGATTCCGTCTTTCATGCAGCACAATCCATTGTCTGTCGCGATCCAAAGAGTACCTGCGTCGTCCTCGATGATGGAGCGAACCACATTGCTGGGTAACCCCTCCTTGTTGGTGAAATTGCGAAACTTCCCATCCTTGTATTGAGTCAGACCGCCCGCGCGACCGATCCAGACCGAACCCTGTTTATCTTCGTAGAGTGTGCGGACGTCATCCTCCGGTACTCCATCGACAGGGCCATAGAGCGATACTTTTCCGTCTTTGAAGCGAGCCACGCCCTTCGCAGTGCCAATCCACAAATTTCCATTCCTGTCTTCCCGTAGCGACGAAATATTTTCCCTCGTTGCTCCCGGCATTTCCAATTTTACAAAATGCGTTCCATCAAATCGCTCCACCCCGCGACGTGTGCCTATCCAAAGATAACCATCACGCGTCTGCACCAGCGCCTGCACGGAATCATGCGGGAGTCCTTGATCGCTTTGCCAAACGCGTTGGAGAAATGGGGAAACGTAACTGGACGCGGCGACGCCGGTATCTCCCAGGAGAAACACGAACACAGACAAACCAAAAACGATGCCACGACAGCAAGCGACGGCGAAGCGGCGGAAAGCGTTCATGGGTTAAGAGTTTTTAGTCAATGCCGGCAGTATTTTCAATACTCTTCCCTTTTAGGGCTGCCCGACGCTCACGAATGTCGGCGATCTGACGCTGAACCTTTTGGATATGTTGATCTTCGAGGCCAGCGAAATTTGAACAGCGATGCTTCTCAAAAAATCTCTTAAACTTTCGACTGTCGTGAAGGTCAAATCTGAGCCGGATTTCACGAGACCAGAGGCACAACTGTTGCCACCAGCGCTTTAAGCCGTTGGCCGGTTTATTCACGTCGGTCTTCACTTTATTTGACCTGGAGAAAAGCGATGTGCAAAGGACTGGAGTTTAATGGTGAGATGCTCGGACGAACGCATAAGTCTGTTTGGGATGTCCCCGCAATTTCCGAAATCGACAAACGCAGATCGGGTTTTCGACACGACGAATTTTTTCTTCCGCCCCTGTCCCCACGCAAGCTTCAGGGAAACCTAAACCTGAAGCATTGCGTGGGAACTCCTTCCCCAATCGGTTAACTGATTATTCCGAAGCGGCGGAATCGCCAGCTTCGATCACGCGGAAGAAGCTCTCGCTTCCCGCGTTATCGATGGCGATTGAACCGGTTGTATTCTCCGCGATAATCGGCTCTCCGAGGTTGTGCCAAACTGAACCATTTGAACGATCAGTGTATTGAACCTGGTAGGCCTGGCCGGGACGAGCGTCCCAGTTCAGCACCACTGTTTCACCGCCCGCGACGCGACTGCTTTGGGCTGCGAGACTGTCGGTGCTAACGATGACGGTTAACGTCTTGGTATCCGTCTTCGAAGACGCTCCGTTCACCGGATTGTCATTGGCAAAAACAGTGATGCTGTTCGTTGTACCACTCGAGCCCGGTGTCCAGGTGAATGCACCAGTGACAGCGTCGATGGCGGCGGTTGTCGGCGCATCAGCATCGAGGCCGAAGTCGATTCCACTGCCAGGATCGGGATCGGTGGCCGATGCTGTGAATTGCAATGTGCTGTTTGCTTTCATTGTCACGGTGCCGGGCAACGCAGCCGTCGTTACAACCTGGAAGTTGTCCAGGTAAACGTCGTAAGCGCCAGTGCCCCCTGCTCCCACCAAGGCCAGATGTTCCAACACCTGCTGGCCCGCGTTGAGAATGCCGTCACCGGTGAAACCTTGTTTAGGCTCATTGGGAAGATCGAATTCCAATGTGGTCCAGGTAGTCGCATTCACTGTGCGAGTCGGAATTGGACAGCCGTTGGCTTGTTTCCCGGAAGCGCCCACGAATTCGATCGTACCGGTGGTGCCGCCGTTCGCTCCATTTTCCGCCGTCGTTCCGGTTTCACGAATACCCAGCGCGACTTTCAACGCTTTGGTTGAGTAAACGTCGACCTTCAAGCGTGCGCTCGCGTTGATCGTTGGATTCGGCAGAACCGCGGCATTGGCTGTGGTTAAGCGCACCCAATAGTTGGTCGTCCCTGTCTTAAACGTCCATGTCGCCTTCAACACCTTCGCGCCCGCCGCGGAGTTACCTGCCGGGAATGAGGTGACGACGGTGGTAGAATTTGCCAATGCCGTATCGATGAAGTTGGTCGTGGTCGCAGAATTGGCGGGCTTCTTGAACATCACCATTTCGTTGGGCGTGTTGTTGGTGAACGTTTCAAAGCTCACCACGGTTTCGGTCATCCGGGCCGTGCTCAGACTCATCACCGGAGGCGCGTTGGTCGGGATCACCATAATCGTGAGCGTCTTTTCGTCGTAGAGCGGCGGAACGCCATTGTCGGTCACACGGACCGTAATGAGATTCGTGCTGGCAACGCCTGCGGGTGGCGTCCAGGAGAACGCGCCGCTCGTCGAATTAATGGTTGCACCGGCTGGCGGCGTTCCCGGCAAGCTGAAGGTCAGTGTCTGTGCCGGAAGATCCTCATCAGTCGCCGTGATGGTCAACGCGATGGCTCCGCCACTTTGGACTTCTACGGTAGCGATTCCATCATCCGTTAAACCGGCCAGCGTCGGCGCGGTATTAACAGACTTCACAACAATCGTTGCGGTCTTTGTGGCGGACAGATTGCCGGGACCATCGTCCGTCACGCGCACCGTGATCACATTCGTGCTGGGCGCTTGCGATGCTGAAGGGGTCCACGAGAAATCACCCGTCGCGGCGTTGATCGTTGCTCCGGCAGGCGGAGTATCCAGGCTGAACGTGAGAGTCTGCGCCGGGAAATCAGGATCGGTCGCGGAACTCGTGAAGGTAACGGTTTGCCCATTGTTAACGATGAGGTTGGTGCTCACCGTGACGACTTCGAGATTGTCAAAGTAGACGTTGTAAACGCCGGTCCCTCCGACGGGTGTCAGCGCGAGATGGTCGAGAACTCCTTTGCCCGTCGTCGATGTTAACACTCCATTTCCCGAAGCAGGAAATGCGGTGATCGTTTCGGCTGGCAGGTTGAATTCCAGTGTCGTCCATGTATTGGCGGATACGGTATGTGTCGGGACCGGACTAGTTCCGGTCGCTGTTGCACCAGCCCATTCAATGGGACCGGTGGTGCCGCCGTTTTGCCCGATGACCGCGCCGGTATCGGTTTCGCGCAACCCCATGGCAACGCCCAGCGCTTTGTCTGTATAGATTTTAAGACGGACGCGCTGCGTAAAGTTCACCGTCGGATTCGGCAGCGCCGAAGCGTTGAAGGTAGTCAGACGCAGCCACGGATTCACCTGTCCGGTTTTGAAACTGAACGCGGCGTGGAGAACTTTGTTGATCGAGTCACTGCCGGGATACGTGTTCGTAACCGATGTGATATTCGCGACCGCACTATCCAGGAAATTGCTGGTAGTCGATGAGAATGACGGCTGACGGAAAAGAACCGTGCCGTTGTAGGAACCAACGGTCATCGTTTCAAAATCCGTGATCGGATCCACCGTGGTGAGGGTGGTGTTCAACGTGAGAGACGGTGCGATGTTTACTTCGTTCACCGTGACGTTGAAGGTGTTCGTCGTTGATCGGTTGGGAGTGCCGTTGTCCGTTACACACACCGAAACCGGATAGGTCGCGGGTCCGTAGGATTCGCTCGTTGGCCAATTGATTGCACCACTCGAGGTATTGATCGTCATGCCGGCCGGAGCCCCGACCACTAAACTGTAGGTCAAGGTATTCGCTGGAACATCTGTATCGCTGCCAGCAACGGTCAGGTTGAACGTGCTGCCTTCGTTCACCGACTGATCGGCGACGGCGGCAAGCGTTGGCGCTGTGTTCACCTCGTTCACCGTCGCAGTGATGGTTTCAAAGGTGTTGGAAGCCGGTGCCCCATTGTCCGTCACGCGCACAGTGATCGGGTAACTGCCGGGCCCTTGCGCTTCGGTCGGAGTCCAGGTGAATGTGCCGGTTGACGAGTTGATACTCGAGCCTGAGGGATTGCCGGCGTCGAGCGAGTAGGTCAACAATTGTCCAGCATCCTGATCCGTGGCGCTTGCCGTAAAAGTCAGCGCGCTTCCTTCGTTCACCGACTTGTTGCCGATCGCGGCCAGGACCGGTTTATGATTTCCGACGGAGATCACGCTGACAGCAACCGTTTCGAAACTCGTGAGTCCGAGCCGATCTGTAACGCGCACCGTGATGTTGTAATTACCTGATTGTCCGGCGGACGGCGTCCATTTGAAAACACCCGTCTTCGGATGGATTGAGGCTCCTGCTGGGGCACCCGCATCGAGCGAGTAGGTCAACGTGTTTTGCGCGACCACAGCGAAGTTATCGACGTAGACCGTGTAAGCTCCTGTTCCTCCCGTGGGAATGAGAGCGAGTTCTTCCAGGACACCTTTGATTCCGCTCGTGACGGCGCCGTCACCCGTGAACGGAGTGACTGCTTCAAAAGGAATATTGAAACTCAAAGTCGTCCACGTGTTAGCCGCCACGGTTTGCGAAGGATTCGGCGTGCCGCTCGTCGTCCCGGGGACACCCACCCACTCAATCGTTCCCGTTGTGCCGCCGTTGGCACCATAGGCAACCGTTGTCGCTGTTTCACGAACACCCACACCGACCTTTAGTGATTTGTCCGAATAGATATCGAACCTGATCACCTGGTCGAGATCGATTGTTGGGTTCGGCACATTCACCGGACTAAAGGTGTTAAAGCGCAACCATGGATTGGAGGTTCCCGCCAAAAAGCCCCAGCCTGCCTTCAAAACTTTCGCACCGCTGTGGCCAGCCGGAAAAGCCGAGCGCACCGAAGTATAGTTCGTCGAGGTGTCGAGGAACGGACTCGTCGTGCTGGAGTTCAGTGGTCGACGGAACATCACCGTATCATTCGCCGTGTTGTCCGCGAATCCTTCGAAGTCCTGGAAGGTGGTCGTGGTCACCTGTTGATTCGGATTGGAAGAGGAAGCGGTAAAGGTCAGCAACGCGCCTTCGGTTCCGGTCTTGCCGCCGATGGTTCCGAGCGCGGGTGGCTGATTCGGAGTTGCGACGGTCGCCGTGTTCGAAGCGGAAGAATCTCCGCCGCTATTATAACTCTTGGCGCGATAATAATAGGTTGTCGCGGCGTTAACGGTGGTGTCCGCGTAGGACGTAACATTGGCACCGAGCGTCGCGATGGAAGTGAAGTTCACGTTGTCGGTGGAACGTTCCACTTTGAATCCGGTTTCGTTGCTTGAGTTGTCTGCCCACGCAACATTGACCTGATTATAAGCGGCTGCACTTGCTGTTAAACCGCTCGGAGCTATCGGACCAAGGCTGACCACATTGATCGTCGCCTGCGCAATCGGACCAAACCATTGCACGCCGTCTTCGACCATCTTCCAATCGAACGAATACGTTCCAGGGGTTGCCGGAGCGGTGGCGTTAATGGTGAAGGTAACATTCTGACCTGGGTTAATCGGGGACGTCGGCAGGTTCGCACGGGTAAGGCCCCAAACGGTATTTTCCTGTGGGCTTTGGCTGCCCAGACGATGCGGCGTTGCATCCGAACTCCAGACTTTGCTGCCACTGTTGTTCATCACGACGGTGGCGGAAAATGTCGCGCCGACGTTGACCGTCGCGGGAGCGGTCACACTCACGATAGCCGCGTTGTCGATGGTGTTTGCCTGCGGATTTGTATCATGAACCACGCGGATGTAATCCACGATCCAACGGTTTCCATGGTTGGCCTGATCGAAATCCAAACGCAGTTGCGTAATGTCTTGCCCAGTGTTTCCACTCCAGGCCGCATTCGCGCCGACGTCGAAGAACAACGTGATCCAGGAATCCTTCGCCGAGTAGTAGGCGATGGGTGATGATTTCGCGGCGGTGAAACTATTCTCCGCGGCCGTCGCCCAGAAAATTTGCATGTCGTGATTTACTGTCGAACCATTCTGCGGATAAACACGCACTTCGATGCGATCATTTCTTGCACCGCGATAAGCGGGAGAGACGCCCTTGATGACGTAGCCATCATTTCCCGTCTGGTCCACGTACATGATGCCGGGCCAACTGCCTCCGGTCCAAACCGGCGCCGTCACCGCGTTACCTGCGCCCCATCCTTCAGTCGTCGAGTTGAAGAAGGTATTGGGATTCGGTTGTTTAAGAAGATGATTCACGATCCAGCGCGTGCCTGAATTGTTGTTATCAAAATCGAGGCGGAACTGGTTGATCGTTTTCCCGACCCAATTGGCGCTGTTCACGTCGAAGGCCATCACGGTCCACGCATTTTGCGCGGAGTAACTGACAATGGGAGAGGACTTGGACGCCGTCCAGGAGTTGTCCTGATCGGTCTTCCAAAATACCTGCATGTCGTGATTGGCGGTATTGCCGCTCTGCGGATAGAAACTCACGTTGACGCATTCGTCGCCGTTGCCGCCAAAGCTCGCCGGCGGACCGAAGTTATAAGCGTCGTTGCCGGTTTGATCGTTGTAAATAATACCCGGCCAACCGGTGTTTGAATAAGCCAGAGGAGAAACACTGTTTCCCGCCGTCCATCCCTGGGCATCGGAATCGAAAACGTAAGGAGGATTGATCGTCGCCGGACCTCCACCGCCATTCACTAATGCCATAAAATGTGTCCAGTTCCAATAAGGGCCCGGATCGGTATGGCTGTTGCAACGAGGATCAAACCCAAGGTTCGCAATGCACCAGTTCACCCAGGCCCCATTCTGCCATTCACCGTGCGCAACCACGTGATTGCGATCTTTGGCAAAACCACCCACTCCAGCGAGAAAACTTTGCAGGGCGGCCGAGGATTGGTACATCCCTTCGGTGTACCAGGCCGGATTGCTGGCGAATCCCTCGTGTTCGGTTCCGTAGGATCGCGTGTTTAAACAAACAGCGTGCCACGCGTAATAAGCGGTGCGCACCGACTGACTGATTGCACCGGGCGCATAGTCCGTTCCGGTGTCCTGTTTCCCATTGACCTCGAAGTGAATGCTGACCTGGATGTCGCAACGATTCAGGTAGGAAATGGTGGAGGCGAAATAACCTTCCATGTCGTGGATCACGGCCAGGCGGTGTCCGCTGCCGGACGTGTACCATTTAGTGCAACCGGACATCGGGCGATAGACAGCGGGGCCGTAATCGGTGCTCGCTTCGGCCGTAAATCCGGCGAGCAGCAGGAGCAACAACGTCGTGGCGAAGAGTTTTCCAGGATGGCCTCCTGCCATCAGCAACAGTTTTTTCAATAGGGTTTGTATCGTAGTTTTCATTTGTGTTTTGTTTTTGATCTAGCTCGAACTTGCTGTTGCCCGGGGGAAATGGAGATGAAGCGCGCTAAGTCCTGTTCAGAGATGGGTCATGCGCATGTTCTTCATGGGTGTGGACCGAGAATAGAGAGAGCAGAGCCTTGCGCCTATCGACCTTCCTACCCATTTGCAGGAAAAAAAGGACCCGGAATACGGCCTCAAAATACGGCAAATGCCGTATATCGTGAGCTCTTGAAGAGGAGACTAATGGTCAAACTGGCAGATGAAAACTGTAAGAAGGACAAGCGGGACTGACCTGTGGCGTGGTTACTCGCGTGCTAAAGAAGCGGAAAAGGAATGCCTCCTACGAAAAATCAATTATTCGGACGAGCCAGAATTTCTTCGCGGTAAAGGAACATGTAGTTGGTCCAGGCTTTGCCGTCTTCGATACTTAAGCGTTGAAGATCGACCCCGAGCCACTGATCCTGCGCGACGCGACGCAATCGGCGCTGATCGGATTCCGGCATCCTCAGCAATTTCATTTCAACGATTGGATCAAGCGTGCGCGCCATAACTTTCCTAGTTGTAAATCGCTGAGCAAAAATTAACAAGCCCCCTTAGGCCAAAATCAGGGAGGAAAATGCAATTATCTTGTTAGGAATCCCTCCAGTTTGCCTCTTTTCCTGGGAAAAGATGATTTTGGAAAGGCTGTAAGCCGATTTTTGTCTTCGCCCTTGCGAGCGGAGAGAATCATTTGTCTGAGCAGCCAATACCCGGAAACCATCCGTCCCGCCGAAGCGGAACGGAAATGGAGCGAGCCGCTCCGAGCTTCCCTATTTGGCCTTGCACCCGATGGGGTTTTCCGTGCCGCGACAATTACTTGTCGCGCGGTGGTCTCTTACACCACCTTTTCACCCTTACCAGGCCGCATTCCCCCGTTTCCGGGAGCGCAAAACCTTCGGCGGTATGTTCTCTGTGGCACTTTCCGTCAAAACGTTTTAAGACGTTTCTCCCACGTGTATCTTCCTTGCGAAAGTTACGTGGCATCGTGCTCTGCGGAGTTCGGACTTTCCTCCCCCAACTTGCGCCGGGAGCGATTCTCCGCCTTTCCAAAATCAGCCGCAAATTACACCCGCCGATAGGAAAGACAAGACTGCTGCTTGAATCATGGAAACCTCGCGTTTTATCCCTCAAAAAGGAGCTCAAAACTGTAAATGGTTGTAAAACACTGCTTTGCAGCTTCGTTTTTGAGGCATTTTCTAGAAAAAGGTATCGATGTTGCTTCGGAAAGGTGCCTTTTTCTAGAAAATGGGGTCGATGTTGCTTCGGAATTTTCCTCCCAAATAGAAAATGGCTCCGATGTTGTCCAAAACTCTCCCCCG
>JAQGOU010000289.1 GCA_028293445.1 Verrucomicrobiales bacterium | reverse complement strand
AACGCAATCAAAGCGAACAGATGCGCCTGAATGCACGCCTCTTCGTGGTGACCGCGGGAATGATGAGTGAGAACACGCACGCGCACGAACTGGCGTTGCGAATCATCGGCGATCCGCATCACGCAATTTTCTTCGTCGGTTATGCGGATCCAGGCACGCCGGGTGGCCGATTGAAAAAAGCCAAAATCGGCGAAACCTTTGTCTTCAGCCCAAGCGGCGGCGAAGTGACGCGCCAATGTGAAATGGACGATTTCGATCTGACGGCACATGCGAATCGCAATGAGTTGCTGGAGTTTGTCGGACGCGTTTCGCCGCACACGGTGTTACTCGGACACGGCGACGATGAGGCGCGGAAGTGGTTTGAAGAACAGATTCGCGCGCGCTGGCCGCACATGAAGGTGGTCCAACCCCAACCTGGGTTGAGCGTGGAAGTGTAAGTAAATTCCCAGAGACATAGTTTGACGCAGCGCAGCTGGCTTGGCTCAATTCGTTTTCACCTTTATGGAAATGAACTTGAGAAAGCTGGTCACGCTCTGTGCCTTGATGGCAATTCCCTTCACGGTCCTGTCCGGGGAAAGCGCAAAGTTCGCTTACTGCGACATCACTAAACCAGAGTTCTTTCCGATTCTCCCGTGGGACGCGTTGCATGGAATGAAGAACGAGGTGCGAACTCGTCCGGAAAACAGCCTCGAAAGCATCGCCGATTGTAACTTCAACATGGCCGGCTTTGTGCATCGCGAAGATTTGTCACGATGCAAGAAGCTCGGGCTGGGGGCGCTCCTGTTTCCGTTCGATCCAGATTTCAGCAAACATTCGTGGAACACGTTGTCGGATGAAGGGATCGATCAGAAAATCAAACAACTGGTTCATGACGCTGGAAACAATCCGGCGTTGATGGGCTACTTCGTCACCGACGAACCGGGAGTAAAAGATTTTCCGGCTCTCGCCAAAGCCGTCGCGGCCGTGAAGAAATATGCACCCGGCAAACTGGCGTATATCAATCTGCTTCCCGACTACGCAACCATTGGCGCACCCGACAAGTCGCAGCTCGGCACGGAGAATTACACGGAATATCTCGAGCGCTTCGTGAATGAAGTGCATCCGCAATTGATCAGCTACGACAATTATCGGGTGGAGATGTCCGAAGACTTTAAGCATCCGGAAAAGGCGGAGAGCTATTTTCGGAACCTGCTCGAGGTTCGCCGTGTCGGCCTGAAATACAATCTGCCGTATTTGAACATCGTGACGGGAAATCAAATCCGTCCTTACTCGACGCCGCCCTCGCCCGCTAATTTCGCCTTTCAGGCTTATACAACTCTCGCAGCCGGTTATCGCGGTGTAACGTGGTTCACCTATTTTCAGCGCGGCTATCATTATGCTGCCATCGATACCGACGGAACAAAGTCCCAAACGTGGTTTTACCTTCAGGAAGTGAATCGCCAGGTCGCCACGCTCGCGCCGATCATGAGCAAGCTGAAATCAACCGGTGTTTATTTCAGCAAGGCACCGTATCCAAATCTGCCGCTCCTCCCGGGCAATCTTGTTCAATCGGTGGAATGCGAATCGCCACTGATGATTGGTGAATTCAAGGCCAACGACGGCAACCTTTACGCGATGGTGGTCAATCTCAGCCTCGAACGTTCGGCGAAGTTTTCCCTGAAAACAAAAGATGAAGCGTCGACGATCCAAATCGTCTCGACCGTGGATCGTTCACTATCACCGATCGATGAGAAAAATGGTTTGTGGCTGGTCGCCGGGCAGGGAGCGCTGTTGAAGCTGGGTAAGAAATAACGGCTTCTTACTGCGAAACAAATTCGAGCAGACATGCTCCGCGCGGCGTAAGCTCGACCGATAACTTTATTGTTTCCCCGTCGAAGCGGCCGATTTTCTTCCGCTTGTTTTCATCGACCCGGTAAATCACTCCTCGCTTGGGCAGTTTATAAACGGCGCGATCCAAATTGAATTCGAGCAACAAGGGCTCGTTGCTGATGCTGGCCAGTGCGAGGCCGAGAGTTCCGTCCGGTGATTGCCAGGCCCCAGCTAGAGCCAAAGGCATTTCCTTTTGCAAGGTGGTCAAGCCGCCCTGTTGTCCGGCGTAAATGGACAGCCGGGAAATGTCGATCGTGGCGGCGGGGGCATTGATGTCAGGGGCGCGCAGAAATGTTCCTCTCTGAAGAAAGTTCAACGTGCGGCTGCGAATCTTCGCGAGCTGCAAAGCGTAATTGATTTCCTCCGGTCGCTCCTTTAAGTGGGATTCTCTGAAGTTGGCAATCGTCGGCTGTTGTCCCCAGGCGAAGGCACGCGCCTGTTCGAGATAAAATTGCTGGGAAAATTTGCGATCGAGCAGCTTGAGCGGCTCTTTCGGCGCGAACTTTTCGGGCCACAATTCATCGTAGGGAGGCATGGTCAGCGAAGAATAATTTCCGTATTGAATGACATAGGGATGATAAACGGCTTGGAAGAACGGAATCGGCTCCCATCCGTCCGCCGCAGCGTAACGATCCTTGCTCACCTGCAGGCTCAACATCAGATCCAAATAGGGCAGCCACGATTCCCCCACCCCTTCGCCAGCCAGTGCAATGCGGTCGTTTGATTTAACGGACTTCGCCCGTTCACGAATATCTTCGGACATCGTACGAAATCCATTCATCCAATAAGTGCCGCCGCCAAGCGGATGCCCATGCTTCGGGTTGTAACAGGCGAGACTGCTGCAAGCCTGGTCCATGTAAATTCCGTCCACCCCAAGCGCGAACGCCTGTTGCGTCAAACCAGCATAATGATCACGCCAGAAAGAAGTCCCCATGCACATCGAAGCACAGGGCGATTTCGTAAAGCTGTTGTAAACCTCGGGATGAATTGTTCCGTCCGCACCGAGCACGGCAAAATTGGTTGCGCCTTTCCAACTTTTCGTCGTCATGCCCCAAAGACGCTGGTTCATGTAAACGATCGCGTGAACATTCTGTTGGTGGCCTCTCGTCAAGGCCTTGGTAAATGAAGCGACACCTTCACGTGGCGGAAGATACTCTGGAAACCCAATGTCATAGGCGCAGCCATGCCACCAATGCCACATGGCGGAAACCGGCAGACCTAGTTTCTTTTGCAACGCCAGCGCCGGTTCGATCACGTTTTCGGAACGACCACGATTCCACACCCAGAGCGCAGTATCACCCGCCCAATTCTTTTCCTTCTTCTGCAAACGACTTTCGCGGGCCCACCATTGGTTCGTTGCCCAGCCGCGATAAATCTCGGCAGCGGTAAACCAATCGCCCGAAAATGTTCCGAGGACCGCACTGTATGGCTGCACATAGTCGCGTGTTCCCGTGGAGTTGTTTTCCGGAAGCTGCAGGAGAGAAAAATTCACGGCCGATTTGCCGTCGCCAGAGAAGATAAACGTTTTGTGAAAGGCATTCGTATCGTCGCACGCAACATACAAGCCGGGCCCCTTGCCTTGGTAGAGCGCGAGGCATTGCATCGAGGCATGACCCGGATATTCGTAACGCGCCTCGTGGCTGTGGCCATCCTTGTTTAGCAGCGCCCGAGGGTTTGCCGCAATTTGTCCGATCCAGACCGGCGCCGCGAGGACCTCATTCTCCTGCGGCGCAATACTCTGGATGCAGGGAAAACGCACCTCTTCGAAACGCAAGGTGCCGCTGTTCCGCAGCACAATCTTCCAGCGACTCATCGCGGCGGCGTCATCCAAGGTGACAACGCCTTCTATCTGTAAGTCTGGAGCGGCTGCCAAACCGAGTTCTTTCCAAATCAAACGCGCTGACCGCAAGCCAGTCCTCTCAAAATGAAACGAGCGCGGGGCAATAGAAGTAATTGTGCCGCTGCTTCCTGAAACCGTGTCACGCCAATGCAGTTCCCAAAGGTAACCATTCGTTGCTGGCGCGAGGAACAAATGTTCGCTGTTTGAGAATTCGACCAGAGATCCTTTCGCATTGAAGCCAAGCCGCAGATGGCCGTTGGACAATTCCTCATTCGCGCTCACAGAGAGAAGCGCAATCATCGACAAGACTAACACTCGAAAGAGACACTTCATAAAGGTCGTGGGTCCACGATGGTTATCGCACCGGTTCTTCGCGCGGGTGCAGTGTCATTCTCATGCCGTTCTTGGGGCATAACGTAATCAGCGGATCGGGCTCAACCGCGAATCCCACCTCCACACGAAAACGGAATCTGCGACAAAAAAGAATCGTCATGATCATCAATTCCTGGAGAGCGAAATGGTTACCAATACAACTGCGTGCCCCCGCCCCAAAAGGAAAGTAGGTCATGGAATCCGCCGCCGGCCGCCGCTCTGGCGAAAAACGGGAAGGATCAAATGTCATTGGCTCCGGCCAGAATTGTTCGTTCCAATGGAAATGGAATATCGGGACAATGACATTCATCCCGACGGGAATATGAAACCCGCCCAACTCATCCGCTTCCGTGCAACGACGTCCTATCGACCAGATCGTTGGATAGACTCGCAAGGACTCTTCGATCACCT
>JAQGOU010000157.1 GCA_028293445.1 Verrucomicrobiales bacterium | reverse complement strand
GAAATCAGCGTTATATTCGTGCCGGCAATCGTCGTAATATCCAACGGCTGTAATGTGATCGCTGGCACGAGGTAGTAAACGGTCAGCGTGGAAATACTGCTCGTCACTGAACCGTAGGAGTTATTGGCTACCAGATAGACCTGGGCGTTGTTGTCATTGGTTGTCGTGATGCTTCGAGTATAGTCAGGAGTCGTTGCACCGCTGATCGGTCCATTCGTGAAGTACCATTGATACGTGATTGGGCCCACGCCTACCGCACTGGCATGGAAACTTATGTTCGATCCATAATTAACTGTCGGAGAAAACGGAGTGATATCAGTGAAAATAACCGGCTGGGCCGCGACGGTCAGGTGGGCTGATCTGCTGGTGATCGGTCCGAAAGCTCCTGTCACTACGACGCCGTAGTCGCCGGCATCCGTGAGCTGAACAGACGCGATCGTATAGTTAGCCGCCGTGGCCCCACTGATGTTCGTTCCATTTTTTTGCCATTGATAGGTGAACGGCCCCGTACCGCCGGCAACACTCCGGAAGGTCGCCGCATTCGTCAGGACCACAATTTGATCTTGTGGTTGAAACAATACATATGGATCACCGAACGGCGCGTTCGTTACAGAAAACGTTCCGTTTGTCCCAGTTAAATCGCCGCCCGTGATCGCAACCGTAGTGCCGCCAGGAGAGAAAATGCGCATCGATTCACGACCCGAGCTGGTGACGTACATGTTCCCGGCAGCATCGAAGCAAAGTTCACGACCAACTGTGGGTGCATTAGGATAGACGGGAATTGAGGTCACCATGCTCGCAGTGAGAGACGTTGGCGGCATGCCGTTCGCATCCAAAGGAACACTCAGAATAGCATTTGTATCCTGCATCACATACAAAGCTTTGCCGTCGGGAGACACGCGGACTGCCCTCGTGGTTCGTAAATAGTCTATGGTAGCTCCTGAAGCTATGCTTGCCGCTTTAGAACCCCACGTGTAAGCGTTATTGACATAAATGCGAACACTTTCCGTATCCGTTCCAGAAGAGCGGTTGATCGATTCATAGACCCGAGTGCCATCGACGCTCATGTCCAAATCCAAATTCAGCCGTGCGGCGGTCCCTAAATAGGGGGAGGAGAGCCCAGAAAACGGTGCAGCTGGGGCAGTATTGTACGGGAGTGTGCCGCCGTTGATGTCCCATCGTCTAATCGAGTTTACCACTGCTCCAGATGACATGTAGGTGTCATTTCCCCAGATCTTCAGATCGCCTGTCTGCACGGAACCACGCACAATCAAACTGCCAAGCGAGGTGTGCACGGTGGTGTTGCCGGTTTTTCCAGGGGTCTTCAACACAACCACATTTGTGTTCACACCCGCGTCTGTCATGTAAATCGTTCCGGCGTTGGTCGAATTATCGGCAATGTAGAGCATGCCATTTTGCCCGACCTCCAACCGCAATGGACTATCGTTACCAATGGGACTGCCGGTGGCGTTGTCGAAAGTAATCCCGGCGGTGCCAGCCGTATTATGGCGTCCGGTGATATCACTTTGATCGGCTCCAAGGACATAAATCCCTTTTGCCACGGGACGACTGCCCGTTGCGGATGTCGTTCCCGCAATCGCGTTTGCAACGTAAATGCGCCCGAAAAACGCCGAGTTGGTCGGGTACATGTTTACCGCAATGCCGCGCGTGCTGTAAAATTGATTGTAAAGGGTCTGGTCGCTGCTGATTTGAGTCCAACCCGCGAGCGCCGCTTTGTTTACGACAATCTGAAAATTCGTCGATGCACCGGCTGCGAAGGAATATTTGCCTTTGGCCAATGCCCCCAAATTATTCGTGCTGGTCCCATTATCAAACGCAACAGAGACGTTATCCGCGCTCTCGTTCAAAATGAACGAAATCGTCCCCGCACTATTCGTGACCGAGGAAGCATAGGGAACTGCTCGGCTGGTGTTGATTAAAGTGGCGCTTGCAACAGCAAGCAACAGAGCGGTGATCAGACGTTTTGGGTTTTTCATGGGAACCGTACGAGCCTTAATATCGATGAGGGTTATAGAAGTTCTTGGAACTTGGTTGTTCTAGTGTTCTGTGACGCCATAGTGCAGAAATCAGGAGGCGTTAGTCAATACCGAACCGGAGTTTCATCGTGTGCGAGATGGGTGTAACAGGCCCGCCTGCATTAACTGAAAAAGAATTTCGCAACCAAAAGGACGATGTCGACGTCCGTTACCTCATGCGTCTCAAAGTTTTATCCATTTTGCTCTCCATCACGGCGCTTCATGGAGAAGGGTTCTTCGTTTACGACCAACCAGATACAAATATTCCGGTGACAAGGCTCGACAACCCTCTGTTTTATGACAGTTCCGTCGCCATTTCTGAATCCAACACGTTTTCCACCTGGCTGGAGTTTCAACCCGGCAAAGGGGACGTGATCTGGATGGGCACGCGAGACGCAAAAGGCGGCTGGATCGAAAAACAGCAGGTGACAAAGAATCCCGGGGATTATTCCAATCCAACGCTCACCATCGATACACACAAAAATCTGTGGCTCAGCTACGAAGCAGTCACCAATGGACAATGGAAAATCTTTGCTCTGCGACGGAAGGCGAATGATAAGACCTTTAGTCCCGTTGATTCCACGGATGGCGCCGTCAGTCTCGACAATGCTGCGAACGTAGATCATCGGACCACCTCGTCCCCCGGGGCCGGAGTCTGGGTCGTCTGGCAAGGGGATAACAACGGGCAGTTCGACATCTGGGCCCGAAAGATCGGGGCCGAACAATGCGCGCCGCCAATGCTCGTCAGCGATTCGCCCCTCGGCGATTGGCATCCGAGCGTCACGGTCACTCCCGACAACCACGTTTTCGTTGCCTGGGATTCTTACAATGGCAAGAGTTACAACATTCGCGCTCGCGAATCCAGCGAAGGCAAATGGGGTCCCGTGATCAATGTCACCTCCTCCACCAACTTCAACGCCAATGCCCAAATCGTTGCCGACAAAAAAGGACGCGTTTGGATCTCCTGGGAATCGGACGGACCAAACTGGGGTAAAGAATATCGCCCCCGGACTGACGCTCGCAAAGATTCACAGAAAATGTCCGATGACATCGGCTCGTTGCATCGTTTCCGCAAATTGCATCTCGCCGAACTCATCGCTTCGAAGCAGGAACTGCACGTCCGTGAAATTCCGCAACCGTCCTTCGCCGAAGCCGCCGCTCGCACCAACGCTCCCGCCGGTATCAAACAACTCGGTGTCTTTTATCAATCGCCGCAACTGACCGTCGATGGCGCGGATCGTCTCTGGATCGTCTATCGCCACTTCTATATGCCGATGATGGGAATCACGGCGAAGACGCACGTCCAAAATGATTGGGGCCTTTACGCCCGCTGTTTGGAAAATGATAATTGGTCAAAACTCTTTCGCTTCGACGAAGGACAAGGTGACGCCTTGCAACGCATCTCCGTCGCGCCGCAGACGAATGGCATTTCGGTCGCGTGGACCTTTGGTCGCACCGATCGACGTCATCCACAGAACTGGGTGGAAGACAAACTCGCGCCGGAAAAAGTCGTGGCGCATGTGGCAAAAAAAGGGGCCAGCGGTGCTCTGGAGGAAGAAGGCGACGCTCCCAAAGGCAAAAAGAAAAAAGAAAAGAAAGCCGAGCCGACTGACGGGGACGTCGCTTCTGAAAACAAAAATTCCCCCGAAGAAACCCGCGGCATCGCGCTGGCCACCGTTGAACTACCCGAGAATTCTTCGACCAACGCAGCCCAGCTGAAGAGGATCTTAATCTATCGCCAGAAAATAATAGAAAAGGTCTCTGCCAAACCACCCCGCCCTGCTTACGATTTCAACGGGAAACATTACGAGCTCTATTACGGCGACTTCCATCGGCACACCGACATCTCCCTCTGCTTCTGGCCGGGCGACGGCACCATGGACGACGCGTATCGCTACGGCATTGATGCCGCCCCGCTTGATTTTCTCGGCGTGACCGATCACACGCACGACATTGCCATGGGCGATCCCTTGTCGCTCCTCTGGCAACGCATCCGCAAAGAAGTGAATCGTCACGCCCTCAACGGCACGTTCATCCCGTTTTATTCCTACGAACGCAGTCGCGGCGACACCGATCACAACGTCGTTTCGTTGCGCGACGACATGTTGCGTCCGCACACCTATCCGCATTCCGAATTCTGGAAGGAACTCGACACGAATACGTTCACGATCCCGCATCAGCCGTTCAATTCCGTGCTCTGGAAAACCAACGATCGCATTCACCGTCCGCTCATGGAGATTTACCAGGGCTTCCGCAATCACAGTTGCGACAGCGACGCGAAGGAAGGTTTGGCCAGTGGCAACGAAGTCGGCTTCATCGCCAGCAGCGATCATCTTTCGACGGGAGCCAGTTACGCCTGCGTCTGGGCGGAACAACCAACGCGCGAATCGATCTTCCGCGCGTTGCAGGCGCGAAGGACGTTCGCGGCAATGGACAAAACCCAACTGCGCGTCACCTGTGGTGAGCATTGGATGGGGGAGAAGTTCACGGTGAAGGAGACGCCGCAGATAAAAATCTTCGCATACGCGAGTGTGGGGAGTATCGATAAAATTGAAGCGTTCGTCGATGGTGAGCCACATCCTGTTTCACTTCGGACAGTCGGTGAATTTCAATTTGTCTATCAAATGGATAAATCTCTCACGGGCTCACACACTGTTTTTATTCGCGTCACCGAAGCCGGTGGCAACAAAGCCTGGTCCTCGCCGATGTGGATAAATATTCAGCCGTAACAAACTATCGCGATTTCAGAAATAATTTCCGAACCGCGGCTGGCACAGCCGCAGAGTCCAAGGAAACAAAGAGGTTTCGTTTTTGACTGCCAACAAACCTCTTTGAAAATCGAAAGCGCGCGGATTTGATCTACGCACTCTCCCTCACCCTTAATCCCTCTCCCGCTGGGAGAGGGAGACATGTTTTCACCGCCTCCCGCCTCTTTTCGCCGACATAAAGCGTGGTCCGCCGAAGGTTTAGTTACTCGAAAAAAGCGGAGTCTGGTCTCCCTCTCCCAGCGGGAGAGGGATTAAGGGTGAGGGAGAAAACGCTCACATACCGCCCATTCTTTTATGGACGAAGCCGGTTCCTTGGCAGCTGGTACGGATGCGCTGTGAACGCTCTCTGCCAGAGCAGCACCTCCTATTTTAACAATTCTCAAAAAAGAAAGGACGCACCTTGCGATGCGTCCTTTTTGTTTTCGATTACTCCCCTGCTCTGGTTCAGAGCCCCGTTTCTCCTTGCGCTTAGTGTGTCACAATGGTGACCACGTCCGAGCGTTGGCCTTCGCCACCGTCGTTCACGGCCGAGACCGACAGTTCGATCGTCGCGTTCGCGGGCAGGTTCTCGAGGTTGAAGTCGATATCTGCTGGTGAACCGACCGCCTCCGCCTCTGCATCCACACCGACGACACGCATCCAGACGCGGTAATACTCCGCACGTGCCGGCGCATTCCATTTCAGCGCGCTGGTGCCGGGTCCGATCAAGACGGCAATCAAGCCCTCGACCACATCCGGCGTTTGCACTGCTCCGGGCATCTTGAACCCGAAGGCCAGCCAACGCGGATCCATGGGATCGATCGCCTGCCGCATTTCGTCGAACACGCCACGGAGCCGCTTGCGCAACTTCGTCGCCGCCGTATCACGCGATTCAATCCTGGTTCGGACTTCCGTTACCTGCACATTGACCGCCGCCTGCGCTGCGACCAATTGATCGTACAACACCTGCGCCTGTGCCGCCGTGATGTTGCGCGACTCATCCTCCATATCTGGATTGGCCAGATAGAAGGCTTTGAACGCCTGCAGCAGCACCAACAGTTCTTCGGTGGTACTGGGAATCATCAATGAACCGATGAGACCGAGCACGTCGAACGCCTGTGAGTAATCGCCGCCGAAGATCGGCTTCATCAGATCACGGCCGAGCGTCAGAAACGCGCGGACGGTCACGATGATCGTCGCCAGTAGCGAGCGGTTGGTAGCAAGGACGACCTTGCTTTGCTCGTGGATGTTGCGCGCTGTCGTCAACGCGTCGGCATCAAGGCCGATGTTAATTGCTGTATTTTGTAACAGCGGGATACCCGGGCCTTTGACAACTGCAGCGGCTTTGATGACCGCGGCAGAGCCAAGGAGCTCAGGGACTGATTTGATACTATCTTGTTTCATATGTTTCTTCTTTCTATCCCCGGCGTTCAGACTGAACACCGAAGATTGTTTACTGTTTACCGACTACTGCGGTTCGCCGTTCCAACTTTGAACTTCAAACTTGAAACGTCGAACTTGTGTATCGCACCGCAGGCCAACAAACTTTGAACTTTAAACTTTGAACCAGCCCTCGGCGCGCACGAAGCACATCGCTGTCGGCCTCAAACATTTTGCCTGAGCCCCGCGACTGAAGGAGGTTTCTAGTCTCCATTCCGTCTCCGCGTATCCGACTGAACGACTCGCGCTCAATCGAACGCCGCTATTGTTAGCCTAACGATGCATACGTCTGCAACATAAAAATACAATATTTTAAATAGATGAACTCTTGAACCAACCGCGCAGCGCGCCCCAGACATGAAAAGCTTACAGAGGGTCGTCCACCATTTAGTGGTCGCCCCATTCCACCTTTGAACTTTGAACCGGCGCCCCGCACTCAAAGGAATGATCCATCGTCGGCCGGTCGTGAACGGATAAATCTAAGGAGGGGTAAAATGCAGATTTATTTTGGAGTGAAACGTCAGAAGTTTGAGGTTTTGCCTGCCCAAATCCTTTTTCTAGAGTCTAGGGATTATTTCGCCGTTAAGTTATGGCGTGGCGATACCTCGGGAGACCTCTGTGTCGAATCGACCGTCAATTTTGGATGTTACTATGGCTTGCATCATAGACGTCACTGCATCCGAAACGGGTGCTCTCCTCCGTTCGGACAGCTTATCCTTAACGAAACGGCAAGTGAGCTTAGGGATAACGCGCCGTTTTTGTCGCAACGATTGTCTCAGTGGACGCGACTGACTCCGTTCGTATCGCACAAGTTTGGGAACTGTTCACAAATCTTCAACGTTTTCGCTTCATCCTGGTAGAGAGACAGAATGAATTGCGCGGCCTTTTCACTAATCTCTGGGTCCGAATCGCGAAGCAACCGCGTCAGCACGGGAAAGAGAATGTTTTTGGGCGGCCTTATTAAACGCAAACAAACCATGCCGTAGATTTTACGTTCGTAATCTTTGTCCTCCGTCATTTTCAGCAAAAGAGGGATAGAAGGTTCCGCATCCGCACCGAGCATCAGAAAACCCTGCGCAGCCCATAGATGAAATCCATACGCGCTTGGGCCGTTTCCAACCGGAATCCCAAACGCCTTAAGTTCTTGTTTGAAGGTAGAATCTTTGGCTTGAACCCATTCGTCGAGAATCGGCAGCGCCTCCTTCTTCATCGCCTGGAACGCAACCCGGCACTCTTGCCATTCCGGACGAGTTTCAAAAAACTCCAGACTCTGTTCAACCGAGATATAGGGAGGAGAAAGGGGATACAAGTAATGCGATCGCTTAATCCACTCGCTGAGAGTTTTTCCATCATAACTGGGTTCCCGTTGCGGCGGCACGAAAACGAATATCAATCCCGCAACGATCAGGAGTACAAAAGAAATGATCCAGCGGCGTTTCATTCAGGAAGAAGCGTTAACTTTACGCTCTGGGTTCGACTGGTGGTTTGTTATTGAACGCGCAAATCAAAACGCGGACTGCGTAATAGATTGCGAGTATGCCAATAATCATACCCACCAACCCGAAGTTGGCGACGATTCCAGCTGAAGGATCTCCAGCTTTTAACCCAGTGAGCGTCCCACCACCGTAAATTAGCGATACAAAAGCTCCTGCGCCAAGGCAGACGGCATGGATTATCCCCAACCATAAGCGCCTGAACCCAAGAAACCCCCAACCCGAAAGAAATCCTCCAAAGATCAATCCCAAGGCGGTAACCGTTTTGACGCGATCCTGCTGAGATAATGCTCCCCACCGAGATAACGAGTCCGTGACCAGAAATGAAAAAAGAAACATCAAGAAGGACGCAAAAATCGCGGAATTGATGAGCACTTTCGGCGCTTGAATTTTGCGTAGCATATAAAAATCCAACAGGGTTATAACGAGCGAACTCAACTTCAGCAATTCTCGTTTGCGTCAGTTGATCGGGGCCAAATATAACGCCAACGGCGTTTCGCCCCAAAGCCCAGCGGTTGGCGAAGCCTACCCTGGGATAGATCAGCGGAGGAATGATCAACCACAACGTGGTTGCGCCAATGGCCGTTTCTAGTTGGGACGCAACCCTCTTTGGGGTTGATGGAATTGAAGAATGCTTTCCCAGGGTTTCTCGGCTGCCTCGCAACCGCTGGGCTTTGGGGCGGAATCCCTTTGGGATTCTCGGAAAACGGGGAGCGACGACCAACTCTGCTGGCCAACGTCCGAGGGACCGACCATTCGGAGTGCGCACGCCTCGGGCGCAGGGATGTTTTACGGCACGATAGCGTCCGGTTTGTCCCGCGACACTAGGATGGTCCACCTTGCTGCGTCCGGGGCGGACGCACTCCGGCAAAACTGGTGTTTGAGGGAGAAAAAAGGCGAATCGGCGTAAGTTGCTGATATTCAGCTATAAGGCCGAGCCAATATTATTATTGGGTCTTTTTTAGCTTCTAAATCCGACCCTATTATTATTATTGGGTCCGTTTTAGCTTCTAAATCGGAGCCAATATTATTATGGGATGCATTTTAGTTCCTAGAACGGACCCAATATTATTATTGGACGTCTTTTAGCTTCTAAATTGGACCCAATATTAATATTGGGTGCATTTTAGCTTCTAAATACGAGCCAATATTATTTTGGACTCCGTTTTAGCTTCTAAAACGGACCCTATATATTTATTGGCTGCATTTTAGCTTCTAAATGGGAGCCAATATTAATATTGGGTGCGTTTTAGCTTCTAAGTTGGACCCAATATTATTATGGGATGTTTTTTAGCTTCTAAAAACTATCCCGGAAACTTCCGGACCTCCCTTTTTGGTTCTAAACACTATCCCAGAAATTGAGGGGACCGGCGAAGTCAGGCGATTGGGCCGGTGTAACTCCAGCCGCATTTGGCACAGCGCGTCTCTACTCCGGGCATCGGCGTTCCGCATTTGACGCAGTTGGAATAGGAGGGGCTTTTTGATTCTTCAAGGATGCGCTGGTCCAGCCAGGTCAGGCCGGAAAACAAACCGCTCTTGCAGGTGGACAGGACGAGTTGGTCGCCGCGGTTGAGGAAAGTGACTTCGTAGACACCCTCGAGGCTGCGAAGCCACCCGGATGCCGACGGGTTCAAGAGGATGCTAATGAGTTTGCCACCGTTCCGCTCCACTTCCTTGCGAATACGCGCGTGATCCCGGCTCGAGGCGACCCATTGACCAAACATCCAGATCGCAGCAATGATCGACAGCGTGACAAGAGATCCAACTGGATTTCTACGCCCGTATCGCGCGAGAAGAAATGCCATCGACAGATTCATATGTTAAAACAACGCTGCGAGAATATCCCAACGGCCTTGGGTTTCAGCTTTAAATGGAGACGCAGATTCAAATCGGGTCCCTTCGCGTGTTTGTTCTCTCGCGGAGCAAGAAAGAATGCGTTCCGCCCCAAAGCCCAGCGGTTGGCGAAAACTACCCTAGGACCCAACGCTTACGGTGTTTCGAGGGACGGCAGGGCGTTGGTCGTGGTGCAGGGACACGTCGGACAGGCGTTCGTTTGTGATTGGCACGTGTCGGACATCGCCAAAGTCAACCTTGAACCAAGGTAGCGCAGGCGAAACCAGGCGACAGAACTTTGGGGGGCGGTCGCGTAGGGATCGAGCGGTTGACGTGTGAGGGTCAGCTTGAAACGCCAGGACGTGGAAAATTCATCACCAACAACGTCCGGAAGGTTTGGCAGCGAATCCGGTGGGACGTGCAGGATCGGCGAGTGATTACCAGTGATGCCCAGACAACTATACAAGTCGCCACCTTGCGAGATCGGCTTGAAGAGTTGCCAGTGGAAATCCAACGAACCGTTGGTGCAACTCCGGGGGTCGATGCTTTGCGACGCATCGAAAGTGGTCTCGTATGAAGCATCGAGCGGACTTTGCGGAAGGGTGCAAATCACGGCGCTATTCTCCACGGTGCAGGTTGTGTCTGGAAATTGCGTCGGACTCGTCGAAAAATACACCGGGATGCCAGCAGGATAGTCATCGTTCACCATGGTAACCGCTGCTACGGGCGACGCATCGATGCCACACGTCTTCAATCGATAGAACCCGCTCGCGTTCAGGGCGATGTTCGTCACGGTGAACTGTCCATTGACGATGGATGGGGAATTGGAAACTGAAGTCCAATTCGTCGCGGAAAGGTTGGTCGTGTATTGCAGGGCAAAGAACGCAGCGTTGGTCGGCCAGGTAAAAGCGATCGTGTTGTTTTGCAACGCGGCCGTGAGCGGCGGTCCCGCGGCGTGTGTGGTCCAACTGTGACCTAACAAAAACAAGGTGCAGGCCAGAGCCAGCCGAAGTGGATTCATTAATTTAATAAGCTAACAAACTTTGAGCGGTGTTTGAAGTTTTAACTATGAAGTCTCCCTCCGAAGAGAGAGGAATTGATGCCGATTCTAATGACTTTGCCACCGTTCCGCTGGGCTTTGGGGTGGAATCCCTTTGGGATTTGGGACGGGAACCTTGAGATCAGATGACCTTCAGCAATTCCCGTTTGTGATTTTAAGCCGAGATGTCACAAGGTACCAACGTTATGGACCCTCCGTTACTCGGCACTGCCATTTAGTTAAGGTTTAAAACGGCCAACTTCGATGATTTTACGCCCCGCCGAAGCGCCAGAGGGCAGGCGCACTCCAGGGACGCTCGCGCGTTTGAGATGGCTGCAAAAAACGCGGTAGCGTCCCTGGACTGCGGCAGCCCTCTGCCGCTCTTGTTGGATATCCTCTGGCCGTGCGAAATCCTTTTAACTAAATGGCAGTGCCGTTACGTGGTCGGACCGAGATAACTCCAGCCGCAGTTTTGGCAGCGGGTATCGAGACCCGACATGGGCGTTTTGCATTGGACTCATTTGACGTTATCCATCGGACCTGGTTTCTCATTGGCAACCTCGTCGAGAACTCGCGGATCGGACCAGTAAACACCGGAAAACATATTTGTTTTGCAGTTGGCCACGATGGTCTGGCCGTTGCGATCGCGGTAGGTGACCTCGTAGAGGCGATTGTTTTTGTCGCCAAACCATCCCGGCCCAAGCGGGTTCCACAGGATTTTGATGACGGAGCCGCCTTTTCGCTCGATCTCCTGGCGAATCCGGGCGTCGTCCTGATTGCCGGCCATCAACCGGATCACGACGGCAAGGCCCACCAAAGGCACGAAGATCCAGAGGACTTCGGGACCGTTTTTGGCGAGCAGCTCTGCAAACAAGAAATTCATAATCGTTCCTCGAGGCAGATTACCCGCGTCGCAAGGGGCATCAGCTAGAATTTGGAGTGCAGATTAAAACTGGGTCTTCCTGCCCGATTTATTTCGTAGGAATCGACGTAAGGAGATTCTGACATTTCCGTTCCAAGAAGTATTAGAGCCTCGTTACCTCGTCTCCTACCCGATTTATTTCGTAGGAATCGACGTAAGGAGATTCTGACATTTCCGTTCAAGACGTTATTAGAGACTCGTCACCTCGTCTCCTACGATTTATTTTGCCCATTAGCCGCGCGGTGGCAGTTTTCGATTGCCCGCATCCGATTCTTTGGTTTGTTCATAACGTTGCCAGAATATTCGCCAAAAATCCTCCTGCAACGGATGGAGCGTCGGATAACCTTGCACAACCGCGCCATGAAAACTCCATTCCCCGCACTCAGCCACCAATTCAGCCCGAATGGGATTGTTTAGATTGTAAAAACAAACGTTGGCAAACGCATTACGTTGACGTTCCTGTTGGCTGAGAACGTGATCGTGTGGCTGTGGTTGGAATTTTTTAGGGCTAAGGAGCGGTTCGAGATGCGTGCGTAGAAACGCCATTCCGTTAAGTTGATGGGTGTCGAAACGAAGTCCCATCCAAACAAGATGAATATGGTCGGGCATCAGGCAATAGATCGGACAAAGCAATCCTTCGCGAGCAGCGGCGTGCAAGAGCAATTCACGGAAGCGTTGATGAAGTGATTCGTTTAGCCAACCCTGGGCGCGATCGAAAGTGGTGAGTGTCCAGTGGACGACGGCATCGCCCTGGTAGAACTCGTGAGAGAGTCGCGGCAGGCTATATTTCCGAGGCTCATCCACGGTAGGATTAACGTTTAGCGCGTCGGGTTTGAAAAGGGAAAAGTTAGAGACTCCTCACGTCGTCTCCTACAATATTTCGTAGGAATCGACGTAAGGAGATTCTGACATTTCCGTTCCAAGAAGTTATTAGAGACTCGTTACCTCGTCTCCTACGATTAACGGGAGGGAACGACTGTGTTCCCCTGCTGCCTCACTTGCTGATGGTAATCTGGGAGGTAACTCTGAAGGCGTAGGAAAAGTCGTTGGTTATCGCAGGCTTGCCGGTGTCCACGAATTGCAACGTCACCTCGTGACGGGTCGCGGCTTCGAAGGCTTGGGTCGGTTCGTAATGGACCAGGGTGGTTCCGTCGGGAGTGTTGGTAACCTCGGCTTTCACGGGCACGTGATCGACGGTTAACTGAAGCGATCCGGGTTTCACCTTGGTTTTGAAATCACGAACGACAACATCGATGCTCGCGAGGGGGCTGGCTTCATTTCCGATGGGTGCAAAGGTATCGACGAACGCACCCGGGGACGTTTGCGTCACGATGCGCAGGTCGTCAATAAAATGGTTGTCGAAAAACATTCCCGTCCGGGCACCAAACGCAAAGCGTCCGGCTCGATTGGTAAGGGTAGTCCGCACATTGGAAAAAATAGGCTCGTTGTCATAGAACACATCCAGCGTGCCATCCGGATCCAGCTTCACGAGCGCATCGACGAAATGTCCCGAGCGCAGGTTCGGTGCAGGAACCTCCAACCGGGGCGACTTCGGAAACTGCATTGAAATTCCCGGCGCAATCTCCGTTCCATTTTGGAACGTATCGAAGATGAGGGTTAAACCAGAGCCGGCAATCTCCGAGAAGGGCGCATCGGGAATATTGGGAGCAAAATGAAATGCAAACCCGTCCGCACTGGTTCCGCCGCCACCGCCGATGTACGCTTTGAACGTTGCGAGAAAACTTGAGACCCGCTTCGTTCCATCCAAGGGATCAACGACAAAGCTGCCGATCTGATCGGCCCGGGCAACCGTCAGCTTCAAGACACCGCTGCCGTTGAAGCCGCCCGCCGCATCGACCTTCGCGCTTCCAAAAGTCGAGGCATTCGGCGGCGGTCCTGAGTTAAAATCATCGAAGAACGTCCCAGCCGTGGCGCGAAGTCCGAACAAGACGGCGAGTCTTAAAACAAAGCGCCAGGAACGGTTTGCACGTAAAAAGCTTTTCAGGGTCCGGAGAATCTAACGGAGAGTCCTCATGCACGAAAGGGCAAAAACATCGGTTCCCTCGTTTTTGAAAATTTGGGCGGCGCGGCAGCGCCAGCCCCACCACGATGGTTGTGCCAAGATGCGCCGTCCCAGGCTTTTCTCGCTGTTCATCGCTTTCCATCTGTAGTCTATTGGATTTATGGCGGTGGTTCGCATTTTAGTGGATGGCTATAGCCTCCTGCACAGCTGGCCGGAACTGGCTCCGGGCAAGGCGCGCTATTCTGCCGCCGCGCGGGAGGAGTTGGTCCATCAACTCATGCTCTACCGCGATTCTGTCGGCACGCCGATTACGGTCGTCTTTGATGGTGCGGGTCCGGCGCCGGATGCCTCGCAGGTTCCTTCGACGCCCGAGTGCGAAATCATTTTCTCCCGCAGCGGACAAAGCGCCGACAACATCATTGAACGGGTTGCCGCCATGATGAAACCGTATGGCGAAATCATTGCGGTCACCAATGATCGCGCCGAGCGCGACACCGTCGTGGCGATGGGTGGGTTTATCATGGGTTGCGATCAATTCATCCGGGACATCCAACTAGCGCTGGGGGAAATGCAGAACGATATCAAACGCCTGAACCGCCGCGAAGGCAGTGGGTTTAACGATCGGTGAGTGCGACTGTAGGTGCATGCGCTGAAGACTGGCTCTCTCATTTTCATTGAATTCCCCGCGGGCCTTTTACAGTCTAGACCCCAATGAACCGCTCCTTTTCCCGACGCCAGTTTATCGGCACATCTGCGCTCGCTCTCGCCGGCGCTTCACTCACTCTGCACGCAAAGGAACCTGCTGCGCCCGAACAGGTGATCGATATCCATCAGCATCTTGATTACGGCGGCAAGCGTGACCCCAAAACCTGGGACCAGACCGAGGCGTCCCGCAACAACGAACAATTCATTGCGCACCAGGCGGCAATGGGGGTGACGAAAACGATCCTGCTGCCCGCGGGCCGACTGGTCTTGCGCGATTCGACTCACGCGGGCCAATCCAATGGCCTCGAAGGCACGGTCACGCCCAACGAAACGCATTACAAACTCGCGAAAGAGTTTCCGGACAAATTTGTCTTCGGCGCCAATGAAGTCTCGGATCTGCCGGAAGCGCCGGAAGTGATTGAGAAGTATTTAAAGCTCGGCGCCGTTTGCATTGGCGAACAGAAGTTCGGTGTGGAATGTGACTCGGCGGAGATGCAGAAACTTTACAAACTGGCCGAGGCTTACAACGTGCCGATCCTGATGCATTGGCAGCACAAGATGTATAACTACGGCTTCGAGCGCTTTTATAAGATGCTCGAGAAGTATCCGAAGGTAAATTTCGTCGGCCACGCGCAAACCTGGTGGGCGAACATCGATAAAGATCACAAGGATCAAGCGGTGCTTTATCCCACAACGAAGGTGACCCCGGGCGGCACGACGGATCGCTACCTGAGTGATTACGCCAATATGTGGGGCGATATGTCCGCCGGCTCCGGTCACGGCGCCATCAAGCGCGATGAAGAACACTATCGGGAGTTCATGAAACGGCATCAGGATAAATTGATGTTCGGCAGCGATTGCGCCGATACGATCGGCAAAGGCGCAGGCTGCACCGGGGCATTAACCATCGCTTCGATCCGCAAACTCGCCGGAACCAAGGAAATTGAACGTAAGTTGTTGTATGGAAACGCGAAGAAGCTGTTCAAGCTGTGAAGAGATGGTGGACAGGGACAAACCCTGACACCATGAACAGCGCTCGCCTGATTGTGATAACACAACCTGTAGCGTATAACTTTACACGTTGTTTGGGGGGATAAGACCGGCGGCCCGAAGTGTTTGGTTGCACTTTGGGCCGCCTTCTTCTTGTACTGGCTTCCTACCGGATTCAGCCGGATTTATCAAAAGCTCATAAAACGCTTCTCGTATTCGCTTGGTTTAATTCTTTTCATTGTTGATCCGGTGCTGGAGGCTCCGCGGTCGTCCCTGGGATATGTTTATTCATTCGTTCAACCAAGATCGTGGACAAAGTGTGCCCACACGTTATGCGGAACGCACCCGCGCCTTTACTCTCATCGAGTTGTTGGTGGTCATCGCCATTATCGCCATCCTTGCCGCGATGTTGCTTCCCGCGCTTGCCAAGGCGAAAGAAAGAGCGTTGCGCGCCAAATGCATTTCCAATCTTCGTCAGTGGGGCATCGCCCATACGCTCTACGCAAACGACAACAAAAGTCTTTTGGAAACCTGCGAACTCTTCAATTACCAATACCGCGCGCCGGGGGTCATTCGGCTCAAGAACACTCCCGACTCTCAGTTTTTCAACCTCCAGGCCATCTCGCCTTACATTCCCGATCTCAATGTCGATCCTGCTAACATAAATGATCTCTCCGTCGCCGGGATCTGGTGGTGCCCATCCTCGCGGAAATCTACGGTCGCGGAAATCGCATCGACCGCAGGCATGGGACACTTCAACACCTCCTATTCTTACTTCGCCAGAGTCGATAGCTGGAAAACGGGGGAAGCAAGCCGGCCCAATGAGCTGACGTCCGAAGCGTTGCAATCAGACCGCTTGCTCATGACCGACATGCTCCAGAGCATCCCTGACGGTCGCTGGGCGTACAATCATGGTCCGAATCCAGGGCTTTACTTTGATTCCGCACCGAAGTTCACCGGGATTCATCAACTGTACGGAGATGGCCGGGTTGTGTGGAAAGGCGTAAAACAGTTCGACCTTCCCACGCTGACACCAGGCAATACTAACATTGGTTGGGTACGCGATCCGGCAAACGACACAACGTTCTATTGATCTTGCGATGCGAATTTTGAGGCTACTCCGGAGATGGAATGATGCCTGTCCATTTATTTCGCCGCTCGGGATTTAGCTCTGTCCTTTCTGCTCCGATTCGTTGACAGATCCCGGTTTTCTTTTCATCGTCGCGTCGTTATGCCGAAGATCGAAATCAAACATCCCGATAAGGAAAAAAGCACAGGAGCATATTCAGCCGCCGTAGAAATCGACGGCTGGGTGTACGTCAGCGGACAAGGCCCTGTCGATCCGAAGACCGCCCAACCGATCCGCGGCACAATTGAGGAGGAAACTCAGATCGTGTTGTCCAATGTGGAAAAGATTTTAAAAGCCGCCGGTTGCACGATGAATGACGTCGTGAAATCGACGGTGCACCTGTCGGATATAAAGGAATTTGACCGTTACAATGCGGTTTATCGCAGCTTCTTCAAAGACGTGGCGGTTTTGCCAGCGCGCACGACGGTGCAATCGGTTCTCTGGGAAGGGATCAAGGTGGAGATCGATGTGGTGGCGAGGAAATCAAAGTAGGACCACGCTCGAGTGCTCGCTTCGCTCACATAGCCAATATTCAATAGACAATAGCCAACCTTTTCGCCTATCGCCTATTGCATTTCTCCAGCGTCAGGGCTTCACATCGAGAGCAACAACTTCTTTCGCACTCCGGGCGTAAATGCGGCCATCGGCCACGACGGGCGTTGACCAGCATTTGCCTTTCAGAACATTGGCCCGCGCAAGCTCCGTGTAAGCCTTCGGAGTTGGGACCGCGATAACGATTTGCCCCGCATCGCCAAGGACAACGAGTTTGTCGCCGGCGAGAATCGTTCCACCGGGACCAAAACCTTCCTTCGACCACTTCACTTCACCCGTAGCCACTTCGATGCATTTAAGCGGGCACTTTCCGTATTCCTTGAAACCGAACAGACCATAAAGATATCCGTCCTTGAACAGCGGCGTGCTCCAGTGATTGTTAAATTCCTTGGCGGACTTGTTCCACAGTTCGGTCGCAGTGAAAGCGTCGCCCGATTTCGTAATCTTCGCCGCACTTGATCCCACGCCGTAACCAGCCGAACAATAAACAATGTTGCCCGCGACGACCGGCGTCATCGCGGTCGAGGTGCTGAAACGGAACGGAAAACGCCAGAGAACTTTTCCGCTTTTCGTTTCGAGAGAAGCCAATCCTTTTTGGGTAAAGAAAATAACCTGGAGAACGCCGTGAATTGTCGCCAGGGCCGGAGTCGAATGGGTCATCGTATCGTCTTCGCCTTTCCAGACGACCGCGCCCGTTTTCTTGTTGAACGCCAACAGCGCCTCCCCTTCTCCACCGCCGGCGACAAAAACAAGATCACCATCGATCAATGGAGACGCCGCGTTACTCCACGAAATATTGCGTCCATGATGTTCCCGCACGAGATCTTTTCTCCAGATCATCTTTCCGTTTTGCGCGTCGAGACAGTAAAGAACCAGCGTGCCGGTCAGTACGTAAACACGATCGCCATCGACACTTGGAGTCGAACGAGGCCCATCGCCGCCAGTGTTGTCAGGCGCGCCGGAGTTCGCCTGGCCTGTTTGATTTTTCTCGAGGTAATTCGCGACGGTGAGTTGAGCCGCCCAGAGTTCTTTGCCACTGTTCGCATCCAACGCCAGGCAGACCTCGTGCGCCACGCCGTCGAGTTCGCGAAGAGTCAGCGTATAAGCTTTGCCTTTACTCACCGCAATCGATCCGAAGCCGCCACTGACTGGAATCTTCCAAAGCAGTTTGGGACCTTGCGCCGGCCACTTCGCGGAAATTTTTTCGCTGGTCGTGCTGTCATGATTCGGGCCCCGAAACTGCGGCCACTCCGCCGCACGAATCGAAAGCGTGAGGGCGAAAAAAGAAAGAAGCTTTACGCTAAACAAGACTCTCATAGGTAAATGTTACGGCGAAATTTTGGTCGAGTGGGTCATCATCATCATTAAAACCACTCCAACAGCAACGACGGCCAGGCCAGCGAGTTTGATCAAGAATGGGCGCTTCGCCACATCCCAATGCATGCAGAGAAAAACCAACGCGACAAACGGGACGAAAATGCTACCCAATCCCCACAGGATGCTTTCGCTGAAGGCGGCGATTAAAAACATGATTGTGCCGACAAGGATAACAATACCGCCAATAGCCATTAGACCGATGCTGACGTATTCCATAATTTTTCTTTCGTTATTTGGTTATTACTTTTATTTGCGCCCCTATACCCGCTGCAAAAGTTCTTGCGTGAGCACTTCATACGCGGAAGCACCGGCACTGTATTTATCGTAATGAATGATTGGTTTTCCAAAGCTCGGCGCTTCCGCCAGGCGCGTCGTGCGCGGAATTACCGTCTCGAAAACCTTTTCACCAAAGAAATTGCGGACTTCGCCCACGACCTGTTGCGCCAATCGTGTGCGGCCATCAAACATGGTCATCACAACACCAAGTAATTCCAACTTGGGATTGATTTGACTTTCGCGCAGCTGCGACAAAATGCGGTTGAGCATCGAGATACCTTCCAGCGCATAATATTCGCATTGTAGCGGCACGAGAAGGCTGTGCGCGGCCACGAAGGCATTCAGGGTCAGGATCCCGAGAGTGGGCGGGCAATCGATAATAACGAAATCGTAGCGATTGGTATCGAGCACTGGTTGCAAAATCTGCGTGAGCCGTTGCAAATGGTTTTCGGAACGCGCGAGTTCAATGTCCACGCCGCAGAGATCCACTTCACTCGGAATCACATCGAGCCGATCGAAGGCCGTCTTCTGGATTTTTTCCAGGAGCGTTCCTTCGCCGATCAATGGCCGATATGAACTGGCCCCATCGATCTTTTCCAGGCCGACGCCACTGGTCGCATTGGCTTGCGGATCGAGGTCAAATAACAAAACATTTTTTCCAACACTGGCCAGACAGGCAGCGACATTAATGGAGGTGGTTGTTTTGCCCACGCCACCTTTTTGATTGGCAACTGCGATGACTCTCGTAGACACGTGCGTTCATTTACCACCAAGCCGAGTGGAGACCAAGAAATTAGTGAGGACATTTCATTAGGCACAATATCCGCAAAAGTCTCAGCAAGTTTACACTATGCGACTTGGACTAATTGGTTTAAGTTTTTGGTACAGGATACTATGAAACTAATCGTTTCGACTCACGACGTAACCCTCACCGAAGCAATCAACAATCACATTCAAGATCGAATCGACCGACTTGAGCATTTGGACCGCCAGGCGGTGAATGCGCGGATCGTTCTGGAGCACGATAATACGCGAGCTCCGGAGAAGCAGTTTAAGTGTTCAATCCAACTTTCCATGCCCGGACCTGACCTGTTTGCGGAAGATGTGGAAAGCGATCTTTACGCGGCGATTGATCTCTCCGTCAAAAAGATCGAGCAACAACTCCGTAAACGTCACGGGAAGTTTAAAGCGCAAAAGCACACCGAAGAAGCGCGCAACAAACGCACCGTCCAAGGTGTCTAATTCTGCGGCGATCTGATTCGCCCGACCTGTTGGTTTATTGCGAATGCTTCTTCGCGCCCGTATCGTTTTGCCTGTCTCGCAGCCCCCGATTGAGAATGGGGCCGTCCTCATCGCGGACGGTCGTATTGTAAAAGTGGGCGCGTGGCCAGACCTCTCCGCTTCCTCCTCCGAGGAAGCGGTGGATTTAGGTGACGTCATACTTCTTCCCGGTCTCGTTAATGCCCATTGTCATCTCGATTACACCGAAATGGCGGGACTCCTTTCACGACCGAAATATTTCTCCGATTGGATCAAAGGCATTCTCGCACTGAAGGCAAACTGGTCTTATTCCGAATATGGGAAGTCGTGGATGACCGGCTCCGACATGCTGCTCCGCACGGGAACGACGACAGTTGCGGATATCGAAGCCGTGCCGGAACTGCTTTCAGAAGTTTGGCAGGGAACGCCGCTGCGTCTGTTTTCATTTTTAGAAATGACCAGTGTAAACAGCAAACGCGACGCTGCTTCGATTATCGACGAAGCGTTAGGTGTCATCGCTGGTTTACCTCAGGTTTCCAAAAGCGCCGGCTTTTCACCGCACGCCTTGTATTCCACCACTCCCCAATTAATGCGACGCACCGCTGCGATCGCGCGGGAGAACAAGATTCGAGTTACATCACATGTGGCCGAATCGCGGGAGGAATTCGAAATGTTCACGCAGCAAACCGGGCCACTGTATGACTGGTTGAAGACACAACGCGATATGTCCGATTGCACGGGGAATTCTCCGGTCCAGCAACTGGCGTTGCTCGAAATGCTGGGTGAGAATTTCCTCGCCGTGCACGTGAATTATCTCGCGGAGGGCGACGCCGATCTCTTGGCCAGGAATAACGTCTCTGTCGTTCATTGTCCGCGTAGCCATGCTTATTTCGAACACAAACCATTTCCTGCAAAAGATCTGCAACAGGCCGGAGTGAACCTTTGCCTTGGGACGGATAGCCTCGCCAGCATGAAGAAAGAGCGCGGAGCTAAACTTGAGTTGAACATGTTCAGTGAGATGCAGTCCTTCGCCAAAAATGCACCCCACTTCAACGCGGAGCAGATCGTGCGCATGGCCACGTTAAACGGTGCGCGAGCGCTCGGGCTGGAAAAGTCCGTTGGTGAAATTTCCGAGCAGGCCTTCGCCGACCTGATTGCGATTCCCTTTAATGCAAATATTTCAGAGGTCTACGATGGTGTCGTGCAATTCTCAGGTAATGTCAGTGCGTCAATGATCGATGGGGCGTGGGCGCTCCCACCCGCGACTTAGCCGCAAAGAACTTTTCTCCACTTCGCTTCCGTGTTTATCTGTGGTCGAAGCATGAGTTCCTTCGCCGACGATTTAGATCAACGTCTCAATGAGATTCGCACGCAGGGACTCTATCGCGAGTTGCGTCGGGTGGACTCGCCACAAGGACGCGAAATCGACCTAAATGGAAAAACTTTCTTAAACTTTTCCTCCAACGATTATCTCGGACTCGCGAATCATTCCCTCCTGAAAGAAGCCGCAGTAACGGCGATGGAGAAATATGGTGTCGGCGCAGGCTCATCTCGTTTGATTTGCGGGTCGCTCGCGCCCTACCACGAACTCGAATCTGCTCTCGCTGCCTGGAAAGGAACCGAGGCCGCAATTACATTTTCGACTGGTTACGCCACCGCCGTCGGCACGATCTGTGCGCTGTTGGAGAAAGACGATATCATCATCCTCGATAAACTGGTTCACGCCTGCATCGTTGATGCGGCGCGACTCTCGGGCGCGAAGCTGCGCGTCTTCGCCCACAATGATTTGGAGGATTTGGAAACGATTCTCCGCTGGGCCACAGAAAAGAAAATAGGCGCTCATCGAATACTGATCGTGACGGAATCAGTCTTTTCGATGGATGGGGACTTCGCTCCCCTGCCCCAATTGATTGCATTGAAAGAAAAATACGGCGCGTGGCTGATGGTCGATGAAGCCCATGCGACCGGCATCTACGGAAAGAACCGTTGCGGTTGCGCAGAAGACGATAACATCAGCAGCCAGATTGAAATCCACATGGGCACTCTCGGTAAAGCGCTCGGTTCCAGTGGGGGATACATTTGTGGCTC
>JAQGOU010000093.1 GCA_028293445.1 Verrucomicrobiales bacterium | reverse complement strand
ATCGCGAACTCACACCTATGAATTTCCTTCGTTTGAAACTCCGTATCCTGCTCTTGATTCTCGTTGTCGGAAACTCATGGATGGTAGGCCGCGTGCACGCGGTGACGGTTACCGTCAGTCCCGTCGCCATCAGCAATCTTTATAACGGCGCGATTACCTTGGTGATCACCAATGGGCTGACCAACGGTGAAACGGTGTTGATTGAAAAATTTGGCGACTTCAACACCAACGGTGCCGTTGATGCCGGCGAGTTGCTGGTCCAAAGCTTCCTCACCACCGACGGACAGGCCACCGTCGTCGGCGGTGTGACGAACCTGAGCGTTCCGGGGGATTTAACTTCCATCGACGGTGCCATTGTTTCCCGGATTAATTTCTCAGGCATTGATCCGCAACAGATCGTTGGGAATTTCGTTTTTCGTGTCTCCAGTCCCACGGGACGATTTACCCCCGCCACGGCGACATTCGCGGTCACCAATTCGAATTTTGGCCAATCCATTTCGGGAATCGTTCGCCACAACGGCACCAACGTCCCGAACGCCTCCGTCTTTTTTATGGCCGGCCCCAATCAGGATTTCGCCGGAGATGTTCTGGCCGATTCTTCCGGCAATTTCACCTTCAAAGCTCCTCCGGGCGACTATGCCGTAGGTGCCGCGAAGGCGGGCTATGTTTATGATTTCTCCACCGCCCCGCATGTGACGCTGACCGCGGGGGGCAATATCAGCACGAATGTCCCACTCATTGTGGGCACGCGAACGATTTCGGGCAGCCTCAGAAAAATGGGAACGACCAATGGTCTGGCCGGCGTCCTCATGCCTTGGGAATCGCAGAATGGTGCCTTCATCTTGAGTTTCACCGATGCGAATGGAAATTTTAATGTGCCGGTCACGGCGGATCAGTGGAAAATCAAAATGCAGGAGAGCGCCATCGCCAGCCTGGGATTTCTTCCCCCGAGAGATTCTTTGCACGTGGATACGACCAGCGGGAATATTTCCAATCTGAATATAGAAATGCCGAAGGCGGATGCGTTGTTCTACGGGCAATTGAAAAACAATTCCAATGTGCCGCTGGTCGGAATCGAAGTCTTCGCCGAAAACCAGAATTCCTATACCTATGCGGGCACGTCGATAACGGATACCAACGGGAACTATTTCATCGGGGTCGTGGGAACGAATTGGAATGTCGGTCCTTCTTCGGAAGATTTGAGTCCGCTTGGTTATTCGGCCAACGAAACGAACCTCAACATCAGCTCGGGCCAGGCGATTCAACTGAATTTCATCGCGCAGCTTCTGACGATCCATCTCGGCGGACGTGTCGTCAACGGGAGTGGTAATCCCGTGGGCAACATCCAGATGATTGTCGGTGCGCAGAACGGGCCTGATTTCTCCGGTAACACGGATAACGATGGCTATTTCAACATCGGTCTCACCGCCTGAACGTGGTATCTGCAATTGGAAATGAATGACGCGGCCAGTCGGGGATTGATCGGTCCGAGTTTAACTTTCAGCAACCTTGTCGATGGGGCGAACATTACGAACATTCTTTATGTCGCGCAAAGTGTGACCGCCCAGATCACAGGCAATGTTCACGCCACGAACTCAAGTCCGGTTACCTTTGTGGATGTCTTTGCCAACATCACAGTGAACGGGACGAATTACATGACCTCGGGGCAAACCGATGGCAGTGGCAATTATTCCCTGGGTGTTTTTAACGGAACCTGGTCGCTGGGGGTCTCCGGGAATGATCTCTACAACCGTGGCTTTGAAACGCCCACCAATCAGAACGTCACGATCTCAGGTGGAAATGGCACGGCGAACTTTACCCTTTATCCCATCCAACCGTTGCAGTTCACCACCGCCACTCTGCCGACGGGTGTCGTATCCCAGAATTATCATAACTACATCCAGGCGACGGGTGGACAACAACCTTACAATTGGACCATCGTTTCCGGTTCGCTGCCACAAAACGTAATCTTCAATTCCGGATTACTCGACGGCATTCCAACGACCAGCGGCACGTTCAACTTTAACGTCCAGATCACGGACCAGCAGGGAAGCACCACGAATAAAAGCTTTTCGCTCACGATTAATCCCGGGCTGCTGATCACGACCGGTTCTTTGCCCAATGGAACGAATGGCCAATCCTACTCCGCGAGCCTGACCGCCTCTGGCGGCGCTTCGCCCTATACCTGGTTTACCACCGGGCCTTTGCCCGCCGGAGTAAATCTGAGCAGCAACGGTGTGTTCTCCGGCACGGCGACCGTTTCCGGGACCGCTTTCTTTACGGTTGTCGTGAATGACTCCTTCGGAAACTCGACCAACAAAAATCTTTCCATCACGATCAATTCCTCAGGAGCCATTCCGTCTCCTTCGTTCATTTCCCTCGGGCGAAATCCGAACGGCAATTTTGAAATGTTTCTGCAAGGACAAAACGGACACAGCTACCGTTTCGAAGGATCTACGACCCTTATCTCGACGAACTGGATAGCGCTCCAAACATCTAGTCCTAATCCGACGAATGGCGTGGTTTATTTCCAGGATTCCGGTTCAACCAGTTTTAATTATCGCTTTTATCGCGCGGTGGCGTTGCCCTGAGTCAGAGGAGCGCAAGGCCGGGTGCACTTGGGCGGGCGCCCATTATAATCCCAGCCTTAGTGGTAGGGCTGGCGCTGCTGCGCCGCCCATTCTCCGTCTGCGCGGGGATTATTACCGAGGCCACAATTCGCGTACGCGGAGATGATCTTCTAAACGTTAAAGATGAAGACAGAGTTAGGGACGACGTGGAAGTCATCCTTACCATAAAACACAGAGCCGCTCGGGAAACCGGGCGGCTTTTTTGCGTCTGGGTTGGTTTACGAAGTGGCCATCGCGTTGCCCGCGATCCAGCCGGTGGTCCAGGCGGCTTGAAAGTTGAAGCCGCCGGTAATGCCGTCGATGTCGAGCACTTCGCCGGCGAAATAAAGATTGGGGCAGACGCGGCTTTGCATGGTTTTAAAATCCACTTCATTCAAACGAATGCCGCCACAGGTCACGAACTCTTCCTTGTTCAAGCTTTTACCGGTCACTTGGAATTCTGTGCGGGAGATTTGTTGGATCAAGCGATGTTGCGATTGGCGCAGCAGGTCGGCCCAACGGGTTTCGCGCGGAATGCCAGAGGCGACGACGAGCGCTTCCCAGAGTCGAGCGGACAGGGGACTGATCGGCGTGTTGACGATGAGCTTGGCCGGTTGCATCGAACGACGCGTGAGACAGTTTTGTTCGAGTGTTTGCGCGGTGAGTCGGGGGATCCAATTAACTTGCAACGTGAATCGATAATCGACTTCGTGCAACGCTCGCGCGCCCCAGGCGGAGGTGCGCAAAATGGCGGGGCCGCTCAATCCCCAATGCGTGATCAGCAACGCACCGGTCTCACGCAGACCCGCAGATGGAACGGAAACTTCGGCTGCACTGAGCGACACACCGGCCAATTCACGCAGCCACGGTGTTTCGATATGAAAGGTAAAGAGGGAAGGGACCGGTGCTTCTAAACTGTGCCCGAGCGATACCGCGAGTTGTCCGAGTGCTGGCGTCCGGCATCCACCTGTGGCCAGCAACAATTGATTGCACTGCAATGTTTCGCCGTTGGAGAGAGACAGTTCAAAGCCATCGGCAGTTTTGGTTGTGCGCTCCACGCCGCAGTTGGTGACGAGATTCACGCGCGCTTTCCGCGTTTCGTGCAGAAGACAGTCGATGACCGTTTGCGAATTGTCGGTGATGGGAAACATTCGGCCGTCCGGTTCCGTTTTCAACCGAACGCCACGATCCTCAAACCAAGCGACGGTGTCGCTGGCCTGGAAGCGTTTGAAGGCGCCAATCAAGGCCCGTTCGCCGCGCGGAAAGCGGGTGGTCAATTCGCGCGCATCAAAACAGGAGTGGGTGACATTGCAACGGCCGCCACCTGAAATTTTGACCTTCTGGAGAAAATGTGGACCGCGTTCGAGGATTGCTACCTTCTTTTCCGACGACGCACCAACACAGGCGATCGCCGCAAAGAATCCGGCCGCGCCACCGCCAACAATAACGACATCATGTCTATCCACACGGTTAGCCTAGCAAAGATTCTAAAAACTCCTCGTGGAAAATTTCGGATCAACGGATGAGAGCCGCTGCCATGATCTGAGGCTTAACGAAAAAATGAGCGCGCTTGTCGAGCGGAGCGCCGGTTTCCAAACCGGCTTAGCGGCGCGATGAAGGCAAAACGTGCCCGTCCGAAGTTCGAGCGTTGTAAGCCGACTTGGAAGTCGGCGCTCCGTTCAGTGGGAGCGATGCGGAGTTGAACGGCATCACCGACCGGATGCTGACCTTGCGTCGAATGATGATGGGCCGGCGCATGACGCAACCCCCTTCAGGGTTGTAATCCAATGATCGAGCTTTCCCAGGGTAGCTTGGCTGCCTCGCAACCCTGGGCTTTGGGGCGGAATCCCTTTGGGATTCTAAGACGAAACAGACCTATGGGTAATGCTCAACCATCTGAGGAGAGAAACGTATCCAGCCTTTTGACAAAATTGCGCGCTCGGTTTTCCAACGTTAAAGAATCGAGCGCTGGATTGGCCGGACGGTTATTCGTCAATCAGAACATGTGTGATGGCTGTCCTCTTTCTTGGAAGGAGAGGGCCGTTACTTCCTTCCGGATTATTTCTTAGCGGTGGTCGTCTTCTTCTTTGGCAGGCTCTTGCGTTTGGTCTTCGCGATGTCGCGAAGTTGTTTCGTGCTCATGGACTTCGCCATGCTTTTCGAAGCACCCTTCAAGGAAGCTTTTGGTTTTTGTCCACGTTTGGCGGCGAGGGCTACGCCTGCGGCCATCTGTTGTTTTTTTGATTTTGCTGGCATGGGCCAATAAAGACGAATCATTCGCACGACGCAACACGGGTCGATGCGTCGGGGTCTTCGGCAATTCGCGTTAAGTCTTTTTCGCCCAGCGCAGTTTGGCCGGACTCGAACGCGGATTGTCGCGGCGCTCTTCTGAGGTGGGGCGGATCACTTCGTCGGCAATCTCGCTGTAGAAACCATCGCGTCGCCCGGCTTCAAATGCTTTTTTCACGCGACGATCTTCGCCCGAATGAAACGTGAGAATCGCGACGCGCCCGTTTGGGTTCAGACAGAAAGGAAGGTTGCGAAGAAAAGTGTCGAGCGCTGAAAATTCATCGTTCACCGCGATGCGGATCGCCTGGAACACGCGGCGGATGGAGAGGGTGCACTCATCCTTTCCGAGTTGTGGCAGCGCAGCGGCGATCGTGTTCGAAAGTTCTTTGGTGGTTGAGAACTTTTTCCCGGCGAGCAGGGGAGCGATCTTTTGCGCGCGCGGTTCGTCGGCGTTTTCTAGGAGCAGTGTTGTGAGCGCCTCGACGGAAATCTTCTCAAGAAAGGCTGACGCAGGCTGGCCGCGTTGCGGATTCATTCGCATATCAAGCGGGCCTTCGAACTTCGTGGAGAACCCGCGCGCAGGATCGTCGATCTGCATCGAAGAGAGACCGAGGTCGGCGAGAATCACGTCGGCTCCTTCGAGGTGCAATTCGGTTAGCACCTGGCGCAGGCCGGCGAAATTGCTGCGTTTCGTGATGAATGTTTCCGGCCCGAAGCCAAGCTCGCGTAGGCGCGCTTCGGTTTTCGGCAGTTCAACGGGATCCGCATCCACGCCAATGAGCTTTCCTCCCGGCTGAAGCGATTTTAAAATTTCACGGGCATGTCCGCCGAACCCGAGCGTGCAATCGACGGCGACTTCGCGAGGTTTCGGCGCGAGCACGTGGAGAATCTCCGCCACCATGATGGAACGGTGTGTTCCGGCAGGCGTTTTTCCCGAGGCGAGAACTTTGGCAACCGTGTCGCCGTATTTTTCGGGGTTGTGTTCCTTATACTTTTGATCGAAGCGACGAGGGTTTTTACCCGAGTAACGAACACGTCGACGATGCTTCTTTTCTCCGGTCGCATCGGGAGAGGCAGGCGCTGAATTCTCTGGAAGAGGTTCGTCGGTCACAGCTCGTTATATTTTTTATTGGAGCCGCGCGATTTTGCCACTGGATAACGCAGTTCGTTATTCGCGATTTTAGCCCGCATGATTTCCGCGAGATTCAACCCCAGATTATCCGCTAATTCAAACAGGAGAATCCCAACATCGGCGATCTCACTGGCGATCTCGCCCTTTCGTTCCTTCGCGCGTTGTTCCGATTGCTCGTTCGATTGCCAGACGAAATGTTGCAGCAGTTCACCTGCTTCGGCGGCGATGCCGATGGCCATATCTTTCGGGCCATGGAATGGTTTCCAATCGCGGGCATCGCGAAACTCGCGAATCGTGCGGGTTAATCCTTCAATGGTTTCTGCCATGGCGGCAAACATGGATCAATCCGGTCCTTGAGGCGAGTATTTGTCAGGGCGACTGCTTTGTGGAGCGCATCCTGACACTGCCAGCGTCGTTGTCTGTTTGAACCGCGCCGCGTGAGGGCACGCGACCTACATCGTGTCTTTTGTAGGCCGACTGCCCTCAGTCGGCGGGGGTGGTAGTGTTAAGATGCGACCGCTTTGTGCGACTTACTATCGTCCGCAACTACCCTTTTTGTTCTCCGCTTTGCGTCCCTCAAGAAGGAACTTTGCCTTTTCGTAGCTCTTACGGGCCATGTAATGCACCAGGTCAGGATCCGTCCCGGGAGGAAGTTGGGAGGCCAGTTGATCCAACCTGGAGAACAGCGGCAGGAGATTGGGTTTGGGATTTGCGGTCGCCATCGAACGAACTTTTTCGTCCAATTCGATCAACGTGCTCAGAAGAGACATCTCCACTTCGGTCATAGGGAATGGATACCGCCTTTTTGTTCGGGCTCAAGCTTTTCCAGTCGTTATGATCGACGCTTCCTGTTCATTTGAAGCTTTTGCACCGAAAGGAGCCATTTTGATCTCTGAAACACCGATTTTCGGGAACAATTTCCGTCCCAATCCATCATAAAATCAGAGCAGGGTTCCCCACCCGGACATCAAGCAGCTCTAATAGTAAACATTTTCGATTTCCGAGCTTGGAAATTGCCTATTTTCGTAGAAAATCATCGCGACAACAACATGACAAAAACCGACCAAACAACCGCCCCTCTGTATCTAGGGATTGAGTGTGGAGGGACTCGCAGTATCGCTTTACTTTCCGACGGCGCAGGTAGACAAATCGTTCGCACTGAAGCTGGAGGAGCTAATCTTAAGTTGTTGAGTGACCCGCAGTTACACGCGCACTTTCGCAAAATCGATGGTCTTCTGAAGAATCCTCGTGGAGTGGTTGCGCTGGCAATCGGGATGGCTGGAGCCCGGGCAGAAATGGATCGCACACGCATCCGCATGGCGGCAGAAAAGGTGTGGCCTGAAATCCCTTGCTACGCTACGAACGATTTAGAAACCGCTTTGGCCGCCGCAGAGTCTGCGTCTATAGAAGCGTTACCCCGTGTCTTAATCTTGAGCGGAACAGGGTCGTGCTGCTTCGGCAAAACCGCCGATGGCAAGAAGACGGCGAAAGTCGGTGGATGGGGTCATCTTCTCGGTGATAAAGGCAGCGGTTATGAAATCGGTCTGCGTACCCTCAAAGCGCTCGTGTTCTATTACGATCGCGACGAAGTCTGGCCTGCGCTCGGTCAGAAAATTTTACGTTCTCTTGAGCTCAATACCCCCAACGAATTGATCGGCTGGGTGCAGAGCGCCGGCAAGTCGGATGTGGCGGCATTGGCCATTGAAGTTTTCAACGCCTGGGCCAAGAAAGATAAGATCGCTTCGGACATCATCACGGCGGCGGCAGAAAGTCTCGCCACGGACGGTGCGGATTGCGCGCGTCATCTCGTCAAACCGGGCACTCCTGTGCAATTCATTCTCGCGGGCAGCCTCCCATTGAAGCAGCCGAGGTTTGCAGCGGCCATCGAAAAGGTCGTTCTCGCCGCTTGGCCCAAAGGGATTGTCACTGCTTTGAAACGGGAAAGTGTTTGGGGAGCGATTGAGTTGGCCAAGAAACATTTCGCAGAGATCGGCGCTGGCCCGACGACGTTGAAGATTGTCAAACGCGACAACGCGTGGATCGCCGAGAAACTTCCGGTCACGAATGGTTTGCCGATGACCGAACAACGCAATCCGCGCTCGGTCAATCTCGATCAATTGCCGGTGTCGGAAATGATCGACCTGATGCTGAGCGAGGATCGCAAGATTCCAGAAGCGATTTTCGACGAACGCGCCAAAATCGAAAAGGCAGTCAATTTCATTACGAAATCTTTCAAGACTGGCGGACGCCTGTTCTATGTGGGCGCAGGTTCCAGCGGTCGACTCGGTGTGCTCGATGCCAGCGAATGTCCTCCGACGTTCCGGACGCCGTCCGAAATGGTGCAAGGCATCATCGCCGGTGGCCAGATCGCCTTGTGGCGTGCCGTTGAAGGCGCAGAAGACGATGCTCTCGCGGGTGCGGAAGCCATTCAATTCAACACGATTACCAAAAAGGATGTCGTGGTTGGAATCGCCGCCAGCGGACGCACACCGTTCGTGTGGGGTGCTTTGCTCGAAGCCAAGAAGCGCGGAGCAAAAACGATTTTACTTTGTTTCAACCCTCATCTGGTTGTCGCACCGAAGAACCGGCCGAATATTATTATTGCGCCCAATGTCGGTCCCGAAGTTTTGACCGGTTCAACCCGTCTCAAAGCCGGCACAGCGACGAAATTGATCTTGAACATGCTCACCACGCTTTCGATGGTGAAACTCGGTAAAGTGATCAGCAACCTGATGGTTGATCTGAATCCTTCGAACATCAAACTTCGCGATCGCGCCGTCCGCATCGTCCGTGACATCACCGGCGCTGACGAAGAGGCCGCAAAGAAAGAGTTGGAGAAGGCAAACTGGGTTGTCAAAGAGGCGTGTCACCATCTGCGGCTGAAAGGCTTCAGTTCGCGTCCGCCAGCGATCTCTGCTCCGGGTAACGGAGGCATTCGCGCGACCGCAGGTTGAAAAAAACGATTTCCACTTTTGTTTTTAAAAGCTTCCTGTTTTACTGCGCGCCATGAGCGTTGACGTTGGGATTTGGAATAAGCTGACGCGCGTCGTGATTTTCCTCATTGTGGCGGCGGTTCTGCTCGTCATTGGACTCTGCTACACCCCCGTCATCCAAAAGAACGAGCGCATGCAGAAGACGAAGCTGGAGCTGGATAAGAGAATAGAGAAGGAAGTGGAAGTTTCCAAAAAGCTCGATACGCAAATGCGTTCACTGCAAGACCCCCGAACTGTTGAACGTCTCGCCCGGGAAAAATTGAGTTACGCCAAGCCGGGAGAAATCGTGGTGCACTTCGAGCAGCCGATTACGAACGGTGTCTCATCCTCGCCTTAAGGCAGGTCGACGGTGGCATTTAGGGCAATGATACCGGTATCTCTCTTCATTACTTTGCGGATCTCTCGAATCAAACTTCCCAATGGACTGTTTTCCGGAAAATAGGGAACCGAGAGTTTGAGAGCGGTGGATCCGTTTGTGGGCACGGGAACCAAAAACACAAATTGCCCGTTTGGCATTAAGCGGCCCGACGATCGTGACCCGGCAAGAGTGTTGGTGATCAGAGAACCGTTGCGATAGTTCAGGGAGTAATCAATGGAGCCTGGGTCGTTGAAGGTCCGGCAAAAATAATGGACCGGGCGATCGAAGCAATTGGTGAAAGCGATTTGCGCCACTTTCAAACCATTCGTATCTGAGGAATAACCCAGGAACACGACAGACGCGGCCGGCTGTTCTTTTGGCCGCCAAAAGAACAGAAGAGCCGTTGCCGCCACCAGCAGAACGATTGCACCGACAATAGCTTTTTTCATCCCGCCAGCGTCAGACCGTCAGGATTTCTTTTTCCTTGTGGGCGAGATGCTGGTCGAGCTTGGTAATATAACCATCGGTCAGCTTCTGAATTTCTTTTTCGGCCGCTTCGACAGCATCTTCCGTGTTGCCGCTCGCCTTGGATTCTTTCTTGATCCCTTCCATTGCTTCTCGGCGCACATGACGAATCGCCACGCGGCCGCTCTCCGTCATTTTATGGATGATCTTAACAAATTCCTGGCGGCGTTCGGTGCTCAGTTCCGGCAAGACGATACGAATGAACTTCCCCTGGACCGCGGGATTGAGACCGAGGTTGCTCTTCTGAATCGCTTTTTCAATCGGTTGAATCGAGGTCATGTCCCACGGCTGAATCATCAGCATGCGAGGTTCGGGAGCAGTGATACCAGCCAACTCGCGCAGGCGCATGTTCGAGCCGTAAACCTCCACCAAAATGTTCTCGACGAGACTGGGCGACGCTTTGCCCGTGCGCACACCGGCAAATTCCTTCTGCACCACCTCTTCGGTTTTGATCATCTTGTCTTCCGCTTCCAAAAGAATGTCATCAAGTGCCATAAGACTTAGTTCAACGTTTCAGGTTTAATGTTCAAAATTGGTTATGCCGTAACCAGTGTTCCCACTTTGTCGCCCATCACCACGCGCTTCAAGTTATGCGCTTTAAACAGATCGAAAACAATAATCGGCATCTTGTTATCCATGCACAGGGAAAATGCCGTCGAATCCATCACCTTCAATTGCTTTTGCAACGCATCCAGATAAGAGACCTGTTCAAAACGTTTCGCGTTTGGATTCTTCTTCGGATCAGAATCATAAATGCCATCCACTTTGGTGGCTTTGAGAATCACTTCGGCCCCGATTTCATTGGCACGCAACGCAGCTGCGGTGTCGGTGGAGAAATAAGGATTACCGGTGCCGGCGCCGAAGATAACGACGCGACCTTTTTCGAGGTGACGCTCCGCACGACGGCGAATGAACGGTTCGGCAATTTGCCACATGGTAATGGCGGTCTGCACGCGGGTGGCGACGCCATTTTTTTCGAGGGCATCCTGAAGTGCCAGAGAATTGATGACCGTTGCGAGCATGCCCATGTAATCCCCGGTGGCGCGATCGATACCGCGTTCGCTGCCGGCGAGACCGCGAAAAATATTTCCGCCACCAATCACGATGACGACTTGCACACCGAGTTCGCGGACTTCAGCGATCTGCTCGGCCATGCTCTGCACTGCATCAGGATTGATGCCAGCACCTTTTTCATCTCCGAGGGCTTCCCCACTGAGCTTGATCAGGACGCGGCGAAATTTTGGGCCCTTCTTTTTCTTCGGAGAAATGGTTCGTTTAACAGCAAGCTTCATGCGCGTCGAGTTTCTAACAGCGACAGCCAAAGTCGTCAACCGCCTCCCCACAAATAAAAAAACCGGACTTCATAACGAAGTCCGGTTTATGGAGATTCTATTCTAATTATGCGGCTGCGGCTTCACCCACCTGGAAGCGGACGAAACGACGAACCGTGATCTCATCACCGAGTTGCTTGGCAACTCCGCCGATGTGTTCCTTCACCGTGACTTCGGAGTTCTTCTTCACGAAACCCTGGTCAATGAGGCAGATCGTCTGGAAATATTTATCCATCACGCCTTCGAGAATTTTTTCAATGGCCTGAGCGGGCTTGCCTTTGAGGCGATCTGATTGCGCGGCAATTTCGCGTTCCTTGGCGATCACGTCGGCGGGAATTTCCGCACGAGTGACAGCGGTCGGATTGGCCGCGGCAATTTGCAACGTGATGTCGCGAACGAGTTGTTTAAATTCTTCGCTCTGAACCGTGGCTTCTTTACCAGCGCCGACTTCTACGAGGACGCCGACTTTTGCGCCGGTGTGGATGTAAGCGGCAATCAATCCGTTGCCTTTAACTTCCATGCGATGATTGCGGGTAATCAGGACGTTCTCGCCAATCTTCGCCACAGCAGCGACGCGATCGGTTTCGACATCAGCCGCGGGATCCGCCAGGAGCTTCTTGGCGACGGTGTCGCAGAACGCCTTGAAACCTTCATTGCGAGCGACGAAGTCGGTTTCGCAGTTGATTTCAACGAGGATACCGGATTTGGCACCCGGCGCGATGTATTGGGCGATGACGCCTTCTTTCGCAGCG
>JAQGOU010000153.1 GCA_028293445.1 Verrucomicrobiales bacterium | reverse complement strand
TCAAAAGTCCGTCGCCGGTTGGTCAGCCTGGGCGTCGACCCATGTCTCTTTTGATCCAAACTGTAACACTCATAGCGATCCCGGACCGTATTGGAACTGGGCGCATTACATGGATTTATTAAATCCACCACCGCCGCAAACCATGCACGATGTCGGTAATCGCATCCTGTTCAACACCGCTACCTCCAAAGGCTATGAGCTGGATGCATTCGGTGGAATCGCTGCCATCAATGGCGCGACCGCGGTTTCCGGCAACGACTATTGGGCTGGCTGGGATATCGTTCGCGACTTTGGCATCACGAGTTGGACGACGCCCAAAGGTTATTCACTGGATGCTTACGGTGGCCTGCATCCATTCGGTGGCCAGGCGGCGGCGACGAGTTACAATTTTTACCAGCCGAACTGGGATATTGCCCGTGCCATGGAAGTTTCTTCCACCGGGAAAGGATACGTGCTGGACGGACTCGGCGCTGTTCATCCGTTCAACGGAGCGCCAGCGATTACCAGTGGACCTTACTGGCCCAATTGGGACATCGCCCGCGACCTGGTGATTACGGATTACGCCACCGGCAAAGGTTATGTGCTGGATGGACTCGGTGGTATTAATCCTTTAAACGGCGCGCCAGCTGTTTCGTCGCCGGCCTACTGGCCTAACTGGGATATTGCACGCGCGCTCGTGATGAATCCGGCCACATTGAAAGGTTACGTGCTCGATGGACTTGGAGGCCTGCATCCCGTTAACGGCGCACCTGCTCCGAGCGGCGTCGCGGGATTTACTTTCGATATTGCGCGTGACGTTGTGATCACGGATTGGACCACGCCGAAAGGCTACACGCTGGACGGCTACGGTGCGTGGCATCCGTTTGGTGGTGCTCCGGCGGTGACGGGCGCTCCGTGGTTTTATTGGTAAGAAGATTAAATTGAACGCGCCGCGCAGGCTTTAGGTTCACCTGAAGTCTGCGCGCCCTCTCTTCGCGTTTCGCTGCAAAGAGAAGAAGGCTGTTCGCGAACCTGTCCGTCGGCCTCGCATCGGCATCCGTCGTGACCGTATGCTCTCACCGGTTTTCACCTCGCAGATCATTCAGAGAATTACCTAAACAGAATTTATTGCGACATAAGGGTCCCGATGGAATGGTTTTTCACCTGAGAGTGTTCAGGTCTATGCCGACCTTAAAACACGTTTCTCTCGGGCGTGATCTGCACTCCATCTGACTATTTATGTCCACCACTGCGACCCTGAGCCGCGAAGAACTTCTCTCTGAGATGGAAGTTTTGCGCGCTCGACTTGACGAAGCCCAGGAAATGGTGCGCGCAATGCGGCGTGAAAAAAGCGGTGCATCGCCCGCGCCCGTATCGGATGCCGCGCCTGTGCAGGAATCGTTGCGCCAGAGTGAGGAGTTCAGTCGCACAATTGTTGAGAGCAGTCAGGATTGCTTCAAGACGCTGACGCTCGATGGCAAGCTGCTCTGGATTAATAAAGCGGGGCGGGAAACGCTGCACATTACCGGGCTCGCCGATGTGCTTGGCAAATCCTGGACCGAATTTTGGAACGGTGAAGACCGAATGAATGCAAAGCGCGCGGTGGCGATTGCCGCAACGGGCGGCGTCGGAAAGTTTGTTGGATGTTTAGAGATTCAAGGCGAGCCTCGCTGGTGGAATGTTGTGATCACGCCGATTCTCGATGCCCAAGGGCATCCGGAGAAGTTGCTCGCGGTCTCGCGCGATGTGACGGAACGCAAACGGGCCGCAGACGCGTTGCACCAGCGCACCCAGCAGTTTGAGACGCTTCTCAACGAAGCGCCTCTTGGTGTTTACCTCGTGGATTCGGAATTCCGCATCCGGCAGGTGAACCCCGTCGCATTACCCGTCTTCGGAAATATTCCTGACCTGCTGGGGCGAGACTTCAACGAGGTGATCCATACTCTTTGGCCCAGGGACTACGCGGATGAAGTCATTTTACGATTCCGACACACACTGGAAACCGGCGAACCGTACATTGTCCCTGAACGAATCGAGCAACGGGCCGATCGCAAGGTGCGGGAATATTATCACTGGCAGATTAGCCGGATCGCACTGCCGGATGGCGGTTTTGGAGTGGTCTGTTATTTCCAGGACATCTCGGAAAGCGTCCTGGTGCGCGAAGCTTTACGTGAGAGCGTCGAGCGTTATCGCACTCTGTTTAATTCCATTGACGAAGGTTTTTGCGTGATCGAAGTGCTCTTCGATACAAATAACAAACCGTATGATTATTGCTTTCTCGAGATCAATCCCGCTTTCGAGAAACAAACCGGGCTGCAAAATGCGGTCGGCAAACGTATCCGTGAACTGGCTCCGGGGCATGAAGAGCATTGGTTTCAGATCTACGGAAAGATTGCCTTAACTGGCGAGTCGAGGCGCTTTGAAAACCGTGCGGACGCCATCCATCGCTGGTTTGATGTGTGTGCGTTTCGTGTTGGGGCACCTGAGGACCGAAAGGTAGCCGTCCTGTTCACTGATATTTCCCCGCGCAAGAAAACCGAACAGGCCCTGGCGGCTGTGAAAGAAGAACTCGACGTGCATGCGAAACATTTGGAAGGAGTGGTCCAGGAACGAACCGCTTCCTTGCAGGAAACGAACAAACAGCTGGAAGCCTTTACCTATACAATCTCCCACGATCTGCGGGCTCCACTGCGGGCTCAGCAAGGGTTTGCCTCGGCGTTATTGGCAGACTATGGAGACGTGATCGGTGAGACGGGACGCGACTACGCGGAGCGGATCATCGCCGCCGCCACACGCCTGGATACGTTGGTGAGCGATTTACTTACTTATTCACGGATCAACCGCACGGAAATGACCATCGGCCCGGTTCAATTAAGAAAGATGGTTTGCGATATTTGCGATGAAATGGCCTTTGAAATCCGAGAAACCAAGGCTCGGGTTCATTTGCATGAATTCTTCTTCTCCGTTTGCGCGCATGAAATCACCCTCCGCACGACGGTCAGCAACTTGATTTCCAACGCGCTCAAATTTCGAAAGCTCAACAGTTCTCCTCAGATTGAGATCGGAGCCGAAGAACGTGGCGATTGGATTCGACTCTGGGTGCAGGACAACGGCATTGGCATCGCCCCGGAACATCACCACCAGATTTTTGGAGTCTTTCATCGCTTGCACAAGACCGGCGCCTACCCGGGAACCGGTGTCGGCCTGGCGATCGTGCAAAAGTCCGTCGAACGGATGGGCGGTCGAGTCGGAGTCGAATCTCAAGAAGGAACGGGCAGCCGTTTTTGGATTGAATTGGAGAATGCTGATTCAAAAAGGAGCCTCGGCGAGAAGCGCGTTGCTCAAACAAACGCGCGCGCCTGATCCACAATTTTGGTAAGGATGACTTCCACGTCGTCCCTAATATCTCCTAGTGGCAGACGCATAAAGAAAGAGGTGAAATGGCAACTCCGATGCGTTTGGATTTTCCTTCGTCTGGTTTCGGATTCGCGGACACCCTCAGTTAGTCAGGGACGACGTGGAAGTCATCCTTACCAAATAAAAAAGGTGCGGCGCTTTCGCGCCGCCCCCGTGGCCGTGTGCTAACACTGCTAATACTTAGTGCGTCGTGATCGTGATCTTCTCCGACAACTGGCTCTCACCGCCATTGTTCACAGCCGAGACATAAATCTCGATCGTCGAGCCCGCCGGCAGATTCTCGAGTGTGAAGTCGATATCCGCCGGTGAACCAACCGTAATCGGTTCTGCATCCACACCAATGACCCGCACCCAGACGCGATAATATTCTGCGCGAGGAGCCGCAGCCCATTTGAGAGCCGCAGTGGTCGCGCCAATCAGAACTGCCAGAACATTCAACGGCGCATCCGGCGTTTCATCCGCACCCGGCATATTGAAACCAAACGTCTTCCAACGCGGATCGAGCGGTCCCATCAACAAGGTGAGCTCTTCGATCGTCGCACGGAGACGCTTAAAGAGGCGGTCGGTCTTTTCATCGCGCACGATCTTCAGTTCATCCACTGCCTCCTCCTCACTGAGGACTGCCGTTTGCGCCGCGATCAGCTCGTCATACAACGCCTGCATTTTTACCGCTGTAATTTGCAGGGGAATATTTTCACGTTCGGGATTCGCGGCGAAATGCGCTTTGAAACCGAGTGCGACGGGATACAGCTCTTCCGCGGTATAAGGCACCGCGATCGAACCGTCTTTCATGCCGAGGCCATCCCATTTGCTGTTGTACTCAGTGCCCAGATATTGTTTGATGATATCGCGGGCGATACGGATGGTTTCACGAGTCATCTGCGTCTTCAGCACGAAGGTGTTGCGGGTGACGGTTAATGACAGTTTGGCGTTTTCATAACTGTCACGGGCATTGACCAGGCCATTGAGGTCAAAGGAGACATTACCGGGAGTGCCTTGCAAAACGTGCAAGGTCGCCGCGTGCAGCGTCGAGCCGATGATCGTTTTGATGGCGGTTGGGATCAGGACGGGTATTTTTTTAACGAGGTCTTGTTTCATAATGTTATCTTTCTGCTTTCCGTATCTGTTTACGGAAAACGAACTACTGTTTACTGCGTGGACACCCGGCGACATCGCTGTCGGTCACAAACATCAAAAGTGTCTGTCAGACCCGCGACTTGGTTGAGGTTCTTAGGTTCAACCCGGCCACCGTGTTGTTCAGCGATTACTTGAATCATTGAACGCGTCCATGATGGCAAAGTCAGTCGGGCGCCAGATGCCCGACTGAAAAGAAAGTTGAAAAAAGGTTTTCGCGTCCTAAGTCGTTGCAACAGGAACAGGTTGGCACTAAAAACGGCCTCCGGAATGTAAAATAGTTTTCGGCAGCCGCCAGATTTTCGGCTTTTTGGGGGTGAAATTCGGGAAAAATGACCCCGCCGCTTTCGAAACAGCGATTGTTGACGATCAAAACCTCGATTGCACCCCTGCAAATCAAGGCATTTCATGGTTTGCACTTGCTATAACCAATTCGGTTTTCAACGATTACCGCAATGACACGGGTCTTAATGTTCTTTGTGATGGCGGCTTTGTTGCTCGGTGGTTGTGCTACCCCCATGCAAAAGCTCGATCCTGAGGCGATTGCCAGGATTAAACCTAAACAGACGACACGCGCTGAAGTTGAGCAACTATTTGGAGCGCCTAAAAATCTGATTTCCGGCAGCGATGGTGCAAAGGTTGCGGAATATTCGATATTCCGTCTCTCGCCGCCACCAATTAATACCGTGTTCGCTCGATCCATGAGCGTGCTCTATGACAATCGAGATCTAGTTAGAGACGTAGTGCATACGGAAGTTCATAAAACAATCGAGGAAACCCAAATCGAACCACTATTGCCCCCCGAATTGGTGATCAAGTTGGGAATAACGCTAGAGAAAGTAAATAAGAGGTTTGGCCCGCCAGATTTTCAGACCTTCACGCCCGAAGGCGGGCACGTCTCCGAATGGTACTATACTAAGGTACAACGCTCTCATTCAGCGAAGAACACGTTCCACCGTCTTATCGTGATTACCGATGACGCAGGATACGTCCGCAATTTCAGAATGGCTCAATCGCAAGGTGCCCGCTAAGAGACTCGACAAATCAAGGGACATTAAAGGCGGGTGACGGGTTTATTCAGAATTCCGAGGTCCATCGCATCGCGACACTCATACAAATGACTCTCTAAATCCGCCTATTCACAGCCAAACGATCTCCCTCGAAACCGAGGATCACCTTTCCCCAAATCATACAAAAAAGTCTCTAACAGTCTGTTGAAAAAGTAGGAGACGAGGTAACGAGTCTCTAACTTCTCTGCTGAAAACCGAGGAAATTTGAGACTCGTCACCTCGTCTCCTACGGGACAAGAGGTTTTTTCAACAGCCTGCTAAATCCCCCGGAACAGTCTCCACTGAACTCATCAATCGAGATGGAAATCTCTTCTGCGTTCCATCTTCATTGTCCGGTGCGCTTTAATTTAAGATAAGAATTGTGCTCGGCCTCGTGCGCTTCCACAAAGAGCTGTCTCTTTTCAGAGAGCATAAAAAAAACCATTCCCTCCAGGGACGATTTTGTTTTTCTATAACCTTCGATTTGGAACTCGCCGAGAAAATGGTTGCTCGCGGCGAGTTCATTGGTGCCGCGGTATATCTTGAGCCGCGGTGTTCCGGCCTTCAAATCAGTGGTGAATGTTTTGTAATTGTAACCCGCTTGTGGCCACGTCAAAAACATAACCGGAGTGAATTTCCCATCCGCCTCTTCAATTCCCACCGCCTCAATGGAAATGGGCAGAACAGGCTTTTCACCTGTATCCCGTATTTCGGCCAGGGGCGTTTGCGGTTCAAGCAACACCCGCGCGGACAACGCCTCAACCTTGCCTCTCTGCAGGACCAAAAAGATTATCAATGCCCCACCGACCAGGGTTACCAACTCTGACAGGAAAGCGCGCTGCAACGCCTGTGGCCGCAGCGTCCACGAGAGAACATCCACTTGTTCCATTTCATCGCGGCAAAAGCATCGATAGACGATCCAAAAGGTGAATAGAAAAGGAATGGATGCGAAGAGAATCGTTAATACCCACTGCAAAGGACTCCAGCCCGCAGGCAGAGTATCGGACCAGCCCCAGCCGATGAAAATATAAGCCAGGATCAGGTAGAGAAAACCGACAATCAATCCGGCGATCACCCCAAGTATCCGGAAAATGTTCATAGCTGCGAGTTTGGCCTAACGGGCCAAAGCTCTGCTTTCCGGTGAGAAAAGGCAAGAGAACCATCCACTTCAAAGGGAGTCGGGTTCGCAGAGCGTGTGGCTCGAACGGCAGCCCAAAACTCCGTAGCACGGTTGCGAGGCAGCCGAGAAACCTTGGGACAGCGATATATAATAGGCTGACAACCCCGAAGGTGGCTGAGCCACGTTACTCAAGAGGAGAAAAAGCAGGTTTTAGACACGAATTACACGAATTCTCACGAAGAAATCCGGCTTCCCTTAGAAATCCGTGTTAATTCGTCGGCATCCGCGAGCGGTGCCAGCAATGATCTAGTTCTGACTGAATTCGTGTCTCTCCCTCCCATTCCCCGTCAGTTTCCCGGCCCGAGCGACCAAAATAGAAATTTTTCTAGAAAAAAATGTTTTTGGTCGCTCTACCCTCCACTTTGAGGAATTTTTCTTCCGCAATACCCCCTAAGCGACCGATCGAGCGACCAAAACAAAAATAAAAATAGATTTTGGGGAATTTTGACTCCCCAAAACGCCTGGTTTTTATTATCCAGCGGTTTTTGACTCCCCAAAACGGTTGGTTTTTTTTGCCCGCCGATTTTTGACTCCCAAAAACGCTTGGTTTGTTTTGCCCGCCGATTTCTGACTCTCAAAAACCGCTGGTTATTTTTAATTGGGGAATTTTGACTCCCTAAAACGGCTGGTTTTTATT
>JAQGOU010000140.1 GCA_028293445.1 Verrucomicrobiales bacterium | reverse complement strand
CTTCAGGCCAGGCCGCCGGCAGATTCAAAATAAAGAACACGCGGCACAGCATGTAAACACCCGCCGCGACCATCGTGGCTGCATGGATCAAAGCGCTGACCGGCGTAGGACCTTCCATCGCATCCGGAAGCCAGACATGAAGCGGAAACTGCGCAGACTTGCCCATCGCACCACAAAATAGCAATAGACCCGCAACGCTCGCCCAGATACCGAGTGCGTTTGGATTGCTGGATAAGGCGCCTTTCAGGAAGACGAAATTCAGGCCGCCGAGCAACGACCACACCATGATAATTCCCAAGAGAAACCCGAAGTCACCGAGGCGATTCGTAATGAACGCTTTCTTCGAAGCATCGGCCGCGGACGGACGTTCATACCAGAACCCAATCAACAGATAGCTGGAAACGCCGACCAATTCCCAAAAGATGAACATCTGCAGCAGATTGTTGCTCAGCACGATCCCAAGCATGGAAAAGGTGAAGAGACTCAAGCTGGCGAAGTAACGGGAAACGCAGCGATCTTCGTGCATGTAACCCCAGGAATAGATGTGAATCGCACTGCCAACGCCGGTGACGATGAGAAGCATCAGCTTGCTGAGTGGATCTAGCGTGACACCGAAGTCGACGACGAGGTTTCCAACCGAGAGCCATTCAAAACTGAGTTTGGGCGAACTGATTACCTCCACTCCAGTTTGGAAAAAAAGAACGAGACTAAGAACAAATCCAGCGACAATGGCTCCGATTGAAAGAGCCGCACTGAGTCCACGGTTCTTTTGCGTGAAAAGCGTGATCACCGCTGCCGAGAGCAGCGGCAAGAACAAAATAGCCCAAGGAAAGTTGAGAAGGGTTTCGTTCATTACGTTACGATTTCATCGTCGTCAGATCTTCGACGTGCGCCGATTGTTTCTTGCGATAAAGCGCGACGATGAGCGCTAGTCCGACCGCCACTTCAGCAGCGGCAACCGTGATGACGAAAAACACCATGACCTGACCATCGAGCTTGTTATTAAAGCGTGAAAACGCTACCAGCGCCAGATTCGCTGCGTTGAGCATCAACTCCAAAGACATGTAGATGATGAGCAGATTGCGCCGCACGATCACGCCCCAAAGCCCAAGGCAAAAGAGCAGTCCGCTGACAACCAGGTAATGTTCAAGCCCTACAGGTTTCATTATTTCAAATCCTTTTTACTCAGCAAAATGACGCCGACCATCGCCACCAGCAGCAACAGGGATAGAATTTCAAAGGGTAAAACGTAATTACTGAAAAGAAGTTTTCCGAGCGACGCCGTTGAACCTTCGGTATGCGGTGGGATGGCACCGGCCTGGCCGAACTGTAGCGTGGATTTGATAATGAGAAACAAAATGGAACCAACCGCGAGGGTTCCAAGGCCCGCGCTAACGGCTTTGATGCGTCGTCGTTCTTCTTCCTTCAAATCGAGGAGCATGATGACGAACAGGAACAGAACCATGACTGCTCCGGCGTAAACCAGAATCTGGACTGCTGCGAGGAAGAAGGCGTGTAACTGGACGAACAATGCCGCCATGCAGGTAATTGTCAGGACGAGGAACATCGCGCTCGTGATGGGACTGCGGCTGACCGGATTGGCCACGACCATAACGGCGCAGAACACCGTCAGAATGGCAAAGATGTAGAAGAAAGCGTCGTGCATTTTACTTGGCGACTGGAAAAGTTGTTTGTTCCTTCGCCTCTTCCGCTTTGTGTTTCCACTTCCAAATTTTGTCCTGATGCACGCCGCCCAGTTCAAGGAGCTTTTCCTTGTTGTAGATCAATTCCTGGCGACTCTCCGCATTGAGCGAGTAATCCTTTTGCAGAAAGATGGCTTCTTCAGGGCAGACTTCCTGGCAGTAGCCGCAGAAGATGCAACGAAGCATGTTGATCTCAAATTCCTTGGGCATCTTCTCCGCGTTCGGACGATCTGCCGTGCCGGCTGGTCCGGGCGGCGTGATCTTGATTGCCTTGGGGGGACAGACGAACTCGCACAACTGACAGGAGACGCATTTCGTATTCCCTTCCGGATCTTTCACGAGATACGGCGCGCCGCGATAACCTTCCGCCACGACCCACTTCTTCTCCGGATAGAAACCACCAGACAAATCGTTTGCAACCGTGTTGCCTTTGAAGACGGTGTTGCGGAAATGGCGTGCGGTCACTTTGAACCCGCTCGCAATAGCTGGCAGGTAAAGCCGTTCCCAAAAAGTCAGATTTTTGCGTGGAACAATCATTTATTTACCTGGTAAGCGCTATGGGCCAGAGCGGGTTTTGTTTCGTTACTGAACGTTGTCACAGCCCACACGATCACGGCGACAATCAAAATGTTGGCGAGCGCCACGGGAATAAACCGTCTCCAACCCAAGTCCATGAGTTGGTCATAACGGAAACGTGGAAACATCCAACGTACCCAAATCACAATCGCGATCAAAAAGAATACTTTGAAGAGAAAAATCAAGATGTGGGCGACGCCAACGGCGATGTGCGTTTTGGCAATCGCTGCGTCCGACAATCCTGGTACGCTCCAACCACCTAGGAAAAGCGTCACCATCATCCCCGCGCCAGCGATGATGTTCGCGTATTCACCCATGAAGAAGAGTGCGAACTTAATGGAACTGTATTCAGTGTTATAACCGGCCACCAATTCTGTTTCAGATTCCGGCAAGTCGAAAGGCAAGCGATTCGTTTCAGCGAAACCGGAGACGAGGAAAATGAAGAACGAAATCAGAGCGAATGGCCAAATCATGAAACTCAGGGGGGTAAGCTCCCTGGCACAAAACGGCAACGCAAACCAGCCATATTGGGCCTGATATTCTACGATCGCGCTAAGGTTCAACTGTTGAGTCACGAGGAAAATCGGAACGACAGACATGCCCATCGCGATTTCGTAGGAAATCAATTGCGCACTGGAGCGAATGCCACCGAGGAAAGGATACTTCGAATTGGAGGCATAACCTGCCAGCACGATTCCGTAAACGCCGAGTGAAATAATGCCGAACGAATAAAGAATTCCGACATCCAAATCCGCGATGACCATTTTTTGGTTACCGATATACGACCCAAAAGGAATTACCGCGATGACCACGAGCGCGGGAACAAAGGTAATTGCCGGAGCCAGCCAGTAATAGGCTTTACGCACATAACTCGGAGTAAAATCTTCTTTGATGAATGATTTCACGCCATCCGCGAGCGGTTGCCAGATTCCCCAGCGGGTCAATAATGGTCCGAGAAAAGGAATGGAACCAATCAATGGGAGCGAAACCCGATTGGGTCCGACACGGTCCTGGATGAACGCCGAAATTTTGCGTTCGGCGAGAACGGCGTAAGCCACAATCGTCATGGCAACGCCGAAGACGCCGAAGACCTTAATGGCGCTCCAGAACGTAAATTGGGTCAGAGGACTCCAACTGCTAATCGTGTTGAAAATTGTCTGGAACATCTCAAATTTGAATGGTCACGCCAGCATCGCCGAGTCCAGCCCAACTCACTCCATTGAAGGCCGGAACTTCCTTAGACATCTGATTGAACAAACCTTCGATTGTCACATAACCATTCTGGCCAGTGACGTTGAAAACGAGTTCGTGCAAAAATTCCCATTCAGCACGTGCGTTGCCTTTAGGCTGCAGTGCTTGCATGAAACGCTGCACGCGGCCTTTGACGTTGACGAAGCTGCCTCGCTTTTCCACATGCGCACAACCGGGTAAAAGATAATGAGCTGCCGCCGTCGTGGCGTTCGGCAGGATGTCGGAAACAATCAAGTTCTCCAATTTCGCAAGCAGGTCGGCACCGATGCCGTGCTTTGTTACATCTTCACCGAAGACGATTAAAGTCTTGATGCTGCCACTTCGGATGCCCTCGGCAATCTTGGAAAGGTTCGATCCCATCTTTTCGCCTGAAATACCAATGAGACGTGAACCGGTGCTGTTCGGGTTGCGATCCGCGTTGAGCAACAGTCTGTCCCCTTCCCCAATCCGTGGAACGGAATCGGTGATCGCGTTGGATTTCGTCGCAAGTTTCTTAAGAAGATAAAGTTCTTCGTTCGTTTGACGCGCCGAAGCAACGAAGGCTACTGACCCAGCGGCCGCCTTGCGCAGGATCTCGGAAATATCGCGAATCGCAACACTCCAAGCCTTCTCCTGACTTTGAACCTTGAGCTTGGAACCTTGAACTTTGCTCAGCCGATCTTCGCGATTGACCCACTTGTAATTCAAGCGGCCGGAATCGCACATCCATGTTGAATTCACGGCATCGTTCTCACGAGGCTCGTAACGATACATCACCTCTTCACGAGAACCGACGATGGTATTGCAACCCGTGCCGCAGCTGGTGCACAGACTCTTGGTCTCCTTGAGAAACCAGACGCGCATCTTGAAACGGAAATCTTTGGAAGTGAGCGCACCGACGGGACAGATGTCCACGGTGTTCAGCGTGTAATTATTATCGAAGGTCGTGCCTGGATACGCCGCGATGCTGTTGTAACTGCCGCGATTCACGACGCCGAGTTTATCGTCACCAACAACGTCCTTTGTAAAACGAATACAGCGCGTGCAAAGAATACAACGTTCGTCATCGAGAACAATGCGAGGTCCAAGGTCAACGGCTTTAGGCTTATGAACCTTAGGTTCAATAAATCGGCTTCCGGCTTTGCCGTAATCGACGGAATATTCCTGCAATTTGCATTCACCGGCTTGGTCGCAAATCGGGCAATCCAGCGGATGATTGATCAACAACGATTCGAGCACCGCTTCACGCATCACCTTGGTGGCGGGTGAATTTGGATAAATTTCCATCCCGGGCGAAATCGGCGTCGCACAGGCAATCGCACCACGCGGAGTGCTCGGTTCGTAAGGCAAAACAGAACGTAAAATCTTGGATGTGCCGTCTGGATTGAGCACCGGCTTACGATCGGGGCCCATCGCGGGCGTTCCAAATTCCACCAGGCACATGCGGCAATTGCCGGCAATTGGAAGCTTGGGATGATAGCAATAGTGCGGCACGTCAATGCCGGCGATTTGACATGCCTGCAGCATCGTCGTCGGCTGCAGTTTACCCTGCCAATCAGGCATCGCCTTTGGCACTTCGATATCACGACCGTCCACCTTGATCTTGATCTTCTCGATCGGTGGGGGCGCGGGTTTTTGTTCAGTTGTCGCTTGAGTCGACATGCAAATTAGTGATTAGGGCTCGCGGCGATTTTCATATCGCTCGTCGGGCCAGCACTGGATTGACGCGCTTCATCAGCCGCGCCTTTGGTTTCAAATTCGTCTTTGAATTTCTTAATAAAGCTCAATACCGGCCACGAACACGCTTCGCCGAAGGCGCAAATTGTGCGGCCCTGAATGTTCTGCGCAATGTTGAGCAGATAATCAGCATCCTGTTTGCGACCATGCCCATGCGTCATGCGATGCAAGGCTTTGCTCATCCAAAGCGAGCCCTCGCGGCATGGCGTGCATTGGCCGCAGCTTTCGTGCGCGTAAAACTCACTGAGATTCGCGAGTGCTTCGACAATGTCGACGGAATCATCCATGACAATGATCGCGCTCGAACCCGACATACTGCCTGCCGCCTGCAAGGAATCGAAATCGTAAGGCAGATCCAGCATGTCCGTCTCGACTTCCGTCATCGTGCCGTCGGCGCTCTTTTTCTTGAGCTTAAATTTTTCGCCTGCCTTAAAAATCTTTGCCGAAGAGCCACCAGGAATGACGGCCTTTAATGTTCTGCCATCGAGGAGTCCACCACCAAAGTTTGGATGATTGATCAACTCGCCAATTGTCACCTTGCCGACTTCGATTTCGTAATAGCCGGGCTTCTTCACCTGCCCGCTCAAACTCACTATGCGCGTGCCAGTATTGTTCGGCGTGCCGAGCTTTGCATACGCTCCGCCCGTAATCTCAATAATATGCTTCACGTGACAAAGCGTTTCCACGTTGTTCACGATCGTTGGGCTCATGTAGAGACCGAGAATGGCAGGAAAATACGGCGGTTTGATACGCGGATACGCGCGTTTGCCTTCGAGCGATTCGATGAGGCCAGTCTCTTCACCACAAATATAAGCACCCGCGCCACGATGAATATAAATTTCCAGATCGTAGCCACTGCCTAAGATGTTTTTACCGAGGAAATTCTTCGCACGCGCTTCGGCCAGCGCCTTGATCAAAATCTTCGCACCCTGCGGAAACTCCCCGCGGATATAGATATAGGCGAGCTTCACGTCGTTCGCGAAGCAGGAAATAATCATCCCTTCAATCAACTGATGCGGATCTTTGTGGATGATCTGACGGTCCTTGAAGGTGCCAGGTTCCGATTCATCCGCATTGCAGATGAGATAAATAGGCTTCCCGCTCTTGCGATCAACGAAGCTCCACTTCATCCCGGCGGAAAACCCAGCGCCGCCGCGTCCACGCAACCCACTGTTCAACACTTCCTGGCGAATCTGTTCCTGCGGCGTCTGCTTTTTGCCCTCAGGCAAATCCTTCGACGTCAGGGCGAATGCTTTCTTGAGCGGTTCGTAGCCGCCATGGCGCAAATAGCATTCGATGTCGGGCGTATAACCCGACTGGTCGATATTCTTTAAGATGAGCCGATATTGTTCGGGCATTCTGTTCTCAATCAGCGATTCGCAATTTGCGACTCGCAAAACTTGACTCTTAATTCAAAAACTCTAACTTCACTCGCTCTCGGTTTGCCCGATAGTGTAACGGTAGCACAAGTGACTCTGAATCACTTTGTCATGGTTCAAATCCATGTCGGGCAGCCAACTTCCGTTGGCCTACTTACACTTTGCGACGATCTCGTCCGCTTTATCTTTCGAAACCGCTTCGTAAAAATCGTCGTTACACATCATCACTGGACCCGTGCCGCAACTGGCCAGGCACTCAACAAACTCGACGGAAAATTTTCCATCTTTGCTCGTTTGAACTCCATGCGCGTGCGAATCGAATCCAAACTTGTCGCAAAAATGTTTGTGCAACTTCCCCGAACCGGCCAAGGCGCAGCTTAATGTGCGACACACCTTGATCTGAAATTTCCCTGCCGGTTCCTGACGGAACATCGGATAGAAAGTTACGAGTTCGTGAATGTTAATCGGCTGCAACTCGAGCTTTGCCGCAATCCATTCCGTCGCCTCTTTCGAGATATAACCGAAGTGTTCCTGAATCGCGTGCAGGAACATCAGCGATGCGCTCCGCTTGTGCGGATAATGCGTCACGAGTTCGTTCAACTCGGCTTCTAATTCTTTTGGAACAATAAAACTCATCGGTCGCATTCTCCCATTACGAAATCCAATGAACCCAGGATTGCGACGGTATCGCTCATCATATGTCCAGGCAGCAGATGCGGTAGAATGCTCAAGTTTACAAACGATGGGGCGCGAATCTTCAAACGGTTCGGCGTGCCGCCACCTTTACTGTTGATGTAAAAACCAAGTTCGCCCTTCGGATTTTCGTGACCGAAATACACTTCACCGACCGGCGCGTTTATACCTTGGGTGACGAGAATGAATTGATGAATCAATTCTTCCATGCTTGTCATGACCTTTTCTTTCGAGGGCAACACCACTTTGCCATCGGCAATATTAATAGGCTCTTTGGATTTGTTATCCAGGCCTCCCGGGATTTTATCCAATGCCTGGAGAATGATCCGCACACTCTGGCGCATTTCTTCCATGCGCACGAGATAACGGTCATAACAATCTCCGACCGAACCGAGCGGAATTTCAAAATCGAAATCTTTGTAACAAAGATACGGATGCGCTTTGCGTATATCGTAATCGACACCACTGCCGCGCAGGTTCGGGCCGGTGATACCGTAATCAATCGCGTCTTCCTTAGAAATGATGCCGACATCCCGCGTGCGGTCCACCCAGATGCGGTTACGCGTAAGCAACTTTTCCGACTCGTCGAAATTCGTGACCACTTCTTTGCAGAACTTACGCACGGCTTCGCACCAACCCGGGGGCGTGTCGCGGGAAAGACCGCCGATGCGCGTGTAAGTCGTCGTAAAACGAGCGCCGGTCAAAGCTTCCGCTAAATTGTAAACCTTCTCGCGTTCCGTGAACGTATGCAGGAACACCGTGAGTGCGCCGACATCCATCGCGAAGGCTCCCAGTCCGAGCAAGTGCGAGGAAATACGTGCGAGTTCGCAGCAGATCACGCGAATGTATTGGCAACGGGGTGTGAGCTGCTGATCGATGCCCAACAACTTTTCCACGGCCAGCGCGTAAGCAACGTTGTTGGCCAGCGGCGCGAGATAATCCAGTCGATCCGTGTACGGAATGAACTGGGTGTAGGTCATGTTCTCCGCGATCTTCTCGTCACCACGATGCAGATAACCGATGTCGGGTATCGCCTTCGTGATGATCTCGCCGTCGAGTTCAAGAATGATGCGAAGCACGCCGTGCGTCGCAGGATGCGACGGTCCCATGTTTAGGACCATCTTCTCACCCTGCATATCCGGCAAATCTTCATTCGCGGGAACAGCAGTCGGAGCCATGCCACTCGGTTGCGCTGCGGCAACGCGTGCGGCTGGGTCTCGAAATTGTATTTCCTGTGTCGCCATCTAAATTCTCGCAATCGCTTTCGCTGTAAAAAACAAAATGATGCCGATTAACATCAACATCACGAACACCGCCGAACAACCTTTTCCCTTTGCTGCGCCTGACGAAGCAAACTTTTCCGGATTCTTCGCTTCCAGTTCGGCACTGTACTTCTCAACAAATTCCTTCGCTTCCGCTAAACCGCAATTCGCTGCCTCGCGCACCAACTTGATCGCCTCGATCTTTCGACGCGCATAAATCGCCGTTAAAATCGCTTCTCTTTGATCGGCTGAGAGCGAGTCGATCATTTCTTTTCGGGACCAACTGGTCCAGGGCCATGTGAATGGCCGTGTAACTCTTTAATATCGTCGCGGCGTTCCACGCGATTGGTCGTCGCCAGCGTATCCGTCTGCGGAATGCGCACACGCGGTTCGCGGGCGATCGTATCTTTGCCACCAGCGATCGTGACGAACGGTCCACCTTCCAGGGGCGCCGGTTTCGTGAAAGCAACATCCGGCATTTCGCTCGGCTTACCGGCGAGCGGAAAATCTTTGCGCAACGGAAAATACGGATATCCCTCCCACATCAAAATGCGGCGGAGGTCTGGATGACCACGGAAACGAATGCCCATCATGTCGTAGATTTCGCGCTCATGCCAATCGGCCGTGCGCCAAACTGTGGTGATCGTCGGCAGTTCCGATTTTTCTTCACTGACATCCGTTTTCAAACGGAGATGAACACCGTGACCTAAACCGTAAAAGTGATAAACCACCGTCCAACGCGGATCATCGCCGTAGTTGTCGATGCTGCAGATATCCATGAGGAAATTGAACGCGAGTTCCTTCTTGGCAAAATCGCAAACCTCCGCGATGCGTTCGGCATCGGCGAGTTTCACAGTGATTTCACCACGGAATTCCGCGGGCGCTGAAATCAGTTCGCCGAATTTTCCCTGGAGTTGTTGGGCTGCTTCGGAGGCGGTCATTTCTTGTTGGTCAGCTCAAATTCTGGTTTGGGCATTCCCGGCACGGCGGACTGCGCGAGCGTCTCTACCCGTGGCAACCCATGCAGTGTCGGGTCTTTCGCCACTTTATTCTGCAAACGGATCAGCGCGTCGAGCAGCGCTTCCGGACGCGGCGGACAACCTGCAACATAAATGTCGACCGGTATTATGTTGTCCACACCCTGCAACACCGCATAACTGCGATACATGCCGCCCGTGGACGCACATGCCCCCATCGCAATCACCCATTTCGGCTCCGGCATTTGATCGTAAATACGCTTCACTGCCATCGCCATTTTGTAAGTCACTGTTCCTGCGACAATCATCACGTCGGATTGTCGCGGAGAAAATCGCATCACTTCGGCGCCGAACCGCGCAATGTCGTAACGGCTCGCACCGGTCGCCATGAGTTCGATCGCGCAACAAGCCAATCCCATCGGCATCGGCCAGAGGGAATTTTTACGAAACCAACCGAGCGCCGTCTCGAGTCGGGTGACGACGAGATCGCCCTCTACTTTGCTGTTGTATCCGATTTCGGTGGTGTTGTGCATTAACGACGAAAACTGGTTGTGCATCAACCGCCGAAGCGGCTGACAGAGAAACTAAAACGTCCATTTAAATCCAAGGCAAGTAATTTGTGAAATTTTTCACAAACTTTTCATCTCCCCCGTCCGATTTAAAGGAACGCATGGACATTCTACCCCTTGTATCTCCGGAGAACACGGTAAACCACTTCTACTGCTGATGCTTCGAAAAAGTTGAGCTACCAGACTCCAATCCTGGCAGCCAATGGGTCCGGCACTGGTCTGAAGTCGAACCTCCTGCACCTTCCCCACCCAAAGGTTGGAAACCACCGACGAATCCGCGTAACATCCTCATTCCAAATGCTTCACGCCGACGCCGTAGCGCTAAATCGCGGAATTTCGCCGTAAAAATGTCCATCGTAGCGCTACGACGCCAATTTTCGGGGATAAATTGCTCCCCAAAGTGCTAAAACGGGAAATTTCTTCGCGAAAATGCTCACCGTAGCGCTACGATGCGAAATTTTGCCGCGAAAATGTCCATCGTAGCGCTAAAACGCGGAAATTTGTCGTGAAAATGCTCATCGTAGCGCTACGACGCCGATTTTCGGGGATAAATTGCTCCCCGAAGTGCTAAAACGGGAAATTTCTTCGCGATTTTGGTCGCCGTGAGAGGAATTTCAGCCGCTTTTTTCCTCCGCCGACGCTGGAATCTCATGTCACCGACTCGCTGCCAAGAACCGATCCAGAGTTCCTTTTCCACCCCTTTCTCGTCCCCCAAAGGCCTCGTCGATCATGAACTCCGGGAACTCATCGGATTTCCTGAAACTGAAAACGCCCAACGCATGCAACGTAGAATTCTTATTACAAACATCTCGCCAACGTCTTCGATTTTAGGTGTAATAGTTGTGCGCCGGAATGAGAACTTTTTTCCGACGTGCGTTCGCATGAAACGGTTCAACCAATTGAAGATCATTCAATCATGGCGAAGGCAATTCTGCTGGGTGGTACTTTCGCCTCCATACGCTGTTCCGACAACCAATCGTCAGTCACTGACTACTTCTAAAAACCACTTCCAATAAATCTCCAATCTGCATGAAAACAATTTTATCAATATTTGTCGCTACGCTTTGCGCGGCGACATCTCACGCCGCGACTCTTTATTGGTCTGGCACCCCCCCGACCGAAGGCGGAGCGGGCACCTGGAACACGACGGCTGCTCACTTTGGCGATACAAACACGGGACCGTTTACCCGGAAGTGGACCAACGCCAATCTGGACAGCGTGGTGTTTGAAGGCACCGCTGGCGCCGTTGCCATGAGCGCCACGAACACTGTCGAAACTGTGATTATTCCGGTCTCTGGCTATAGTTTTTCGGGTGGTGCTGGCACTCTGCTTAATTTTTCCGGGACGAATGCCGGGATCGACGCAACGTATACCAGCGGGACCACGAGTCTAAATGGGATCTATGGAGGCAGTGTGCTGACGAAAACAGGAGCGGGTCAGGTGACTCTAAATAATTCCAGTCATACGGTTTCAAAATTTGTTGTGAAGGGTGGATTTTTTGCTATCGCCGCCGCCAATCGACTCGGTACAACACCGCCAGCGACCCTGGTGCCGGATTTTTTAACGTTGGATGGAGGCGGCTTGGGCACTTCCATTGCAAGTGCGGATCTGGGAGCGACCCGCGGAATTGTCCTCGGCGCGGGGAACGGTTTCTTTGGAGCTTCTTCTGGTGCCAACGTGATTATTGTCAGCGGACCTATTTCCGGGCCGGGAGGGTTGAGAGCAACAACCGGTGCTCCGATGTATTCGTCCTATAACGCTGGCTGCGTCTTGCAGCTTGATAATCCAGCGAACAACTATGCAGGAACTACCACCATCACGGGCAGTACGATAAAGATGGGGGCTTCGGAAGTGATCCCCAATGGCTCGGGCTTAACCGGCAGCGGCACGTTAGATCTGAATGGGTTCAACGAAACGATCGCCTATCTTACGATGAGCGGCCCCGTCAAGGTGAGCACCGGGACCTTGACTCTGAATGCGACCGCGACCAACGCAAGGAGCTATACCGGTGTCTTGAGCGGCACAGGCAAGCTCGTCAAAAGTGGATCCAACAACATCCAAACCTTGGGTGGCTCCGGTGCCAGCACCTTCAGCGGCAAATTCGTCTTGAACGGCGGCCGAATTGGGATTGCCAATGATGCCCGATTGGGAACGGCTCCCGCGTCGGCGGAAACGAACAATATTACTTTCGGCGGCGGCGGTCTCGTCACGACGGCTGGTTTTGAGTTGAACGCAAATCGCGGCATGACGTTGACCGGTAATGGCACATGGGAACATACGGATGCGGCTGTCGAGGCGACCTACGCTGGAATTATTGGGGGCAGCGGCACGTTCACCAAGTCCGGCGTCGGCACGCTGGTGTTGAATGGCCTGAATACTTATACGAACAGCACGATTGTTTCTGCGGGCACACTGAAGCTCGGCAACCAGAATGCGATTCAGTTTAGTTCCACCTATGCGATCAACGGAGCGACGAGTATCCTCGACCTAAACACTTTCAATCCTGGAGTTAAAGGACTCTCCGGGACCGGGACGATCCTGAGTTCCGGCGGGGCGGTCTCGATCGGCATTACCAATGGCAACCTCGCAGCCGGAACGAGCCTCACCGCAAATGCCGTCGGCCTGCTGACCGTTGCGGCCAATTTAACGCTCATCGACTCCACGAATCGTTGGGAACTCGGCGCACTGTATGATGACGTTGACGGAACCAACGGGGTAAATTTCGACCAGATTCAAGTGACGACGGGTGAACTCGCGTTAACAAACAGCGTTTTGTCGATCGACTTCACCGGCACCGGCGTAGCACCGGATTTCGCTACACCCTTCTGGCAAAGCACTCATACCTGGACGGTGATGAAGATGGTGGCACCGGGAGCGAACACAGCTTTGAACAATTTCGTTTCCGTTAAAACGAATGCCTACATTTATGCGGGCACTTTCGCAACGTCCGTGAACGCCGGCACCGGTAACATCCTCCTGAATTACACCCCGAATGGACCGACCGGGCCGATCATCCTGGCTCAACCGCAAGACAAAAACGTTGTTGAAAGTAACAACGTCAACCTAACCGTGTCCGCGACAGGAACGGCTACGCTCAATTACCAGTGGTATTTCGGTGCAACACCCATTGCGACTGGAACGACAGCTACGCTGACCATCACTAACGCTCAGACCGCGGATGGTGGAAGCTATCATGTCGTCATCGACAACGGCATCGATACCATGACGAGTTCCAACGCCACTTTGACGATCCTTTATCTACCAGTGCTCACGACTGCCCCTCAGAGCCAAACGGCTATCGCCGGGACCCCGGTCTCATTTACGGTCGCGGCCTCTGGCACATCGCCGTTCACTTATCAGTGGAAGAAGAACGGCAGCAACATCAGCACCGCAACGAACACGATTTACAGTATTTCAACTGTGACAACCAATGATGCCGCTACTTACACGGTGGCAGTGACGAATAGCGCTGGAGGTGTGGTGAGCACAAATGCAGTGCTGACAGTGATCGTTCCGCCGACGCTGACAACACAACCGGTAAGCCAAAAGGTTAACCTGGGAAGCTCCGTCACCTTTACCGTCGCGGCGTCCGGCACGGCACCGTTTACTTATCAATGGAAAAAGGACGGTAGCAACATTAGCACCGCCACCAATACGAGTTACGCCATTCTGAGTGTCACGACCAATGATCTCGGCAATTATTCTGTCGGGGTGACGAATAGTGCTGGAGGCGTGATCAGCACCAACGCGGCATTGACACTGATAGCGGCCGCATCACCAAAACTCTCACTCACGGTAACAAACAATTCCGCTGTCTTGAGCTGGAGTTCTGAAGCTGGACGTGTTTACCGCCCGCAACTCAACCTCGATTTGAACAACACGAACTGGACGAGTATTCCGCCGGATATCACTGCGGATGGCACGAACAGCGTGATCACCAACAGCACCAGCGCAACGACCAATCAATTCTACCGAGTACTCGCGTTGCCCTCGCCCTAGCGAGGCTTCCGATTACTGCCTGTTGAGGCAAAGGCTCGATTCCGGGCCAGGCTTCAACAGGCTTTTTATTTTCCGCACCGTTCCCGGGAAGGGTTCGAAATTTATTTGCGTTGTTTCCACTTTGCGCAATTACTCTCTGATGCTCGATACCGAATTGATTCCGGCCCAGGAGAAAGACAGCCGCCGCCTGATGATTGTCATTCATGGACTCGGCGACAGCATGGATGGATATCGCTGGTTGCCGAGCGCTCTGCGAATCCCGTCGATGAATTATCTTCTGGTCAATGGACCGGACGGTTATTACGGCGGCTTCTCCTGGTTCGATATTTACGAGAACCGGTCGCCGGGAATCAAACGCAGCCGTGAATTGCTGTTCACACTGCTCGACGACATGCGGGGTAAAGGTTTTCCGACGGAACAAACAATCCTGTTCGGGTTCTCCCAAGGTTGCGTGATGACAATCGAAGCCGGTTGTCGTTATCCGCATTTGCTCGCTGGTCTGATTGGGATCAGTGGTTGGCCACATGAACCGGTAGAGCTTATTGCACAACGTTCGTCCGTTGCGACGCAGCAAAAGCTCCTCATCACGCATGGCTTGCAGGATACACTCGTGCCGTTCACCGACGCCAAGAAAGGCGTGCAGGTATTAAAGGACGCTGGATTTCAAATCGCCTGGCACGAGTACCGCAAAGCCCACACCATCATTGAGGATGAGATCGAACTGTTCCGAGAGTTTGTGACCGCACGCTTTGAAACGAAATAGTGACCTGAAAACATTGGGATTTTAGCTTTTGGCTTCGGCTCATTAGTTCTTCGCTGTTTTCCATGGAATAGAATCGCCTTCAGGGCTGAAAGCCCGCCATGTAATAGCCTAGGCTGAAGCGAGTCATCGAGCGCAGGCCCAAAGTGGTTCCACAAGCGCAGATTACCGCATCGATTTCAGCGGTGGCCAAGTTCGCCAAGATCAAGTGGCCGCATAATGCGTTGCGGCATTCGTACATTTCCTATCGCGTCGCCGAAATTCAGAATGTGGCGCAGGTGGCGTTGGAAGCCAGGAATAGCCCCAACATCATCTTCAGCAATTACCGGGAACTGGTGAAGGCTGCTGACGCCAAGAAGTGGTTCGCGATCACGCCGGCCGCAGCAGCCGAGTTGAAGGCGAAACATGAGCAGGAACGGGCGGCAAGGATTGTTGAGATGCCGGTGCAGGTCGCCGCGTAAATTGACGTCTGCATCGTTGTTGCTCGCCTTTATCCAAGTGAAGGCGAGCACAGCCAGACGGCTCGTCGCCGCTTGCATTTGCCATGGATACGATGCACATCCATCATTTGCGCTCTTCTCAAGATCGAAAACTTTTCTCCCGGTAACCCACAGAATGAGCAACGATTTGGGATACCTTTCTTATCGGTTGCCTTCACTTTTCAAAAACTTCACGACGGCTTCGGTGCGAGAAGAGACGTGCAGCTTCTCATAAATATGCTCAATGTGCGTTCGGACCGTGCTGCCGCCGATCCCAAGCGCATCGGCGATTTCTTTATACTGATACCCTTTGGCGAGATAATTCAAAACCTCGCTCTCCCGTTTAGTGAGATTTGTCGCTGGTGCAGGTGTTTTCAATTGCTGGAAGTAGCGCACAACCTTGTGGGCAATTGTGCCCGACATCGGTGCGCCTCCGGAATGTACTTCGGTAATCGCTTCCAGAATTTCTCCTGGTGTTGCGGATTTGAGCAAATAACCACTCGCGCCAGATTTCAACGACTCGAAGATTTGGTCTTCATCGCCACAAATAGTCAGCATGATGACAAATAGTTCCGGACGCATTCCCTTGAGCTTCGCGACGCACTCGATGCCAGACATTTTCGGCAGGTTGATGTCCATCAGGACGACTTGCGGCCAATCCATCGGCATTTGTTTGAGCGCGACCTCGGCATTTGGAAACGTTGCGATGCATTTGAAATGGCCTGAACCGTTGAGCAGGATGCTCATACTTTCGCGCAGCGGCGCGTCATCTTCAACGATGCAGACTTTAATGGGCAGCGGCATTTTTCAGAGGGATTTCGAAACGGATTGTCGTGCCCTTCCTCGGTTCGGTCAATAGTTCGTAACGACCCGCTATGCTTTCCATCCGCTTCTGCATGTTTTGCAATCCATTTCCCAAGGCGCCCGTGTCTCCGGTTTGAAAACCTTGACCGTTGTCGGAAATTGTCACGGCAAATTTGAAATTGGTCACCGACAGAGAAATCCGCACCTCGGAAGCATTGGCGTGCTTGATCGTGTTGTTCAACGCTTCTTTGATGGCCATGACGATGTTGTGGCGGACTTCAGAGGAAAGTTTGAAATTCGGCATTTGATCGGGT
>JAQGOU010000137.1 GCA_028293445.1 Verrucomicrobiales bacterium | reverse complement strand
CCCTCACATGCGCACAGGAATTCCACAATCTTGCGTTGCAGCGGAGCAAGCCAACGCAGGCGCTCCTGATAATACGGCGTCAATTCGTCAACCATCTCCTCAAACGGGCGAACTAGCTGTTCAACAGAATCACGGGTAATAAACTCGGAAAGGATGATATAGATGCGATGGTTGCCGCCGGACAAATGATGCAAGGCTCGAACCCGGGATTTACCTTTGTGACTGCGGAGGAATGAAGCCAACTCGGCGTCATTGTTCAGTTCCGCGATATTAATCAGTAGTTGGGCAGCACCTTCCACGCTGAGCGTTTCCAAATGCTCTGTCTGGAAGAATCCGAAAAACGGCGCTTCACGTTTTACAACTCCATCAAACAAACGTTGGGCCGTTGCAACGATTGTGAAGACACTGTGGTCTTGAATGAAAGCGCGCAGGCTTTTCTGTCCTTTGTCATCGAGCGCTTTGAAAATCTCATCCAGATTTTCGATTAAAACCAGAAGACAGCGTTTGCCGAGTTGCTTTAAAAGCAAGTCTCCGGCTCGTTGAATCGTTTCGGCTTCGTCGGTTCCATAAAGCTTGTCCAATGGTTCAGATGGAAATTCCTCCGCGTATCGTTTCGTCAATGCCCGGTAAATCCGCACGAGTAAATCCAGGAAAGAGGTGCTGGTTTCATCTTCATTCAACCAAGCAATCCTGAGTTTGTCGTTCAGTTCAGGAAGATTTTCCAGACGGTGGTTCAGCAGAGTCGTTAAGTGGGTTTTTCCGCAACCTCTCGGTCCGACGAAGAGGATATGGTGCTTATTCTTGGTGAGGGCACTTTCACGGACACGCCCCACTGTGTCGTCCAACAGCGAATGGCGCTGGACAAAGATCGCTTCAAGATCCTCTGGCTTCGTCCGACTGGGAGTGAACCTTGAAATGAAATGGCGCTGTTTCATCAAATAATCTCCCTAATTTTAAGAGTCCGGTCCAGAAGCCACCAGCGGCGAATCAGTGGGAACTTGAATCCAAAGCCTTCGCCTTCGCGACAGATATAGTGGTCCTTTTGCAAAAGCTTCAGCAGTTCTCGAAGATGGTCTAAATCGCGAAACACAATCGAGGCGGTGACTTCCTTGAAAATTTGTTCCAGGGCTATTGGTTTTGACGAGCATGCCACGGCGTCCAAAACCGCGACGGCAACTTTTTCATCGGCACCGTAGTAGGTGGTGATTCGTTCCCGATAGTGTCGCAGTTCCCACGGATCGTTTTCATTGATCAGTTGGCATACAACAAGTGCATCGATTTGACCTTTACTGACGCTCTTCCCTGAAAACTTTAGTGTGCGGACGATGTGGTGAATGTAGTAAGGAAAGTGATCTGCAATGCGCGCCAATTCACCAGAAACTGCTGCAAGATCGTCGAAAACAATCCCCTCGCCTTTCAAAAGCAAACTCGCGAGCTGTTCACCGTCTTCTTGAGCCAATGGAGGAACCTCTACAGCCGCCATATCGTTGATGGGAGCGTTGGCGTATTTGGCTACTTTTAATGTAGAAACGACATGATGAAGACCAATTGAGCCCGTAAGAACCATTCGGATGCTCCGATAAGTTTGACGCAAATATCTCAGGAAATCGAGAACCTCCATCGCCATCTTGTCGCCTTCCTGGTTCCTAATGTTGTCCAGCATGAACGGGACTTCATCCCACAAAAAGACGATTCGGGTTTGCGTTTCCTTTTGCGCATCCACCAGATCTTGAAAGGACTTTTCCAAAATCTCTTTCCACGGAGCTTCTTTTCCTTCCGGCAAAGAAAAGACTCCACCAATTTCCGTTCCTCCTGCTTTTGTGAAGAGCTCGGAGACGCGTCGCATCGCCTTCTTGCCTGTGCCGAGAAAAGCATCGATGTCGCGATAAACAGCGTGGGCAAATTGAGCGGCCGTGTGACAGCCTTCCAAATCTCGCTTGGAGGGAAACCAGCCGGTTTTCGGTTTCTCTTTGAGAATTTCGAGAATGGTGGTTTTGCCAATTCTGCGCTCCGCGTTCATGTAGATGCTTTGAGCTTCTAACGTTACCCAAATACGCTCAATCAGATCACCTCTTCCTATTGCCTCGTCCGTGGAAATTTGCCCGCCCGGGTTGCTTTTCATTGCTGGCGATTAATACGCCTATTTCAACGTATGTCAATACTAACGTATATCATAATTCATATTTTAAGAACCCAGACTGCGTGAAACCATTTGGCACGACTTTTGAAATCTCTCATTGCGCATCTCACCTCGTGAACGCACTCAAAAACAGCCATTTCTTGTAAGTTGCTGACTTACAGCGCCGTGCTACCGAGAAAACTGGAAATTTTGTCAGACGCAGCTTTGTTTTTGCCGAGAAAACTAGTTTGGACACCAGAAACAGCTTTGTTTCTGTCGTCCGAAACGTTTTTGTCGCCTTTCCCAAGATGGGAACGGCGAGAAAACTAGATTTCATGTACCTCCCATTCCGGGAACAGCGGGAAAACTAGATTTGTCGCCTCTCCCATCTTGGGAGCGTCGGGAAAACTAGTTTTGTCGTCTCTCCCATCTTGGGAACGTCGAGAAAACTAGAATTCTCATCGCTCCCATCTTGGGAGAGACGGGAAAAACGTTACGGACGGCAAAAACAAAGCTGTTTCTGCCAAGCTTTTTGGATTGGATGACCGAAACCGTTACGTTTTTGCCATCAATTTTTCGGCGGACGCCGCAAACGTAACGTTTTTGACGTCGGAAAATCTTCCGAAAGCAGAATCGTTACATCTCTTCGAACAAGAAACGAGAATTGGTCAGAAGCAGGCCCGTCGGGCCGGTATCTCTGTAGAATGGCATCGTCAAACGTGTTCCAGCTCCAGGGGAGCGGCATCTTCAGGCTAAATGTGTCGTTCCTCTGGAGCTCAGGTTCTTTTTCTCCGTTTACAACAGATATATCGGCCCTCCGGGCCTGTAATAAATCGTTTATGCATGGCCCCGGTCAGCGCGGGCGTGGTTCCGGAAAATTCAGACGGTGATAGAGGGCATCTCCACCAATACCGACGAACGCACCGTCCGCCGCTGGTCCGAAGAGGCGGAGAAGTCGGGGCTGTGATACCGCAGGAACTATACTGATTGCCTCGCGGCCTTTGCACGAGCGGCTGAAATGCCCCTGGCGTGGCGGAAACAACACGCTAGTGGTAGGTGTCTCCGTTCAGCGCGACAATGCGTCTTCGATCTTTTGTAAACGAGTTTCGGTTGCCGCGTTCTGTTGTTTCAGGCTGGTAACCTCATTCTCCAGAGCCGTGATACGCGCATTCTTTTCCACGAGTTGCCGCTGTTGTTCCTGGATGGCAGCAACGGCCACGGGAATGAAAGAACTATACGTCAGACCTTTCATCCCGTCCTTTTCGGTGACAAATTCCGGGAAGAGCGGTTCGACTTCCTGCGCGATAAAGCCAAAGGATTTTACGGCTTCATCCGTCTGGTTGGTGAAACGGTAGGACACAGGGTTCAGGGCCATGAGTTTCTCCAGCATGGCGCCGAGTGGCTCGATGTCTTTCTTCAAGCGCCGGTCGGAACCGGAGCCGACCGCCCCGTTGAGATGAGAAAACCAGCCGTAAGAGCCACCCGTTCCATATCGAAAGGTCAGATCGCTGCTCCAGATGCCAATGTTCCAGGCTTCCGTGCTCGCGGCTGACTCAACGCGGATGCCATTGAAACTTCCTCCATCCGCCTCCGCTTTGATGTGCAGCGGGGATACCGGGTCGAATATTCCACCGACGCCCACACGACCGCCATTTACCGTCAGCGCCAAAGTATTACCGGTACCCGGCGCGCTGGAAGCGGCAGCAGTTCCTCCCGTGCTGGTAAAGAAGTCCATGGCATTTCCGAGCGCGGCCCCACTGTTGTGACGAGAGCGAATCCAATGCCGATAACCTCCACCACTATAGGCGAGGGCAATCGCTTTGCCGTCGCTGTTCCCTACGTTGTCGGCGCCAGCAGTGATTTCGAGCATGGCTAACGGCGTGTTGCTCGCTCCGATTCCGACTTTGCCACCATTGAATAGGCCGTTCCCGGTGACGCGAAAACTGGCGCTTTGATCCACTGCGGTCTGGTTTTGAAGATAATTAGGCGAGCCACTGACGGAAGCAAACGCTGTTGAGGCGGAACCGCCGAGCGTAGCTGCATTGACATTCGTAATCGCTGTTCCGTTACCGCTGAATGTTCCCGTCAATTGATTGTTCACGTTGGTCACAATGGCCACGCCAGAAAATCGGTTCGTGCCGCTAAAAACATTCGTGCCGTTCAGCCGCGCAATGTTTGCCGAGAGTTGCGCATCCGAAATATTTCCCGTCACATTTGCGGCTGTGGTGGCCGTGGCCGCGTTGCCGCTGATATTAATCGCCGCCATGCCGGGGCTCAAATTCGCGGGAGATAGATTGGTCACGCCTGCGCCGTTGCCGGTAAAAGTTCCGGCCAACTGATTGTTCGCATTCGTTACAATGACTACGCCGGAAAATCGGTTGGTTCCCGTAAAAACATTCATGCCGTTCAACTGCGGGATGTTCGCCGAAAGCTGCGCATCGGAAATATTCCCCGTCACATTTGCGGCAGTCGTTGCCGTGGTCGCGTTGCCGGTGAAGCTTCCGACAAAGGTGTTGCCGGAGTTGATAAAAGCGGTCACATCTTGAAACACTTGAGGAACTCTCGTTCCCAACAACACCGAGAGGGTGCCATCACCAGAATTGGCCGAGATTAAATCAACCCGGCCATCGCGATTCACATCCGCCGCCGTTACGGAATAGGGAAGAGTTCCCCCGACTGGAGTTTGGGCCAGGGAGAAAAAACCGTGTCCGTTGTTGGTCAGCACCGAGAGGGTGTTGGTAGCAGAATTTGCCGAGATTAAATCAATCCAGCCATCGCCATTCACATCCGCAGCCGTTACGGAATAGGGACTGAATTCTACAACTGGAGATTGAGCTAAAGTAAAAAAGCCGCTCCCGTCGTTGGTCGCCACCGAGAGGGTGTTGGTAGCAGAATTTGCCGAGATTAAATCAATCCAACCATCGCCATTCACATCCGCAGCCGTTACGAAAAGGGGATTGAGGCCCACGGCGAGAGATTGGGTCCGGGTAAAAAAGCCACTCCCATTATTGGTCAGCACCGAGAGGATGTTGGGAGCAGAATTTGCCGAGATTAAATCGATCCGGCCATCACCATTCACATCCGCAGCCGTTACGAAATAGGGAAAGGAGGCAAAGGAGGCCACGGCTGGAGATTGGGCCAGAGTAAAAACGCCGCTCCCATTGTTGGTCAGAATCGAGAGGGTGTTGGCCCAGGCATTTGCTGAGATTAAATCGATCCGACCATCACCATTCACATCCGCAGCCGTTACCGAATAGGGTTTGGAGCCTACGACTGGAGATTGGGCCAAAGTAAAAAAGCCGCTCCCATTGTTGGTCACCACCGAGAGCGTGTCCGCCAGAGCATTCGCGGAGATTAAATCAACCCGGCCGTCGCCGTTCACATCCGCAGCCACTACACAGTAGGGAGAAGAGCCCAGGGCTGGAGATTGGGCCAAAGTAAAACCGCCACTACCGTTGTTGATCTGCACTCCGAGAGTAGCAGCACCGGTATTCGCTGAAATCAAATCAACCCAGCCATCGCCATTCACATCGGCAGCCGTTACGGAATGAGGATTAACGCCTGTGACTGGAGATTGAACCAAAGTAAACGGGCCGAGAAGGCGAGATCCGTTGAGCAATGCCACATTGGACGGCAGGCGCGCATCGGCAATCGTATTCGTTAGATTAGCCGCATTGAGGTTCGTTAATCCAGAAGCGTTGCCGGTAAATACTCCGCTTGTAATCTTGTTCGCATCCAGATTGGGAATTTGCGACGCGTTCAACGTTCCACTTATTTGCGACGCGGGCAGCGATCCGCTCAAATTTCCAGCCGAAGCCGCCGTGCCACTGATGTTGATAGCCGCCGTGCCCGCGGTTAAATTCGCAGGAGCTAAACTAGTCAATGCGGCTCCGTTACCAGAAAACGCTGTGCCCGTGACCGTCCCGATCACATGCAATGCGGTCGCCGGACTATTGGTGCCAATGCCAACCTTGCCGTTGTTCAGCGTCAGAGTTAGGAGGTTGCCTGTTCCTGGCTCGCTGGAGCCACTGGCAGAAGTGCTGGTGTTCAGAAAGAAATCGATCGCGTTACCGTCTCCCGCGAAGCTGTTGTGGCGGCTCCTGATCCAATGACGAAATCCGTTGCCCGGCCCGGCCCACCCGAAGGCGATATTTTTTAGATCACCGCTTCCGTCACTAGCAGCGCCGCCATTAATTTCCAACAAGGCCAGCGGATTCGTCGAACGCAGCCCCATGGTGCCACCGAGAAAATTGCTGCCGCTAAAACTGTTGCCGGCATACGTATTGCCGACATATGTGTTGCCCACAAAGTTATTGCTGCTGTTGGCAAAGGTGTTGGCTCCCTGAAATAATTGTGTGATCGGGACTGGCGTTCCCAAAAACACCGAGAGCGTATTGCCACCTTCATTTGCGGAGACTAAATCCACGCGGCCATCCCCGTTTAAATCCGCTGTCGTGACGGAAAACGGACCAGAGCCTGTGGTCAGAGATTGGGCCACGGTAAAAACGCCACCCCCATTGTTCGTTAGCACGGAGAGAGTGTTGGGGCCATTATTCGCGGAGATTAAATCTACCCGGCCATCTCCATTCAGGTCTGCTGCCGCCACGGAAAGTGGCTGAGAGCCTGTAGCGGGAGATTGGGCTAAAGTAAAAACCCCGCTCCCATTATTTGTTAACACCGTGAGGGTACTGGAACCGCTATTCGCGGAGATTAAATCCATGCGGCCATCCCCATTTACATCGGCCGCCGTGACGGAATACGGACTGGAGCCTGTGGCGGGAGATTGGGTTAAAGTAAAAATGCCGCTTCCGTTGTTTGTCAACACAGAGAGGGTACTGGAACCATTATTCGCGCTGATTAAATCCATGCGGCCATCCCCATTCACATCCGCTGCCGTGACGGAATACGGACTGGAGCCAGTCGGGGGAGACTGTTTCAAAGTGAAAACGCCACTCCCATTGTTCGTCAAGACCGAGAGTGTGTTTACGCTATAATTTGCTGAGATTAAATCCGCCCGGCCATCGCCATTCACATCCGCCACCGTGACGGATTCGGGATTGGCGCCCACCGCAGGAGATTGGGACAAAGTGAAAACACCACTCCCATTGTTCGTGAAGATCGGAAGAGTATTCGCAATGACATCCGCGTAGATTAAATCCATCCGGCCATCTCCATTCACATCCGCCGCCTTGACACCATATGGAATTCCTATCGACAAAGTCTGGGCCAGGGTAAAAACGCCGTTTCCATTGTTCGTCAGCACAGAGATTGTATGATCCTCATTCCCGGAAATTAAATCCACCCGGCCGTCCCCATTCACATCTGCAGACGTTACAGAACGGGGAGAATTGCCCACGACAGGAGATTGGACCAAATTAAATGACCCGAGAAGAAAAGGGACGGTGTCGTTCCTCAAGGTGGCGATGCTGCTGGAGAGCCGCGCGTCGGGGATAGTCCCGGTGAGATTGGCCGCGGGAAGGTTGGTTAACCCCGCACTGTTACCAGCAAAACCATTCGCCGTCACTGTTCCGGAAAAATTCGCGCTGCCGTTTAGCTTCGCGACGTTCGTCGATAATTGCACATCAGCAATCGTCCCACTCAGTTGCGTTGTGGAAAGGGAACCGCTCAAGCTCGTAGCGGATGTTGCCGTGGTGGCAGTGAGCGCGCCCAATGACTGGATTGCATAGGGCGTGGAAACCAATGCCTGACGGGAAGTCAGGATTGAAAACGCCGCGAGGCTGCCGTTGGTGCGCACACCAATTTCCAACCAACGATTTGCACCCGTGAAAGCGCTTGAGCCAAAATCGAGCGTCGTGAGGAATAAACCGTTCGTCACCGCGACGGAAGTATTGGTGAGCGCCGCCCCCACCGCGTTTCCGCTGGCCGCCGCATCATAAATGGTAAAAGAGAAATCGTAATTGCCGTTCGCGGGAGCGTTGGAGGTTTTCAGCATTCCCTGGTAAATGAACGCCGTGGGCTGGGCGGGAAGATTCGTTTCGACGACAACCAACAAGCTCCATGCTACGAGGAGCAGGGATAGTTTAGAGATGATGTTTTTCATAATAGATTTCTCCGTCGGAAGAAAGTTCGGGTTAACGGAATACGCTTAGGATCAGCTGGATTTTCTATCCGAACACGTTCGTTCAGATAAAAGTCCGTGAAGAAATGAAACAGAGGCTAGGAGGCGTCGATTTCCGTTCTTTGCAACTCGTCGATGAGTACCGCGATCTAATCACACCTCTCGTCAGAGTAAAGTTCTATCTACCAACACTATAACATCGCGCAGGGAATGAACGGAGTGCTTCAGCGTCAGGGATAAATCTTCAAACGGCAACTAAAGTTCACCAGGTTTTGCCATGAAATGATGCGAAGTTATAAGTTCAGGCGCTACGCCTTCCAAACCTGTTCAGGAAGAAAAATTACTTGGCACAGTTCCTGAGCTGCAGGGAAAGGAAATGAAACTTCCGCCCGGACATCCCTTCGGTGAAGCTTCGGAAGCTGTGCCGGAATCAAAAACTTCAGAGATCAAAAGGTTTCGAGTCTGGATCGGTTATGCATCGCTGGCGATTGCGGGCGTGTTTGTGTTCTACTGGTTAAGCGCGCCATTCATCATTCCGCATATATATAAGAATTCCGTCGCGATGACTATTTACCGGCCGGCACTTAATTCGATACAGAGACAATGGTTTGGAGAGGAATTGGCAGACTGGTACTTTTATCGGGTTTGTAAAATGCCAATTCTCTTTTCCAAGATCATTGAAGACGAATAGCGACGCATCTCAGTTTCTTGCCTTCATTTGTTCGTCCCGGAGGGACGCTTGAGACTAGCCCTGCGTTTTAACGCCGGGTTGGATGCGGTTAATGCCAGAAGTCCCGTAGGGACGACTGAAAAAACCCACTGAGTTCTCTCCCATCTCAGCCGTCCCTTCGGGACTCCGATCGGTTTTTCCTGCGACCCGGCGTTGAAACGCCGGGCTATTCTCAAATGTCCCTCCAGGACAACACCAATGCGGGTAACCCACTTCCAATCACACGTGCCGCCTCTCCACCTTCGTCGCCGAACAGCTGACAGCAGGCATGATTAAATCATCGTCGTTGTGTTCTTGACGCCGACTTCCAGAGCAAACCAAGATCAAACCATTCTTATTCCATGAAATTTTATCATTTGATCCACGCCTTGCTCTTCGCAGCAGCGCTCCCGGCCTTCGCGAACGTCACCCTCGTGCGCTCGTATCATCTGGGCGACCTCGATCCCGGGCCGACCAATGAGCTGGCCGCGGCGTTCTCCCGCGATTACATCAGCTTCAATACTCTGCAACTTACCAATGGCCCCACGTATTCGACCGATGTGCCGATCGATTATCCGCTCATCAACACCTATTCCGTGCGCTTCACCGGTACGAACTATGGCAGCGCGCCGGTGCTGACGAATCTTACCGATAACTTCGGTCTTTCCGCGTGGGTGAAGCCGTGCAGCATCACCGGCAACCACGCCATCGTTTACAACGGCGACACCGGCGGCAGCGGTTGGGGGTTGTATCAAGTGGGCGACACGTTTCAGGTTTTGTTCGGTGGCATCGACACCGTCGGCTCCGCGCCCGTGGTCACCAATGCGTGGACCCATCTCGCGCTCGTGCGGGACCAGGGCACCACGACGTTTTATGTGAACGGCGTCGCGTCCGGCACAAGCACAGCCACGCCGAATGCGCCTGCTGGCTTGTGGGCCATCGGCAGTTCGCCGCCCTCGCTCGGCAGTGAATTCTTCGACGGCTGGATTGATGAAGCGGCCGTGTTCACCTTCGCGCCGGGGGCGTTCAGCACGAATGACCTGGGCTACCGTTCGCCCGCCGCCCGCATGCTCACCCCGCTGCTTAATGGCACGGATGTGGTGATCACGTGGCCCACTTTGCGGAATGATTTTCAACTGGAGTTCACCACCAACCTCGCGGCTGGTCTGTGGATCCCGATGCCGTACAGCACGAACACGAATAGCGGCATCTTTACCGCCACCGAGGCCGCCGTGGAGAGCGAGCGCTACTACCGCCTGCACAAGCCCGCGCCCGATCTCAATGCGCCTCTGGTGCCGGTGCTGACCCAATATCAGTCCAACTTCGTAAGCAACATAGCTTTGCGCAAAACCATCAACTTGGCCCCCATTGGGACTCTCAATTCCGGGGTCAACTATTATGAGATGGACGCCACGGGAGTGGTGCATCCCCGCACCGGCACGCCGGAAGCGCTGTCTTATCATTGGACGATTATCTATCCCTCCGTTGACCCATATGCCGACGCAGGCATTTGGGGCTATCATAAAGCCATCTTGAAAATCCAACGAAATTCCCTCGCGCAGGTGGCGACCACCCCCTTCGTCAGGTTTAGGTTGGAAATAACAGACGACCTCAGCCCGGTCTTCCCTGGAATTACCACCTTCATCTTTGCCACGAGGGTCAACAGCGATTTAACCCTGTCCCAATTCTCAACCTGTCAACAAAGCACCAACGCGTGCCCGACCTGCTCCTGCCTCTTCCCGGAAGCGTTGATGGCGGAGGAGTTCTGAGCGCGACGGAGACGGGCTTTCACCTGGGCATCACGGTGGACGCCAAGGCTGAAAGCCAGAAATGTGATAGCCCAGGGTGCAGTGCGAAGCGCAAGCCCTGGGTTAAGATATGAGATTGAATCGTGCGGCCTGTAAGGCAGCCACTCAGGCGTTTAGCCGCGCTTTGTCTCGGCCTTACAGGCCGAATCATTTTTCTCGACGGCTTACCTAGGCCGCCGCTCGTGGACTCGCTTTAGCCCAGGCTATCACATCTCGGGCTTTCAGCCCCTGAACCTACTGCAGACGCCTTTAGCCGTCGACACCGACGAACGCACCGTCCGCCGCTGGACCGAAGAAGCGGAGTAATCAGGGAGACCCAATTAACTTGTCCCGAAACAAAATTTACTTCATACAAAACCATGCGATTCCCTGAGTGGCTGCTGGCCGGCACAATTCTTTTGTCGGCTTCAATCTCCCACGCGGCCATGACGGCGGTTCGTTTTTATCATCTCGGTGAGGGAGATGCCGGGGTTGGTCACACGGTTGCCGCCACGAATTCGCTCGATAGCGTCAGCACAAATGCTCTCACACTCACGGGCGCGCCGAAATATTGGGCTCACGCTGCCCCGGGCAATACCAATTCCACTTTCTCGCTGCTATTCTCCACCACCAATCAAGGGACGGCGGCGATTGTTTCCGACACGAATAATGTCTGCCTCGAATCCTGGGCGAATACCGGTTGGCGCAGCACGCATGTCGTGGCTTACAACGGCAACCGGGCGCTGGACGGTTACGGGCTTCTGCTGGAAACGAATACCTACAAGGCAGTGCTCGGAGGTGTCGGCACGGTGGGCACGGTGCCTTGTCCGCCGGGAGAGTGGATGCATCTCGCGCTGGTTTGCAGCAACGGCACGGCGAAATTTTTTACTAACGGAGTTTTGGCCGCGGCTATCAATGCGACGCCAAATCCGCCGACGGGAACTC
>JAQGOU010000115.1 GCA_028293445.1 Verrucomicrobiales bacterium | reverse complement strand
CGCAATAAAGAACCGGGCGCTCGGATTTTTCGATCAAGCCAATGATCTCGTTCAACGCGAGATCATCCGCGCGCACATCGGGATTATATCCCGGCAGATCCACACTCGTCGGCCAGACCGGCTGCGTGTACGCCTGTTGCAAATTCTTCGGGAAATCGATCACCACCGGACCGGGGCGACCGGTTTGCGCAATGTAAAACGCTTCCTTCACGATGCGCGGAATGTCGTTCACATCCGTGATCAGGAAGCTGTGCTTCACGATCGGCAACGTCATACCGAAAAAGTCGGTTTCCTGGAACGCGCCCTTACCAATCATCGCTTGCGGCACCTGGCCGGTAATCGCGATTAGCGGAACGGAATCCATGTAAGCATCGGCAATCGCGCTGATTAAATTAGTGGCACCGGGACCGCTGGTCGCCATGCAAACGCCGGCTTTACCGCTGGCGCGGGCATAACCTTCCGCGGCGAAAGAACCGCCCTGCTCATGACGCGGCAAAATCGTGCGGATCTTGGATTTCGTCAGCGACTGATGGAGTTCCATGCTGGCGCCGCCGGGATAAGCAAAAATGACTTCAACGCCTTCACGTTCGAGGGCGCGGACGAGAATATCGCGGCCCGGCATGGGCTTGCCGACTTCGGCGCGTGGTTTCGTCGTCGTTGATGTTTTCTTTTTCGATTCAGTTTTAGTGCTCATGTTTGCCTTTTTTTGGCGGATCTGGTCATGGCGAACAAAAAACCCACGACCGTTTCCAGCCGTGGGTTCTTGTTGAAATCGTTTTCTACGCGCAACAAGAGCCACCGGCGTCGTCGCATACTACTACGACGACCCCTACAGCTACAACTTGAAGCGCAAGAATCACTATGGCAGAGAATACTTTTTACGGAACTGACGGTCAAGATCAGATTCGGGGGGACTCAAGGGGAAGAACTGTTAGACACGAATTACACAGATTAACACGAATTTTAAGACGAGAAGAGAACGCGAAAGAAGACCTTCAAATGAAGATCCGAGTCCCCTCTTCAAATTCGTGTTAATCTGTGTAATTCGTGTCTAAACATTTTGTTTGAAACAAAAAAGGCCGCCCGGTTTCCCGAGCGGCCTGTGCTTGTCTATTGGCTATTGCCTATCGACTATGTGCCGAAGGCGCTTAGTGCGTCACAATCGTGACCTTCTCCGACAACTGGCTTTCGCCACCATTGTTCACGGCCGAGACGTAGATCTCCACCGTCGAAGCTGCAGGCAGGTTCTCGAGTGTGAAATCGAGATCCGCTGGCGAACCGACCGCCACCGGCTCCGCATTCACGCCGATGACTCTCTGCCACACGCGGTAATACTCCGCACGCGCCGACGCATTCCATTTCAACGCCGCTGCCGCCGGTCCGATCAGGACCGCCAGGATGTGCAACGGCACCTCCGGAGTTTCCTGCGCACCCGGGATGTTGAAACCAAACGCCTTCCAGCGCGGATCCAATGGACTGATCAAGTGCGTCAGTTCATCCACGAGCAGGACGAGCTTGTCGCGCAAGAGGTCGAACTTCGTGTTCCGGTCGTTCAACAACAGCGCCATCGTCGTTTCCTCTTCGGTCACGTCTTTGAACGCATCCTTCAACGCCGTGCAAACAATTTGCAACTGCGCTGCGGTGACGCCGCGGTTCGGCACCTCGAGTGTCGGGTGCGCGGTGAAGAAAGCGATCAACGCTTCCATCATCGCCAACAGGTCTTCGTAGGTCGTTGGGATCGCCAATGAACCGTAGAAGCCTGGTCCGTCCCAACCGCTTTGATATTCCGAACCGAAGAGCGGTTTCAGATTATCGCGAGAGACCGTCGCGAGCTTGCGTGCGGCATCGCGCGCCAGCTCGAACACACCGCGTTTACCGCGCAACGCCTCCTTGGCGTTGTCGTAAAGCAGGCGTGCCGTGATCGCCGCGAGGCGGAAGGCAGCCAGCACCGATGAGGTGCAGTGTTTGATGTCAATATCGTCGCCATGAGTCTCCACGCCAGTGATGGCAGTGGAGGCAGTCGATGCGACGCCGTTCATTGTTTTTGCTATGTCTTGTTTCATTTTATTTGTTACTTTCTGTTTCGGGCCGACGAGGTCGCTGTTTATGTGTCTCGGTCGAACCTGGATGAACATCATCCGAGTTCCCTTGCCACCCACGATTATCTCTTCGTCAGTCAGACCGTTTGATCTAACTGGGAACGACTATATCAGGGGGGATATGTACATCGGTGGGGGTAGGGTCAAAATAGTTGAAAATATTTTTTGAAGCGTAAGCAGCTGAACAGTAGGTCTTTTTATCGCGCAGCAAAAGCAGCGAGAGGAAAAAGAGGAAAGTGACTGCTCCGAATTCCCATTTTTTGGAGTTTTATGCGAAGATCGGACCGCGTATTTTAGATTTGGACTCAGAAGGCGAGACGACGTGGACACCTTTTCAAAGATATTGAACGTATTCAGCTGCTTCATTGCGGCTTTTCTCGGGCTCGCCTTCTTTTTCACGGCTACAGGTCGTTCTGCATCCGGTATTTTTATTACGTCGACGTTGATCATGGTCGCGGACCGGAATGGGAGCCTGGGATGGGAACGGGTGTTAAATATCACGAAAAGTTCCACTCCCTGGGGTTTCGCGGCAATTCGGAATATGTAATGTACGTGCCGAGCAAGTCGTTGTGGGAGCGAAGAATGCCAGAGTACTTCAAATGGCGTCGCGAAGAAATCCTCGGCAAAATCGCAAAAAAATCCCCGAAACAGTTGCGATTTGAGGAGTTCGATGCTCCTGACCAGGGTTCGGTTCATTATGCGAGACGTAATGCCAAGGGGCAGGCGATCGGCGGTGGCTTCAATGACAAGCTGATTGATTGATGACGCCCCTAGTTATGATAGCGGTTGGATCACTGGCAGAAAATGTCAAAAACCCAACAAAAACGCCGTTGCTCCTCCGGAAAATCATCCTCGGCTATCTAGATCCAATTTTTTGCTCCCCAAAAGGGTTCTCAGCTATCTAGAACCTTTTTTTTGCTCTAAAAAACTGACATCAGCTGTCTGGATCGGAATTTTTGCTCCAAAATTTTGGTTCCAGCTGGCTAGATCCGTTTTTTTGCTTCAAAAAAGTGCCCTCGGCTATCTAGAACGGTTTTTTTACTCCAAAAATGGCGATCCAGACAGCTGAGGGCGTTTTTTTAGAGCAAAATTTTGGATCTAGATAGCCGAGGGTGTTTTTTTGGCTCCAAAAAAAGGCTCTCGCCGGAAAGTTCCGTTCGTAGCAGACGAGGTGACGAGGCTCATTTCGTTTATCGCCGCGGCGACAGAACAAGTCAGAGCCTCCTCACGTCGGCTGCTACGAATGAGTTGTCGGCACCGAAATGATCACCTACGCTCGCCGAAATCGGTTGTAAATATGCCACGTGCGTCATCATTGCCAGGACGGTTACGCTATCTTCAACCGTTCAGAAAGAAATTCGGGCCGCCAAACGAACCGAATGAAGATACCGGCTTTGCACCTTTGCTGGCCTTGCTCCGTAAACGCGTCGCAGGACTACCCTCGAACGAAGCCGAGAAATTGTTGGAAGAAGATATTATCGCCCTCAACGATTGGTTGGCTGAACCGAGTCAACAGAATGATCCTCTGCACTTCGCTGCCGGTGTTTTCTTAATCGCTTCGCCAGCCGACCTTCTGCAGCAAATCAAGGAGGAAGGGGAAAAGGCCGCTGCGCCGCAGGTCTTTTTAGTTATGGACCTGCCGGAACGAGCCCGTCGACGCAAACTCCCGGGTGTCGGCAATGACGCAATCCTATTCTTCTGGAAAGAGCTGATGGTTTCTTTGCAAATCCTCACAGAAGAGGCCATCGCTCGCGCCTCAGAAAATGTCTCTAATGGCGCCATGACCGTATCATCCGTTCAGTATGAAGTCGTGAGCGGTCAAAAATACTCCGACGTGACTGAGAATCGCTTCGGACGTCCACTCAAACGCGTGAGCTATGCTCTCAGGGTGCCAGGCGGCAACGTTGAAGTTTCGATCAATTTTATGGGCAAGAGGCCTGGCTTGAATTGGACCGAGGAGAAGATGAGGGAATTTATAAAAATTGATGAATCAAAGTGGGATGAATCACCCATCGAAGCGCAGTTCCATACCATCAGCATCATTACTCAATAGCTGGTACGTAGTGCGTTTGATGAACGCGAAGCCGAAAAAAAGAATAAGCCTCCTCACGTTAGCTGCTACGAATGAGTTGTCCGCGCCGATATGATCGCCTACGCTCGCGGAGGTCCATGAAACTGTTTTCGCGCTTTTCCCTCGTCATGCTCGGCTCTCTCGCTCTTGCCGTCTTCCGGGCGGAAGCGATTGAGACTGCAGCTCAGCCGGTTTACCACAACCGGCCTCTCAGCTATTGGGTCGACGTTCTCGATTTGAAGTTTTGCGAGTCTTACCAGGCGGCGCTTTCCGCGTCCGTTTTGTCTTCGTCGTCCTGGGATTCTTCTCCTCCGATTCCGAAAGTCGCGGATATCCCCAACGGGCCAGAGGCGCAGGATGCGATCAGGAATGCTGGCACCAATGCGATTCCGTTTTTATTAATGTGGCTGACCCAGACAAACTTTCCGAACGTGCCGTACCTCGGTATTGAGGAATCCTTTCGAACCTTGGGCTCCGCCGCTCGCCCGTTCCTTCCGGAGTTGGCTCGCATGGCCATGGCAACGAACGAGGTAAAAGAAGACAAAGGTGACTTGTTTTTTCTGCCAAGGATAAACCTCGGTGACGGTGCGAGTGGGGCGCTGGATGCCCTTGGCTGGATCGGACCCGACGCCCTGCCGGTCCTTGTCTCCATTCTGACCAACGATTTTCCGAACGGGACAAAGGTTTCCGCGATCTACGCCATCGGTTCAATGGGAACCAACGCCGCGCCGGCCATACCCGCTCTGGTCACATGCACGGAAGACAACGATTTTTGGATCGCGCATGCAGCCGTAATGACCGTCGGCGTTGTTGGACCTGAAGACCCGCGGGTCATAGCCGCTCTCCGGGCTATTGAACTCAAGCCCAAGCCCAAGTTACAGGATTGGCGGGGGCCGCTGTCGGAGCCTCAGTCGTCTTGCCCTAGATGCCGCGGTGCGGCAGCGAACCGTTAAGTTTCGTCAAAGGGCCTGCATCTTCGCCAGATTCTCATTCCCTTGCTTCATGTTGGCGGCGTGCATCGCCAATAATTCCGGCGGACTGATTGAGATGATCTCCGGCATCCAGGTGAGGAGCAGTCGGCTGACTTCGGTTAAACCATTTAACTTAAAATGCAGTTCCACGCTGCCGTCGGGGAGGATTTCCATCTTCTGCAGGGCGTTCCAGACGCGCTCCTTGATTTTCAGAGCCACCTTTTGACGGAACCGAATCACCACCACATGTAGCTTATCACCTTCGGGGCCGTGAATGCCTAAGCTGTGTTTGAAGAAGCCGGCGGCCGTAAAGCCGGGCGGGTGGGCGAAAGTTCTGCCGGTGCGCGTGATCGGTTTCACGCGCCACGCTGCCAGGACGAGCTCCTTTTGACGGTTATGATCGTAGGCAACTAAATAGAGATTATCCTCGAAGCGCTCGAGGTGCAGTGGGTTGATGTCGCGGTCGGAAACCTTTTCGTCGCCATTCATGTAAGTGACGTGAAGCGTTTCCTTGTCGGCGATGGCGTTGACGAGCAGTTCTAAATTCTCCGGCTCGACCGTTGTCGCCCCTTTCTTACGCACCGACATAATCCTGCTCCAGTCGGACGGTCGGAAGCTCATGTCCTCTGGAAAACCAGCAGCGACTTTCTCGCAGATGCTCTCAATCGCTTTCTCCCAGCACGTGCCCTTCAGTTCCTTCCCCAACTCGGAGAGAAAGAGTGTGGCGATCAATTCGGTACGGGTAACGCGCATTCCTTTTTCGTTGGAAACCGGCTCGGTGAAACAGTAGCCATTTTCCTTGAAATCAAAGGCGATCGGCAAATCCATCTTCATCGCTGCGATGTCCCTGTCCAGGACTTCAGGGGAAACCTCCAATAATTTTGCGAGTGACTGTTTGTTGGGAAATCTATTCGCAGCAATCTCCTCACGAATTTTGGCGATGCGTCGGAGGCGAACGTGTGTGAGCCCACGCACGATCTTGGCTTTTGTTGTGGAATCCTTTTTTGAACGTTGCTTCGGTTTACCGTTCTTCTTCCCTTTTTTATTCATGCGATGCGTTGTGTGCTGATGATGCGTTAATGCCGTGGCCCCCCAAACCGATCCTCTCCGAGGATGTAGTAAGATGCCAAATATTCGGCGCGTTTATGCCGTGCAGACAGCAAAAGAGGCAAGAATGTTTTGCGCGGGACCTTTTGCAAGGGCGCATCTTGATAGCACCGCCCCGCCGACTGAGGGCAGTCGGCCTACAAAAAGCACGGTGTAGGCCGCGTGCCCTCACGCGGCGGGGTTCAAACAGACAAGCGGGGCGGCGGAGAACTTCGCGTTTTTTGAAAGCAAGATCCGTCCGTTTCTCGCCTCCCAGTTTAGATCGAACGAAAGCGCGGCGAATGGGTCTCCTATTGCATGTCGCTCTCCTTTTAATCTTTCGACCTGCACGTGATTTCATGAAACGTTTTATTTTTGTCGCTCTGCTTTGTTTGGTTGCAACGGCGTTCTTCTTCGCGGCACAGCGGCGTCCCGCACCATTGCCGGCAGTTGTTGAGCCGGTTCAGCTGCCGAAACCGACCACCGTGGTAACGCCATTGGTTGCCCCGGGGGCGCACCCTCTTGTCTGGGATGCCATGGTCAAGGAAGTGACGACCAAGCCTCTGCAGAGCACGAATCAATTTATCTTTTGGGTAACCAATACGGCAGCAACGAACGTCGTCCTAAATCACATTCAGCCTTCCTGTGGTTGCACCGTGGCCAGGCTTCCGCGCGAGCCCTGGAACATGGCGCCCGGCGAATTCGGGTCCGTTTCCGCCATCATAAACTTTGCGGGCAAAACCGGTCGTTTGGACAAACTGCTGACGGTTTATTCCTCGGAAGGCCAGCAGACGCTTCATTTGAAGGTCTACATCGCTTTCGATCCGGCCGAGGCTTCTCGCCAACAAAACGTGATGAAGTCGATCGCCGATCGGCAGGCTGTTTTCAAAGGGGATTGCGCTTCCTGCCACGTGGAAAAAGGACGCGGGAAAACCGGTGAGGAGTTGTTCGCTGCAGACTGCACCATTTGCCATCAACCCGATGGACATCGCGCCGACATGGTTCCTAACCTGGCCGACATCAACAAAGTCACCAGCAAAGAATATTGGAAGTATTACCTGGAGAATGGCGGCACGAGTTTGATGCCGGTGTTCCTCAACACTAAAGGCGGTCCACTCACTGCCCAGGAGATCGACACCTTCGCGGGGTTTCTGAATACGAAGTTTCCGCCGAAAGATTCCTCCGAGCTCAAACCCGTTTCGCAACAATAAAGCTTTGTAGCCGTGGGCTAAAGCGACGAAAGCCCCAACAACGTGGCCCCTAATTCGGTAATCCACTCCCATGCACTGGATTGGCCGGGTCTTGAACGCGGTGATACCAACTTTATTGATCTCGCTGTTGTCCGTACGGGCCTTTCCCCGCCAGTTTCTCCACCACGAGTATCTTGATCGACTGGTTCGTTGAGATGAGTTCGAATCCAACTTCCTCGAGTGCTTTCTTTAGCTTATCGGAGTTATGTTCGCGCAGATCGTTATCGTCCCAGTTGAGGTCGAATTTGTATTCCTCGAGTTTTCTCGCTGCGGTCGTCATGTCGGTCATGTCGATGACTGGCTTTTTGAAATATCTTCCCAGCCAACTCGCCAGCTGACTGCTCGGTTGCCCGCTCCAGCGAAATCGTTTTCCCTCAAACCACATCCCGGCTTGATCGATTGTCGGGTGTCGAGGTGTTAATTTTAATGCCTTGGGATCCTTCACCCGAAGAACATCGACGTCCTTTGGGGTCGCTTCAAAACGTCCGATGATTCCAAATTGTTTTTTTATCTGCGCTTGGAGGGCTTCTCGCGAGCCGTGTTCCAAATTCGCGATGAAGTCGATTTTATCCGGTGGGAGCTTCGTTGAAATAATCGTGTTGTATTCATTCTTGCCGTAGGCGAATTCCACCATCGATTCAAAACTCATTCCGAGTCCAAGCGTTTTGTCGTCTTCGCTAACGGACCCGCCTGGAGTCTCCCTGACTTTTGCCCGCAAGATCGTAACTTGCGGCGGAGTCTTCCGAAGGGCTTCGAATAGATCGTCCGCATTCTGCCAGGCGTGGGGTTGATGCCATTTCAATTTCTTTGCGGCGACCGTGGCGGTTCCGGTAACGAGAAGGATGGTTAAACCCACGGCCACGGCTGTTTTTACTTTTGCCCACGCGATCATTTTCAATGTCCCTTTGATGAGTGTTAAAGTCGTTGCGCTTGCCGCCGTCCCTTTGGTAATGGCGACGGCGGAAATGGATGCTGCCAGAGCCGCAGGTGCGGCTTGAACCGAATGTGTCGTGACGGCTCCCATTAAAACGACCGCCGAGACACTGACATCCCGACGTGCGAAGAATGTCCGAAGCTTTTCCACCGCTCGCGCCACACGTTTGCGGGCAGCCCATTTCTGGATGCCGAGAATTGCGGCAGTTTCTTCCGCGCTCTTCCTTTGGAAAAAGTGCAACGCCAGCAGCGTGCGATCCCTTTCACCTAACTCCGACATGGCTTCCTCCAGGAGCGGGGCGAGTCGTTCCCAGGCGTCGTCCGTATCTGAATCGCTTAAACTCGACTGCATGTGTGCCTCCTGTTCGCGGGATTGACGCCGGGCCTTGGACCGCATGAACCGGGCGGCGGTGAACCGGGTGGTTTCATACAGCCAACCGGCGAGAATGGTTTTTTCGCGGAGGCCAGCGGCTTTTTGCGCGAGAATGATGAACACGGCTTGCGTCACATCCTGCGCATCCTGGGAATTGCCGACGTAGCGCAACGCCACGGAATAAACAAAATTGATGTGCCGTTGAACCACTTCGGCAAACGCCGGGTCCGAGTCGCGGTCGGCGTATTCCCGGAGCAAATCCATGTCGTTCAGGTCAGGCATCTACTAACTATTCCCCGCCCGGGCAGGAATTGGACATTTCTTTTTGCCGGGCATCTCCCTCCGGCGGTTGACGGGGTTGTCGACGTTGCGTAGTCGGGCGGTTTTGAATAAGCTGCCGTTACGCCCAAATGTTTCTGCGCCAAAAATATTTATCGCTACTGGTTGTACCAACTTTGTTTTGGTTTTCGCTGGGGCGAGCAGAAGAAGACTTCAGCTTTTTTGAAACGAAGATCCGTCCTGTATTGGTCGAGCATTGTTATAAATGTCACAGCGCGGAGGCGGAGAAACTGAAAGGCAAGCTGCGGCTCGACAGTAAAGCAGGAATGCTCAAGGGCGGCGAATCCGGCGCGGTGATTGTGCCCGGCAAACCGGAAGAAAGCCTGTTGATCAAAGCCGTGCGCTACACGGATAAAGATTTGCAGATGCCGCCGAAGGACCAAAAGCTTTCGGAGGCGCAGATCGCCGATTTAATCACGTGGGTAAAAATGGGCGCACCTGATCCACGAACGGAATCAGCGACTGTGGCTGCGACTCCGCAAAAACCGGCTTATGACTTTGAAGCGGCACAAAAACTGTGGGCCTTTTCTCCACCGCAAGATCCGCCGCGTCCGAAGGTGAAACGAAGGGGATGGGTGAAGTCGCCGATCGATCAATTCGTTCTCGCGAAACTGGAAGAGAAAGGATTGTCACCGGCCAAGCCTGCGGAAAAGCGCACGCTCTTGCGTCGGGTCACGTTTGATCTCATTGGCTTGCCACCCACGCCGGAAGAGATCGATGCATTTCTCAACGACAAGTCACTTGGTGCTTTCGCGAAAGTCGTGGATCGTTTGCTGGCATCGCCGCATTACGGCGAACGTTGGGCGCGGCATTGGCTGGATGTCGTGCGTTACACCGATTCTCTTGATAGCCGAATTGTCGGAACGGAGCAGGATATTATTGACGCGTGGCGTTATCGCGATTGGGTGGTGAATGCTTTCAATCGCGATCTGCCTTACGACCGGTTTATTACTGAGCAAGTTGCTGGTGATCTGTTGCCATCACCACAGCCGGACGGCATCGATACCAACGCCATTATCGCCACCGGCATGTATGCGGTCGGCAATTGGGGCAATGGCGACGCGGATAAGGAGAAGATTCTCACCGACATCGCGGATGATGCCGTGGACGTGACGGGTCGAGCTTTTCTCGGGCTGACGTTGGCCTGCGCGCGTTGTCACGATCACAAATTCGATCCCATTCCCACGGCAGATTATTATTCGCTCGCGGGAATTTTCTTCAGCAGCCACATCATTCCTAAGCTGACCGCAAAAGGAGCGGGTGAGGCGTTGTTGCGGATTCCTCTGGCTTCGAAAACGGAAATGGAACAACGCAAACAGCGTGAAGCGCGCATCGCGGAGTTGGAAAAACAGATTGAGAAAACTCAGGATGAGCAAATTGCGGCTGTCGCGACGCGCGCGAAAACTGAGACCGAACGCTATCTAATGGCGGCGTGGGAATATCAAACGGATTCCAGCAAGTCCCTCAGTGCGCTCGCGGAATCACAAAACCTGGCGGAACCGGTTTTGCGCCGCTGGATCAGCTTTCTTGGATCTGAAAACCTCGGGCTCTTGTCGCAACCGCTTCGCAATCTACTCAACATTCAAGGGCTCAATGTCTGGCGCATGGCCAGTGGTGCTGAGAACCCGTCGGTGGTGGCGAACAGCACGGACCAGGAGATTGTCTATGCCACGATCAAACTGCCGGCCCATCATATCAGTATGCATCCATCGCCCAAGGATGGGGTCGCGGCGGCCTGGAAAAGTCCCGTGACCGGGGCGGTGCACATCAAAGGTCGAGTGGTAGATATAGATCCCAATTGCGGCGATGGCATTGAGTGGAGCCTGGTTAAACTATCTGGTCCCAAGGAAACGCCATTGGCGAAGGGATCGATTCCGAGCGGCGGCATGGAACAACTTGCGGGCAAGGAGTCCGCCATTTCGTGTCAGGTTCAAGCGGGAGATTACGTGCAATTGAATATCTTTCCCAAGGGCGCTTACGAATGCGATACGACGATGATCGAGTTGGAAGTCGTGGAAGCGGAGGGACAGAAACGTGTTTGGGATATTAATCAAGACGTGGCGAGCGATCTCCATTCCGGGAACCCTCATTCGGATCGATTCGGCAACGCGGATATTTGGCGCTTCCGTGATCTGGCCGTGAAAAGCCTGACGGCATCGGCAGAATCCGGGGTGGGTCGCTGGCTGGAAATGGCAAAGGGATCGAACCGTGTCGATCTGGCAGAGGTTAAACGCGTTGCCGCGCAGATGCAGAAGGAGGTTTTGGATACGACCGTGACGAACGGGGTTTACATGGCGTTCGCTGTTCCGCGCGGTTCCTTTTGGGCGCCGTTGCGGAACGAGGAAAAATTGTTTACCGCTGAGGCGAAGAATACTTTGCAAAAGGATAAGGCCGAGCTGAGCGACCTGCGAAGTCATCCGCCAGCAGCGCTTCTGATGGCGCACGGTTTGCAGGAAGGGGGCGTTCCGGAAAGCCCTCACGCTGGCGTGCATGATGTGAAAATTCATGTGCGCGGGCGATACGATCGATTGGGCGAATTGGTGCCGCGAGGATTCCCGCGCATCATTGCTGGGGATCACCAAACACCATTCACCGAGGGGAGCGGACGGTTGCAATTGGCGAAATGGCTCGGCAGTCCCGCGAATCCACTCACGGCGCGTGTGATGATGAATCGCATTTGGCAACACCACTTCGGCGAAGGCATCGTGCGAACGCCGAACAACTACGGGAAACTCGGCACGCCGCCGACGCATCCTGAGTTGCTCGATTATCTGGCGCGCCGCTTTGTGGAATCCGGTTGGTCTATCAAGGCCATGCATCGCTCGATCCTTCTTTCGGCGGTTTATCAGCAGTCTTCGGTGCCGGAACGCGCGACCTTGAATACGGATCCGGAAAACAAATTACTCGGCCGAATGCCGCGCCAGCGTCTCGATGCGGAATCGTTGCGCGACAGTTTATTGGCGGCGGCGGGCCGTCTTGATCGCAGTCTGGGTGGAGCGGCCATCCGTGATTTGAACAACGATCGACGCACGTTGTATCTCATGACCATCCGCTCCGATCGCAGTAATTATCGGGCGATGTTCGATGGGGCTGACTCAACGGCGATTGTGGAATCACGGGTGGTTTCCACCGTCGCACCGCAGGCGTTGTTCCTGCTGAATCATCCCTTCGTAATCGCACAGGCCAAGGCGTTGGCGGGTCGGGTGACGAAGTTTGGCAAATTGAATGACGGGAAGAAAATCGAGTGGCTGTATCAGATGCTCTATGGACGGCTGCCAGTGGGGGAAGAAGTTAAGATTGGCCGGGCAGTATTGGAGATGGCGCACAAGGAAAAGCAACCGGTGGAAACGGCCTGGCTGGAGTATTGCCAGACGCTACTGTGTGCGAACGAATTTGTTTATGCCGATTAAGCGAATGGACCTTTATGAATGAAATGGAGAGGCAGTTTCCCTTGAATCGGCGACAAATGCTCAAGCGATTTGCCAGCGGCTTCGGCATGCTCGGCCTGGCGGGATTGTTCGCGGATGATTTTGTCACGCGCGCGCTCGCGGAGGCGGCGAATTCAAATCCGCTCACCGTCAAGCCGCCGCAATATCCGGCGAAGGCGAAGCGCGTGATTTTTCTTTTCATGTCCGGCGGTCCATCGCATGTCGATCTCTTCGATCCGAAGCCGCGTTTGCTCGTTGATATGGGTAAGCCGCTGCCGTTTGAAAAGCCGAAGCTCGAACGGACCAAGACCGGTAATCTTTTGGGTTCACCCTGGAAATTCCAGAAGCACGGTCAGGCGGGAATCGAAGTCAGTGAATTATTTCCACACCTTTCCACGTGTGTGGATGACCTCTGCATCATTCGGTCCATGGTGGCGGATAACATCAATCATAACGGCGCTTGTTTGCAGATGAATACCGGCGAGCAGGCTTTTTCCAGGCCCAGCATGGGTTCATGGCTGCTCTACGGTCTCGGTAGCGAGAATCAGAATTTGCCGGGGTTCGTGGTCATCAGTCCGGCGCAACCGGCCCAAGGGGCGCCGCTGTGGAGTTCCAGTTTTCTGCCGGCGGCCTACCAGGGAACCCTTGTTTCGGATTTGAAGAATCCGATTGCCAATCTGGACAACAAACTGTTCTCACGAAAACAACAGCGCGGACAACTGGATTGGTTGAAGAAGATCAACCATTTGCACCAAGCGCGACGTGAGGAGGATAGTCGGCTCAACGCGCGCATCGAATCATTTGAGCTGGCGTTCCGCATGCAATCGGAAGCGCCGCAGGCTTTTGATGTCGAAGCAGAATCACCGGAAACGAAGAAGCTTTACGGCATTGGCGACGATGCGACGGATATTTTTGGCAAACAATGTTTGATGGCGCGTCGACTGGTTGAACGCGGCGTGCGGGTGGCGCAGGTTTATCACACCCAAACCACCAAGCGCACCAGTTGCCAACTCTGGGATCAGCACGGTGATTTGCAGAAAGAACTGCCGAACAACTGCGCCGCCGTGGACAAACCGATTGCAGGGTTGCTGAAAGACTTGAAAGCGCGTGGACTTTTGGAAGATACGCTCGTGATCTGGGGCGGAGAATTCGGGCGCACGCCCACTGCTGAAGGCAAGGACGGACGCGAACATCATCCCTTCGGCTTCACGATGTGGCTGGCGGGTGGCGGCATCAAAGGCGGGATGGTTCACGGTGCCACGGATGAATTTGGCTGGCACGCCGTCGAGAACAAAGTGCACGTCCACGATTTGCACGCCACGATTTTGCATCTGATGGGCATTGAACACACAAAGCTGACGTACCGTTATAGCGGCCGCGATTTCCGTCTGACAGACGTGCACGGGAACGTTGTGCGCGAAATTCTTGCGTAGAGAAAACGAAAAGGCCGTCCGGATCGGACGGCCTCTTCTAGAACATGGACAAGGTTCTTAGAATTTGAATGCCGCGGAAAGGTTTACCGCCTGGTTAAACGTTTTGTAATTCCCGTCCGCCAACCCGCCCTTTGCGAGGCTGCCTTTGACATCGCGTCCGCTGCCGTTGGACGCAAAATGATAGGCGAGCGCAAAGTCCCAACGCTGGCCTTTGTGTCCGACGCCACAACTGCCGAGATATAAATCGCCGTCCGGAACGATGGGGTTGAAATACTTATCCGGGCTGGAATTTTCGCTGAAGAAATAACCTAGGCTGGCGTAATACCCTTTGGGGAGCTTTCGCGTGATGCCGAATTCATACATGAAGCCGGACTGATAATTTACCACGAACGGGAGGGTGCCGAAGGAGGTGTTCTTGAAATTAATCTCATTCACGTTATCCCAGTCGGTCCAGTCCACGTCGAATTCCAGATTCCACTTTTCGGTTGGACGGAACGAGACTCCGCCGACCACGAATTGGGGAAAACGAATTTTGGCGCTGCTGCCGCGAGGAGGAAAGAGCGGTTTGGCTTCGGATTCGCCGCGGTAATTGACGGTGGTGAGATAGCGGTAGTTAACGCCAAAGGACCACTGCTCGTGCGGTTGCCACATCATTCCCGCGTTGAAACCATAGTCGACCCCATGGCCTTTGAACCTGAATTGATCATTTGGAAGAATGCCAATCCCTTGTTTCAGTTCGGCTTCGGAATAATTAAGCGTTGGTCCTATGCCAATGGAAAAGGTGCGATGAACTTTCCACGCGACCACTGGATTGACGGTGGCATACAACAACTTGCCGCTGTCCGCGATCGTGCGGAATGGTGGATTTTGCCAGTCGAGAGACAGTCCATAAGGTGCGTAAACGCCGACGCCAAACGAAAGCGCTGAATTTGTGGGGGAGTAAACGTAGTAAATCTGAGGGACCGGTTGGAACTTCGCGTCGGTATGCGCTTTGGCTCCGGTAGGTGAGGTGTAGGTGGTATCAGCGGAAATTAAATATACCCCTGCGCTGATGGTTTGCCCTTCTAACTGAGTAATACCAGCAGGATTATAATATATGGCTGATGGATTGTCCGCAGTGGCGGCAAAAGCATTGCCACGCGCAATGGCTTCGGGGTCTTGATTAGGAAGCCGAAACGCGACGGCGTTCGCGTCAGGAACGTAGAGTCGTGGTAGCCCTGCTAAAAGGACCAGGAGTGAGGAGTATTTCAGCAAAAGAACCGAGGTGATGGAGTATTTTCGGTGCATGAGCGGGTCGAGTTTATTGATGGAAACCGTCGAAATCGCGCGGAGCATGGCTGAAACCGATAATGAGCGCAAACCTTTAAGCATCAGCGACTCCAACTGTCTACAGGAGTGAGAGATATGGGCGCGTCAGAACCACCGAAGGCTAAGGGTTTCCCCTAAAAAGACTGTTCAAGACCCTTTTTTTAGGATTAGATGAAACTACGACAGAATGTTGTATGGTATAACATGTCGGTGGAATGGAAAAAATAAGCATTCCGCGAGGGATTTTTTTCCAAAAACATTGGATTACCCGACACTTTAAACTGCAGAGAATCCGGCTAACGGACTGAAACAATGGAAAACACAATTGCTCTCCAGACAGGTGAGAAGAACAGCTTCATCATTTGTCGTAACAGTCAGGGAGTTGAAATCCGCGCGACGCCTTTGCGGCTGACGCGGTATCTTGTGGTTTTTGAGGTTTATAATCCCTATAGCATCCTGCAGCTGTCTGAAGTGCTTCATGAATTTAAAATCATCATGAATGAGCGGATGGTCTATTCCGGTCGTGCAGTGGTGAGCAACCTCGTGAATACCGGCATCGTTCTGGTTTGCGAGGCGACGCTGGATGACAACTGGCTTGATGTTGATCTCTTTTCGCCGATGACCCATCCGGCGAGGCTCCAGGAGGAATTCAATGAGTTTCTGAAGGAATGGGAAAAGATTTACAAGGTGCTGCCAGATTTTAAAGTTATCGTCGCGGACATGCAGACGCTGCTCGCGGATCTGCGTCGATGGCTCGAACAAGTGGAACTTGGGGTGCGTTCACAATCGACGGGTAGTCGTCCGCAGATGGAGCGAGATGTGATTGGAGAATTGCGTACGCCCATGCTTCCGACGGTGAACTCCCTGTTTGCCCGCTTTGAACAAGCTGCGGCCGTGATCCAACAGGAGCTTCAGCCCGTGCATCGAATGTATGTGAAGCGTCAACTGCATCCACTATTGCTGTGTTCGCCCTTCATGTATCGCATTTACCAAAAGCCGCTCGGTTACGCGGGCGACTACGAGATGGTGAATATGATTCTGCGCGATCCTGTGGAAGGGAGTTCGCTATTCGCAAAGTTGTTGAATGTCTACATCTTGCTTCAGGCGCCGGCCGAAGGGCATCGCAACCGCGTGGTTTATCTCACGGACAAACTGGTAGAGGAAACACGTCGTTGCACGCGACTCGGTCGCACCTCCCGGATTTTGAATCTTGGTTGTGGCCCCGCCAAAGAAATCCAAAATTTCTTAATGCATGAGGATTTGTGTGATCGCTCGAACCTGACGCTGCTTGATTTCAACGACGAAACCCTCGAGCACACCGGCAAACTTCTCGAAGAAATCAAGATGAAGAACCGGCGGACGACCCAGATCCAAATGGTGAAGAAGTCTGTCCATCAAATGTTGAAAGAGTATTCAAAAGTGCAAGCGAATGGTGGCGATTATGATTTCATTTACTGTGCCGGGTTGTTTGATTATCTCAACGATCGCATTTGTAAACGGTTGATGGGCATCTTTTATGACTTGCTCGCGCCAGGTGGATTACTGGTGGCAACGAATGTTGATGCTTCCAATCCGATCCGGAACACGATGGAATATATTTTCGAATGGCATCTGGTGTATCGGAACAGCAGGCAATTCGAAACCTTGCGGCCCGATCAGGCACCGCCCGACTCCTATACCGTTCGCGCGGAAACAACCGGCTCGAATATTTTCATCGAAGTCCGCAAGCCGCTTAATAGCTCCAATTGAACAATAACGACGTCCAGCGGGATTTTGCGGAATACGATCGGCAGGTCAGGATCGCCAATTCCAAAATGGGCGCAATCCTGGCGATCATCATGATGCCGGCGGGGTTCGTGCTGGACTATTTCGTCTATCCGCACAAGGTCTGGAGTTTCCTGCAGGCGCGGTTGTTTTGCTCTTTGTTGGTCGGGGTCGTTCTCGCGCTATTTTTCACCTCCTTCGGAAAAAAGCATTACCGCGTCCTCGGAATGACCTGGTACATGCTTCCAGCGCTCTTCATAGCCTGGATGATTTACGCGGCGAAGGATCCGCTCTCGCCCTATTATGCTGGACTAAACCTCGTTGTGCTGGCGATCGGATTGATTTTGCCCTGGACCTACCAGGAAAATTTGCTCGCAGCGGGCATGGTTATCTTCATGTATGTCGCGGCAGGCCTGCTCCAATCCTCAACTTTCGAAGCCAGGTATCTCGTGAATAACGTCTATTTCTTGTCGCTGACGTCAGTGGTCGTGGTGGTGAGCAGTTATTTCCACAGCAAACTGCGCTTTCGGGAGTTTTCGTTAAGACACGAGCTGGATGCCAACCGGCAGCAACTCGAAGAAGGCAATCGCAAGCTCGTGGAACTGGATCGCGTGAAAAGTCGTTTTTTCGCGAACATGAGTCATGAGTTGCGCACTCCATTGACGCTCCTGATTGCCCCCCTGGAAACAATTCTCCACCGCAAAGCGCCTGAGTTTGATGCAGAAACCGGCAGCCTCTTGCAAACGATGCATGCAAACGGCATGCGCTTGCTCAAGCTGATCAACGACCTACTCGACCTGGAAAAGTTGGAATCCGAAAAAATGCATTTGAGAAAGGATGCGTTATCTGTCCGGGATTTCATTCGGGGGCTCGCTAATTCTGTTCAAGGCGTGGCGAAAGATAAACGGCTTAAAGTGACGACGCTGATTTCGGAAAACATTGGCACAATCGTCACAGACCGCGACAAGTTGGAAAAGATTCTCCTGAACCTGATGTTCAACGCTTTGAAATTCACGGCGGGCGGCGGTGAAGTGACCGTTCAGGCGGAACGACGGAATGAAACGCTCATCTTGCGCGTCGCGGATACGGGAATGGGTATCGCCGAAAACCATCTTCCATTCATTTTTGATCGTTTTTGGCAGGCGGACACGTCTGCACAGAGGAAGTATCAAGGAACTGGAATTGGTCTGGCGCTGGTCAAGGAACTGGTCGAGGTGCAGGGCGGAAAAGTGATCGCAGAAAGCCAGCTTGGGAAAGGCACGACGATGACGATTGAGTTGCCTTACATCGAGGCAAAGGCCGAACTGGAAGCTGTGCCCGAAGCGTCCGTGGCGGTCACCGAGGCAGGGCCGGTTTCAAAGACCGATGAGTGGCTTTCGAATTTATATCGACGGGCCGAGTTGCATCCCGGGATGGCGTCCGTTCAAGAGGGGCTGCGTCCTGAAGAAGTTTCCGCAACCAAGAAGCCGCGGATGCTTATTGCAGACGACGAGCCAGACATGTTGCGCTTTTTGAAGACGCAATTGAGTGGGCAATTCCATGTGTTGGAAGCGGTGGATGGATTGCAGGCGACCGAGAAAGCGAGCCAGTTTCTACCCGAAATCATTTTGCTCGATATGATGATGCCGGAAAAGGATGGGTTGCAGGTATGCCGTGAATTGCGCGCCAAAACTTCGACCCAGCATATCCCGATCATTTTACTGACTGCTCGCGCGGACGAGGAAACCAAGCTGGCGACATTGTCCGCTGGCGCGAACGACTTTTTGAGCAAACCGTTTTCGACCACGGAACTGCATGTCCGCGTGAAGAATCTGGTTGAGCAACATCAAATGCAGCGCACGCTGGCGCGACAGAACCAAATTCTCGAAGCGACGTTGGAAGAATTGAAAGACGCGCAGGCGCAACTCGTCCATTCTGAAAAAATGGCAGGGCTAGGCCGTATGAGTGCAGGGATTATCCACGAGATTAATAACCCTTTGAATTACACCAAAACTGCCCTCTATTCCCTGAGGAAAAAAGAGAAGCTTCTTCCTGCGGGCGAGCAACCTGACTTCGGTGAGGTCTTACGCGACATCGAAGAGGGTGTCGACCGCGTAAAGAACATTGTTTCCGATTTGCGCACGTTTACGCATCCAAGCACCGACCAGCTTGAATCAGTGGATGTGAAAAAGGTCGTTGCCTCGGTTGAACGTTTCTTAAGTGACCAACTCAAAGCAGTTCGGTTCGAGAAAGCGATTCCTGAAGATTTCCGGATTAACGGTAATTCCAACAAATTGGTGCAAGTTCTGGTGAATCTGGTGCAGAACGCCCTCGATGCCCTGAAAGAAAAGCAGTTTTTGGACAGTGCGCCTACAATTTGGATGGAGGCCAAGAGTGAGCCCGGGCGGCGTTTGATTATTATTCGAGACAATGGGAATGGTATCCCCAGCGAAAACCTCGGGAAGATCTTTGATCCGTTCTTCACAACCAAGGATGTCGGTGAAGGCATGGGGCTTGGGCTCAGTATTTGCTATCGCATCCTGACGGAATGGGGGGGCACGGTTTCAGTGAGCAGCGAAGTGGGCAGCTTCACGGAATTTAAATTGGAATTTCCAGAGAAATAAAACAGTATAGCGCAGGTCGGTGAGGGATAAGGATTTATGCAAGGTTTCTACGATTACAAAAAGTTCGCAATTCTCTATGTCGACGACGAGGAAAAGTCGTTGAAATATTTCGCAAGGGAGTTCGGGGAACATTTCCGAATTTTAACGGCTTCAAGTGCAGAGGAGGGTTTTAAGGTTTTTCAGCAACATCAGGATGAGATTGCAATTCTCATGACGGATCAGCGCATGCCTGGCGAACAAGGTGTGCAGTTATTGGAAAAAGTAAGGCATCTCCGTCCCCGCACCCTCCGGATTCTCGCCACCGCCTATTCTGATTACGAGGCAGCCGTCGCGGCGGTGAACACGGGTGCCATTTATAAATACGTGAGCAAGCCATGGCATCCGCCTGAGTTGGAAATTACTTTAAGGCGCGCTCTGGAATTTTTCATGGTGCAAACGGAGCGGGATCAGCTGTTGCGGGAAAAACTTTCCGTGCTGCAAAACATGATGATTACCGATCGCGTGATCAGTCTCGGCGTTTTAGCTGCAGGCATGAGTCATCATATTCGCAATTCGCTGGTAGCGGTGCGGACCTTTCTTGATTTAGCCCCAGCCAAGCTGCGCGAAGAGAACATTCAACTGGATGAACTCCGGAACCCCAATTATTGGCGGGAATTTTACGATCATGTGCAATCCCAGGTGAAGCGCATCATGGAAATGCTCGCTGACGTGGGAGCGGTTTCTGAAAAGCCGAAGCCGGTGTTCAAAGACAAGGTTCAACTATCGGAGGTCATCGTCGGTTCGGTGGCTAAATTGAATCTGGAACTCGCCGTGAAAAAAATTCGCGTGGAGAATAATGTTTCTTCATCCCTGCCTTCCCTGACGGTTGATGAGACAAAATTTAACCGGATTTTTGAACTCTTGCTGAAAGACGAGACAATCAATCTTCCGGAAAACAGCGTGGTTACGATCAGTGCAAGCATGCTGCCGACTGCCATGCTTCAAATCGAAGTTGTTGACGATGGACCGGGTCTTCCGGACGATGATTTGCGTTCCGTGTTCAATCCTTTCTTTTTACGCAAAGACGACCCGCAGGAATTCGGTATCAACCTGATGACCTGTTATTTCCTTGTCTATCATCATGGAGGAACCATTGAGGTTAAGAACGGTGCGGCCAAAGGCACTGTGTTCACGTTGAATTTTCCAGTCACCCCCTTGGAGGAGGTGCCGAACCAGGAGGATCGCCAGTTTGTGGCGAAGGTCCTTACCAATGAAGCGCTCTGGGAGAAATTGCTCTCCGGTGACTAATTCATTCTATGTTTGTGTCGCTAGAATCCAAATCAATAGACAATCCAACAATAACATCGTCGCAATCGAGGAAACGAACGCTGCTGATTGTCGATGACGACGAAGGACCCCGGAAGTCTTTGGAGGTTATTTTCCGCAATTTTTATAATGTCATCGCGGCTTCCAACGGAAACGACGCGTTGGAACTGATCAAATCGAATACCGTAGACGTAGCTATCCTGGACATCCGAATGACGGGTATGTCTGGAATCGAATTGCTGGAAAAACTCAAAGCTGCAGATCCATCGATCGAAGCGATGATGTTGACCGGTTATGAAACAATAGAAACTATTCGTCAGGCTTTGCGGTACGGGGCATGTGATTACCTCAGCAAGCCTTATGATGTGGAAACAATTCGAGCGGCTGTTGCAAATGCGATGGAACGACGAACCTTTGTGGAAGAAATTCGGTCCACTCATCAGAAGATGACTTCGTTGCAAATTGAGTTGCAGCAGCACACGATCGATGAAGAAATCACCCGCAATAAAGGTGAGATATACGCCAGCATCTTGCACGATATCAACGGCCCGTTAACGATTATCGCTGGGTACATTCAACTCATTAACGTTGATCTCGATTCAATACGTCGTTTTGAAGGTCAACAGATTGAGGAACTCAAGGACCACTTGCGGCTGATTAACAGGCAAGTTACCCACTGCGTCGATATCTCACAGCGTTACCTGAGCTTTTTGCGCCGTAAACCCTCTGAAAAAGCCACCACGTCGGTGAATAAGGTGCTGGAAGATTTGGGTGCCCTGTTGAAGGGGCATCCGAGTTGCGCAGCGCACGAGCTTCAGATTGAGTCGTTGAAAAGCGATGCGATTGTTTCGATCAACGGCGCGGATGCCGTTCAGATCCTATTAAATTTGGCTGTGAACGCGTTCCAGAGCACGGCGACCCTGCACCGAGTTCGGATCTATGGAGAGATCATTCAGCAGCCGCTAAAATTTAGCGAATTTAAGCGGAGCCCGAGTGACCAATTCATCTTGCCGGAAAAACTTCAAGGCATGCCATCGGCGGCTCGGTTGACAGTGGAAGATGATGGTCCGGGGATTCCCGCCGACGTTATGGCCAGAATGTTTGAACCCTACTTCACGACGAAGTCTGAGACCGGCACGGGCCTGGGTCTCTGCATCGTCCAGCGCCTGGTCAGGCAGGGAAACGGCGCGTTACACGTGCATTCCGAAGTGAACAAGGGGACCGTATTTCACATTTATCTTCCCTTAATGGCGGTGTAACAAACGCATCACCGGGTGCCTCTTAGGACTGGGAAATTGGACAAAAGATGCCTCAAATTCTCCCGAAGGTCGGGACATCAGGAGTCGCCAAAGGGCGATTCTGGGTAAAACGGTGAAAAACAGATCGATCTTCGTAAGTCACTGACTGACAGTCTTGTAGCAACGCCAATATTATTATTGGCGGAAATTACAGGCTGGAATTTTGGAATTTATTATTATTGGCGGAATTTCCATTCTGTAATCGGCGCATTTATTATTATTGGCGGGAATTCCAGCCTTACCGTGACTCCAATATTATTATTGGCGCCGTTTACAGAATGGAAATTCCGCAAATAAAAGTATAGGCGCCGCCGTCAGCCTGAAAATCCCGCCAATATTATTATAGACGCCACGGGGAGGCTGGAATTCCCGCCTATAATATTATTGGTGTCGCCGTCAGTCTGGAATTCCCGCATTTATTCCCAAAAACCGGCTGGGAACTCTGGATCAAGAGACTCAGCAAAACTTTCTCGTTCTCACTTGGACTTGTGGGTAATGCTCAGCCAATCGGTTGGCGGAATCGCCCAGCAGTTTCCGGGCGGTCCTCCATCTTCTACGAAGTCCGCTGGAACAATCCAGTTTTCCGAACGGGGTAAAAATTTGCCGGACACATTTTCTCCGATCAGCCACTTTCGACGGCTTTTGATTTGGCTCTTTTACGATTTCTGTCAGTAAATGGTGGAACAACCCTATTTCAATGGGGCGGTGACATCTTTTGGGCCTTCACTGGTTAATGGGATTGTCGTGAGCGTTTTCTGTGGCACGCCCAAATTAGTGTTTTGCTGCACAATATTTCGCATCGCTTTTTTCTGAAGAATCCGCTGTGATTCCAAGCGGTTAACTGTGGCTTCCAGGGTTTTAATTTGTCTGACATTTGTGCTTACGATATCCCGCACGCCGATCAGCTGTACCTTTTGATCCGAAATCTGGAAGGATTGCACCAGGCAGATTGCAAGCAATACCACCACAGCACAGGCTAGAAGCAGGGATAGGTTTTTTTGCATAAGTCAAAACCGTAGATTTCCGGGAACTTTGTGGGCGCAAGTGCATCTTATCAGCAAAAGGATCCATGGACAATCGCAAAGGAACGCGCCGCGCCATCTTAGAACAAAACAGCCTATTCCCTATTGCCTTTACCGGGATCGTCAAGATACCTTCGGACGCAGTCAGTCTATGATAAAGAATATTACATTTGCAGTTGTTCTGACCTTGGCATTCGTCGTTTCCGCGACCGCCGCTCCGAAAAAACTTCTCGTCGTGACGGTAACGACTGGATACCGGCATGGTTCAATTCCGACAGCAGAAAAGGTTTTGGGGGAGATGGCGAAGAAGTCGGGCGCGTTCACCGTGGACTACGTTCGGCAGAGTGAGGGCACCGACGTGGCGACCGTGGCGAAAGAGGTGACTGAAAAGATGACGCTGGAGAACTTGAAGAAGTATGATGGTGTGATTTTCGCAAATACGACCGGCGATTTGCCTCTGCCCGACAAAGAAGGATTTATCAATTGGTTGAAATCCGGAAAAGCCTTCATCGGAATGCATTCCGCAACCGACACGCTTCATAGCTTTCCGCCCTACATTGAAATGATTGGCGCGGAGTTTTCTCATCATCCAGCAATCACGGAAGTTGAATGCATCAATCTTGATCCGGCGCACCCTGCTTGCAAAGCGCTTCCCAAGACGTGGCCCGTTACCGACGAAATCTACATGTTCAAATCCTATGATCCTAAAAAAGTCCATTTGCTTTTGAAATTGGACAAGGATCCCGGAAACAAAGCGCAAGCGGGAGAGTTTCCTATCGCATGGTGCAGTGAGTTTGGTAAAGGAAAAGTGTTTTACACGGAGCTTGGTCATCGTGACGAGGTTTGGAACGATGAAAACTACCAGAAACATGTGCTTGGTGCGATAAAATGGGCTCTGGGATTAGAAAAGGCAACGGACACCCACCCGGCAATCGAACCGAAACCATAGATAGACTAGAATCTTTTGGTTTACGTTTGACAATATTTATGACCCTCCCTAAAACCGATGGACGTTTTGACCGTCTTTTGGGACCAAACGAAAGACGACTAACTGTATGAAAAGAATTTTAATCGTGGCCGGACTCATCGCCGTTGCAGTAAACGCCTTGCATGCAGCTTATACCCCAGGCTTGAGTGCGATGGAAAAGGCCAAAAAATGGAGCGTGTCCGCATCTGTCCGCGGGTTTTACGACGACAACTACACGACCTCTCCGAAGGGTTTTGCGCAAAGCAGTTTCGGATTTGAAGTTAGCCCCTCTGCCTCCCTCAACATACCGCTTGAGCAAACTTTTTTTGGTGCCAGCTATATCTATTCGCTGAAATATTATCAGGATCGAGCGGACAAGCACCAGGCGAGCGCTGATCACAGCCATCAATTTGGTGCGAAACTAGATCATGCATTTTCCGAGCGCTACAAAATGACTCTGAGCGAAACTTTCGTCGTGGCGCAGGAGCCTGAGATTTTGAATGCTCTCGGGACCGTCACTGTCCCGCTTCGATTGAATGGAAATAACATTCGTAATACTGCAGCTGCTGATTTCACTGCCCAAATGACCGAATTGATGGGCTTGCAGTTCGCCTATCAAAACAACTATTATGATTACGATCAGAGCGGTCCTGGCAGCTATTCTGCGGCACTAGATCGAATGGAACACTTAGCGAGTGCCAATCTGCGTTATCAATGGCAGCGCCCAACAGTTCTCATAGCTGGCTATCAATTCGGTTTGGTTAATTACCTCAGCAATGACTCGTTGGTCACTGCAGGTCCGTTCGTTTCTCCCGAGATTCGCGATAACCGATCGCATTATCTTTTTATCGGTGCAGATCACAGCTTTAACCAACAATTGAATGCAGCGGTCCGCGTTGGTGCCCGCTATACCGATTATTATGAAGCGGGTGGGAATTCGATCACTCCTTACGCAGACGGAAATTTGACCTACACCTATGCGCCGGGAAGTTATTTGCAGGCTGGTGTGCGTCATGATCGCAGCCAGACGGACGTCCTGACCACTCTCGATCAAGAGGCCACCACCGTATACGTGGCAATTACCCATCGCATCACATCTCTGCTGACCGGAAATGTGCTTGGGCAATATCAACATTCGTCTTTCAACGAAAAGACCGTGACGACACTGCCCGGATCCAAAGGGTCGGATAACTATTTTGTTGCCAGCGTGAATCTCGCTTACCGAATTGATCGCGCTGGCCATTGGCTCGCGGAAACCGGCTACAATTACGACAAGCTCAATTCAGATCTTCCGTTCCGTGCCTACACTCGTAATCGCGTGTATATTGGCATCAGGGCAACCTACTAAAAACAATTTGCATTTCTCAGAAAAGGCTGGAGATTACCCGGCCTTTTTCTTTTTGAGATATGGATTTAGCAAACAACGACGCGCAACCGGAGAAGCTTCATTTCCTGGATTACTGGCGAATTGTAAAAGTTCGCAAGACGATCATTTTCACCGTTTTCATTTTAGTTCTCGCAACGACTGTGGGGTTGACGATTTATTGGCCTAAATCTTATGCGAGCATGGTTAAAATATCTGTCGAGAAGGACACGACTGACGTCGAAGGCCCCTTTCGAAATTATCAGGTCAGCTCCTATATTGATCCATTCTGGGTTCAAACGGAATTTGAGCGGATCACATCGAAGCCGGTTTTGTATCGCGTCATCCATAATCTGGATTTGAATCGGCGCTGGACTGAACGCTACAAATTAGAAAAGCCTCTTGTCGACGAGGAGACGTACGAGATTCTTGAGAACCAAGTCCGGGCCAAGCAATCCAAAAACACGAGCAACATTGAGATTTGGGTTTATAGCCGTGACAAAAAAGAAGCACCCGAAATCGCGAACGACATAGTAGAGGTTTACCGCCAAATCCGCGCGGAGCAACGTAGTGAAACGAAGGCGCGTGGTCTTAAAACGCTTTTAGAGAACCTTGATAAAAAGAACAAAGAGGTCGAGAGCGCGCAAAAGGCCGTTGGTGAGATGCGGCGCACGAATAATATCATAGATCTTTCCGAGGGCGCTTACGCGAACACGCAGTCTGCTCCGACTTTTTCCGGTGACACTCTGCGTCAAATCGAACAACGCCGCATTGAAGCCAATGATGAGTACGTCCAGTACTCAACACTCCTTAACGAAATCAAGCAGATCGATCGCAAAGGACTGGGTAATGCACTTGCCACTGCCTATCCCGATCCACGTCTGAGCGAGCTGTTATTAAATCTTGCCCAGTCCCATCGCAAACTTAACTCACTCAGCCCCGATCTTGGAAAAGAACATCCTGAATATGCAAAGGCCAAGCTGATCCAGGAAAGCGATGAAAACGACATTAAGGACACCGTCACTGGAATCATTCAAGGTCTCGGAGCGCGCGTTGCCTCCCTCAAGGCAAAGTTGACGGAGATCGAGGTAGAAGTTGAAAAGGCCAAGCAGGAACAAATCTCATTGAGCGCGAAGTATCGCCCTTATTATGACGCCAAGCGTGATCTTGATACGCTGCTGCGCGTTCGGGATGCTCTTAAAATGAAGACGGAAGAAGAGCGCATCGAATCGGAAATTCCTGTCAGCAGCGGAGTTCGCGTCGTGGATCCAGCAGTTGCTGCGCTGAAACCTGCACGCCCGATTGTTCCCCTTAATATTGCCCTCGGCGTTATCGTCGGATTAATTCTCGGCGTCGGACTGGCGTTTTTCATTGAGTATCTGGATACGAACGTGAAGACCATTGATGACGTGGAACGCGCTTTGCAGTCTCCTGTGCTCGGAGTTATTCCGCAAGATGTTGGACTCGTGCTCGACGAAGGTCAGGAAAGTCCACATGCCGAAGCTTATCGTGTGTTACGCACGAATATCCTGTTCTCCCGCAAAGATGAAAAGTGGAACACGCTTACGATTGTGAGCGGTGGTGTAGGCGAAGGTAAATCTACGACCATCATGAATCTGGCCACTGTTTTTGCTCAAAATGGTGATCGGGTGTTGATTGTTGATTCCGATTTACGGAGGCCGACCCTACACAAGATTCTGCGCCTCTCGAATGCCAAAGGATTGACGAATTATTTGCTGCGTCAAAATTCACTAGACGAAGTCATTCAAGAAACCACCTTGCCGACGCTACATTTCCTGGCGAGCGGCAAGTTGCCGAGCAGTTCCATGGGCATCTTGAGTTCGGCGCAAATGAAGGATTTAATCCACGAGCTCAAGAGTCGCTATGACTTCGTGTTCTTTGACTCTCCGCCGATTATGGGCGTGAGTGACGCCTCTATTCTTGCCAGCGAAGTGGATATGACGCTGCAGGTCGTACAATATCGTCGCTACCCACAGGCGATGACGCTCCGCGCCAAGCAGAGCATTCAGAAAATTGGCGGTAACATGATCGGCATTGTGCTGAATAACATCAGTGTCGGATCGGGCGACAATTATTACTATTACAGCGGCTATTATTATTCCAATCGCAACAGTGATTCAGATGATAAGCCAAAACGGGGCGAGAAAAAAATTGCGCCCGCTGCCGCTAAAGCGTAATCATCCCGTAAACGGAAAATGAAAAATTCTATTTTCGGGACAATCTTTGGATTCTGCTTGCTGGCCTTCGTGGTCTCGTTCACTGGTTGTGCCATCTTGAATGATTCGACTTCCTCGACCAATACCGTCGCGATCGAACCCGCACCCAGCACTGACATCCTTCAGGTCGGCGATCGTGTGAAGATTACTTTCTCGGGATTGCCTATTGAGCAGCAAATGCTGCCGCAGGAAAACCAGATCAATGAATCCGGAGACATCTCCTTGCCTTTGATCGGCACGATCAAAGCCGCAGGCAAATCCGTCAGTCAGCTGCAGCAGGACATCCAGAAAGCATATGTTCCTAGATTTTATAGAAATTTAAATGTTTCCGTTGGAACGGAGCGATTTTATTACGTAGGTGGAGAGGTAAAACATTCGGGACGTTTGCCGTATCTGGGCGGGATCACCGTAATGAAAGCTATTCAGAGTGCGGAAGATTTCACTGACTTCGCGGATCGCAAGCACGTTCGCCTGACTCGATCCAACGGCAAGATCGAGATCGTGAATTGCAAAAAAGCGCTTCACGATCCAAAACTTGACCTGCCAGTCTATCCTGGCGACACCATCACGGTCCCCCGAGGATTCTGATGCTTCAGTTAAAAGTTCTTTCAGGCAAAAAGGCGGGCAGCGAAATCGTTGTCCGCCATTTTCCTTTCCGGGTGGGGCGTTCGAAGGAGAATGATCTTGTTCTAGATGACTCAGGCGTATTTGACCGGCATTTCAAAATCGAATTACGCAGTTCGAGTGACTTTTTCCTGCAAGCGGAGCTCTCCACGTTTTTTGCCATTTCTGGTCAGCAAAATGTACGCGAGGCAATTCTGAAGAATGCTGATGTAATCGAAGTGGGGCAGGGGAGAATCCTATTCACTCTCAGCCCTACGAGACAAAGTAGCCTGAACCTTCGAGAGAATCTGACCTGGATCGCTCTCGCCTTGCTGACTCTCGGCCAGGTGAGCCTGATTTACTGGCTGCTCAAGAGCTGAGCTCAAACCCGTTTCCGGTTTAGTGGCGGAAATGGCGCAGTCCCGTAAAGGCCATCGCAATCCCACGTTCATCCGCTGCGGCGATGACTTCTGCGTCACGCATGGACCCGCCTGGTTGAATCGCTGCGGTCGCACCTGCTTCGGCTGCGGCAATTAATCCATCTGCAAAAGGGAAAAACGCATCGCTACAGACGACACTGCCTTTGAGAGACAGTTTTGCTTCGCCAGCTTTCCAAACCGCAATCCGACTAGAATCGACCCGGCTCATTTGCCCTGCGCCCACGCCCAGCGTGCAATCATTCGCGGCATAGACGATTGCGTTCGACTTCACGTGTTTCACGACCCGCCATCCAAACAGCATCGCTTTTAGTTCCGCCTCGGTCGGTTGACGTTTCGTAACAAATTTCAAATCAGATGCCGTCACCGTTTTCAAATCGCGTTCTTGCAGAAGAAAAGATTCGGCGCCGACGCTACGAATATCCCACGGCTGAGCGGTGGCCGGGCTCTTCAGAATTTTGAGCAATCGAAGGTTTTTCTTTTTCTGCAGCAAAGCCAGTGCATCCGGCGCGAAATCTGGCGCCACGATCACTTCGCTGAAAATTTCAGCAATGGCTTCCGCGCAATGCAAATCCAGTTTCTCATTTACGGCGATGATACCGCCGAAGGGCGCTTGTTTGTCCGTCGCAAATGCTTTTTCCCACGCCTCGCGCAACGTTTTTCCCTGGCCCACACCGCACGGGTTGGTGTGCTTAAGGATCGCCAATGTTGGCGCTTCACCGGCGAACTCCCCAATCAAATTTGCGGCCGCAGTCAGATCGAGAATGTTGTTATAGGAAAGTTCCTTGCCGTGTAGCTGTTGAAAATACTCTTTGAAATTTCCATAAAGTGCTGCGCGCTGATGCGGGTTTTCGCCGTAACGCAACGCTTGTGCCTGACCTTCGCTGACGCGCAATGTTTGCGGTAGTTCCGAAGTCTCGAGCTCGAATGCCTTGGTGAAATGCGCGGCGATAATTCCGTCGTAGGCGGATGTGCGCGCAAAAACTTTCACGGCGAGTTTGCGTCGTTGTTCAACGGTGGTATTTCCGTTTGCCTTAATTTCATCTGCAATCTCGGCGTAATCTGCCGGATCGATCACGACCGTGACACTGTCATGGTTTTTCGCTGCGCTACGCAACATGGACGGACCGCCAATATCAATGTTTTCGATCGCGTCATGGACCGTGACCCCCGGCTTGGCGATCGTTTGTTCAAAGGGATAAAGATTTACGACGACGAGATCTATCGGGCCAATCTTATGTTTCTTAACCGCCTTTTCGTGTTCGGCATTTCCGCGGATATAGAGCAATCCGCCGTGAACTTTCGGATGCAACGTTTTCACGCGACCATCGAGCATCTCGGGAAACTCCGTGTAAGCACTCAATTCTGTCGCGGTGATGCCGGCATCCCGCAACGCTTTCGCCGTGCCGCCGGTCGAAATAATTTCCACGCCCGCGTCCTTCAAAATCTGGGCAAAGGGAACCAAACCGGTTTTGTCGAAAACGGAGAGCAGGGCGCGCTGAATCTTTGCCATAGAGGGCGATTAAATTCTCAGAGCTATGCGCGGAGTCAATCGGCAAATCGACTGAACCCGCGAAACCTCTGTCGCGTTCGCGCGTCCAATTGTTGTCGCACACTATGATTCGTCCGATCTAACATCAGCCTCAGGCCATGCATTCTTCGGAAAAAATTATCCCGCTCTTTTTTCTGCAATGCCTGTTCTGCCTGTCTCTCACCGCGGGAACGAACGAGTTCGTGGCATCTATCAGCGTCGATGTCGCTACTCCTCTCGGTCGGATTAGTCAGAACATCTATGGGCAATATCTTGAGCATGTGCAGCGGGAGGATGAGTGCATTTACCCTGCGCTTTGGGATACGAATTCGACGTTCCGGGATAACTCAGGCCTGCGCACGGATGTCATGGCGGTCGCTCGGCAGCTTGGGACACCCGTGGTGCGCTGGCCGGGGGGTTGTTTCGCCGATGTTTACCACTGGCGGGATGGCGTTGGTCCGCAGGAAAAGCGTCCGCTTCGGATGAATAAGCATTGGGGCGGTGAGGAACCCAATCATTTTGGCACCGATGAATTTCTCAATTGGTGCAAGCAAGTCGGTTGCTCCGCTTACATAAACGTCAATCTCGGCACTGGCACCCTGAATGAATGTTTGGATTGGCTGAGTTACTGCAACGCCACCAATCAGCGCGTGCAATTCTGGGGCATCGGCAATGAAACGTTCGCCCCTTGGGAAGCTGGTAACATGGATGCGCCGACTTACGCCAGGACTCTCGCGAAATGGTCGGCGGCTGTGCGTGTGCGTGACCCACGAGTCAAAATCATGGGCGTCGGTTCGATGTCCGCCGAAAATCCGGAGTGGGATCGAGCGGTCCTTCAAGCGGCGGGACAGAATTTGGATTTTTTGACGATCCATGCTTATGGCTATTCCACGGGGCGCAAGGATGAATTCGAGGCCGTCGCCTTTACGCCGGTTTATTTTGAGCAACGGCTGCGCAAGATGCTGCGAGTTATCGACGAGTTCGCCGCGCAACGTGCAAACCAGGAGCCGATCGGGATAGCGATGGACGAATGGAATATTCGCCACTACCAAGGTGATCAATTAAACCGTAAAGATCCTCGTACCTTGCAGGATGCCGTCTTCGTGGCGGGAGTTTTAAATAGCATGATTCGTCTCAGCCCGCGTGTGGCGATGGCCAATTATGTTTTTCTCGTTAATGGAAACGGCGTGATGTTGGTCAACCGCGACCAGATTGTTACCACACCGTTGTTCCATGTTTTCCAAAAGTACCGCGAATGCATGACTGGACACGCATTGTCCGTGACAGTGAATTGTCCAACCACCACTCCGCCGCTGCCGCAGACGCACACACCAAAACATAAACCGCCGCCAGATTTTAAAATCTCTCCGCAACCGTGGCTCGATGTCACAGCGGCCCTGCGGGAAGATGGCAAGCTCTCGCTCGCGATCGTGAATCGTCATCCCACGGCTACAGCAAAAACGGTGTTGAAGTTGCCGTCAGGTTTTATTCCGAGCACTTCATGGACGTTGTCCGATGCGGACGTCTTCTCCGCGAATACTTTTATCCAGCCCGACCGCCTCAAGCCAAAGTTAATGGAAACATCTTCGAAACCTGAATGGGTTTGCCCGCCACAGTCGGTGACACTTCTGGTTTGCGAAAAGAAACTCAAATGAAACGCTTCATCAAACGAATCATAGTAATCAGTTCTCTGGCGCTCGCCGTCGCCACGGTTCGCGCCGCGGACAAGCCGAACATTCTGATCATCCTTGCCGACGATCTCGGGTTCTCGGACATCGGCTGTTTTGGGAGTGAGATCAAAACGCCGAACATCGATTCGCTGGCCAAAAACGGAATTCGCTACACGCAATTTTACAACACCGCCCGCTGTTGCCCTTCACGCGCTTCCTTGCTCACCGGATTGTATCCCCACCAAACCGGCCTCGGCCACATGATGGTGGATCGCGGGATTGAAGGGTATCGCAGTAATTTGAATCGTAACTGTGCGACGATCGCCGAGGTCCTCCGCCCCGCTGGTTATCGCACTTACATGTGCGGCAAGTGGCACGTCACGAAGTTCGACGGCCCGAAGGATGACCAATCGAATTGGCCGGTGCAGCGCGGTTTCGACAAGTTTTACGGCACGCTGCGGGGCTACGGCAGTTTCTATGATCCCTCGGCTCTGTGTCGTCAGAATACGTTCATCACTCCCGTGAACGACCCGGAGTATAAACCCAAGGAATATTATTATACCGACGCCTTAAGCGACAACGCCGTGCAATATCTGCACCAGCATCAGACGGAATCTCCCGGCAAACCGTTCTTCATGTATCTGGCTTACACCGCAGCACATTGGCCGATGCACGCGTTGGAAAAGGATATTGAGAGGTACAAAGGAAAATTCGACACCGGCTACGATCCTGTCCGCAAGGCTCGCGCCGAACGCCTCAAGCAACTTGGTTTAATCGATCCGAAATGGGAAATCCCGGCCACAGCCGGCGACTGGGATTCCGTAAAAAAGAAAAAGTGGGAAGCCCGTTGCAAGGAAGTATTCGATGCGATGATCGACAACATGGATCAAGGCATCGGTCGAGTGATTGCCGAGTTGGAACAACAAAAGCAACTCGAGAACACCCTCATTTTCTTTTTGCAGGACAACGGTGGTTGCGCGGAGGACATGGGCCGCAAAGCTCCTCCGGCGGGCAGTGAACCTCGTCTCCGTCCGATGAAACCCGATGAACTTCAGATGCAAACCAAACCGCCGATGCAAACCCGCGACGGTCGTTGGGTCCGCACCGGTCCGGGCGTGATGCCGGGTCCCGCTGACACTTACATTGCTTACGGCCGGGCATGGGCGAACGTTTCGAACACCCCATTTCGCGAATATAAACATTGGGTGCATGAAGGCGGCATTTCGACGCCGCTCATCGCACATTGGCCAAAAGGAATCCCGGCGAAACGAACGGGAGCCATCGAGAAATCGCCGGGCCATGTAATTGATCTTATGGCGACGTGTGTCGATGTGGCGGGCGCCACTTATCCGAAGGAACTTCACGGCGAGAAGATCAAACCGATGGAGGGTGTGAGCCTTCGTACCACGTTCAATGGCGATGTGTTGGCCCGCAAGAATCCCATCTTCTGGGAACATGAAAGTAATCGCGCTGTCCGTGACGGGAACTGGAAACTCGTCGCTAAAGCCGATGAATCCTGGGAACTCTACGACATGGAGGCCGACCGGACAGAAATGCACAATCTCGCCTCGAAGAATCCCAAGAAAGTTCAGGAGATGTCCGCGAGTTGGGATGCCTGGGCCGCTCGAGCCAATGTGCTTCCTCTTGGCGGATGGAAAGGAAAAGCCGCAGGCGAATAGAAACGACTGCGTTCCATTTATTTTCTCCCTGCTTTTGCATCCGGTGCAGATTAGGTTCTCCACACGCATGAAAGCATTGGCTCTGATTCTTGCCGGGGTGGCCGCGACGTTTTTCATTCCCAATTTGCCCGCGGCTGAGAGGATATTGTCTCCACAAGAGGTCGCGCAAAAACAGGAATGGGAGCGAGCCATAAAACAACAACGGGAAAAGGAATTGGCATTGGTGTCTGAGTTGCGCCGCGTGATTGTTGCCGGGAGCCGTGAAACGAGTGAAGCTGAGATGAAGCTTTACTCCAATGCCGTCCATGCGATCGATCGCAACACTCGTTACGTAAACCCAGCCGCGAGGAATAAGCCCGTTGATTTTTCTTATGTGATGGTCCCCATTCCTGGCGGTGAATTCACGATGGGTAGTCCTGAAAACGAAGTCGGACGTCGCGCGGATGAAGGGCCGCAGCGTAAGGTAAAAGTCTCTCCGTTTTGGATGGAGCAATGTGAAGTCACCTGGGCCGAATACGAGCCATTCATGTTGAACATGGAAGAGCCCTATCCCAAAGATACAAACCGCGTCGGCGATGCTTCTGATGCTGTGGCGAAGCCCACGAAGCCATATGATGAATTGAGCTTCGGCATGGGGAAGAATGGTTGTCCCGCCCTTGCCATGACGCAACATGGTGCCAATAAATATTGCGAATGGCTCAGCGCTAAGACCGGCCACTTTTATCGCCTTCCTACCGAAGCCGAATGGGAATACGCCTGTCGCGCCGGCACGACGACTGCGTATTCCTTTGGCAATAATCCCACGAACCTGAGCGATTACGCGTGGTTTGAAGACAACAGCGATCGGAAGTATCACAAGGTTGGGAAGAAGAAGCCGAATCCATGGGGACTCTATGATATGCACGGCAACGTTGCTGAATGGTGTCTGGATCAATACGACCCCAATTTCTACGCGCAAGGAAAGGCGGCGTCAGCCAACCCCTGGAATAAAGCGACCCAGCCGTATCCGCACGTGATTCGAGGCGGAGCGTGGAGAGCGTTTGGAGAAACCGAGAAGTCCGATGCCAATGGGGAATTCCAACTTCGCAGTGCCGCCCGTGAGAAATCCGATAAGGTGTGGAAGACCGATCCAAACCTTCCGCCGTCGATTTGGTATTTAGATAAGGCTCAATTCGTCGGCTTTCGCATCATCCGCCCGCTGAAGATACCAACCGCCGACGAAATGTTTCATTACTGGAACAGCGGCGTGGAAAATGAAGGGCCGCCGAGGTGGTAACGCGAGGAAGAAGCCGATTCCTCAGTTCACCAGCAACACCCGGAAGAACTTCGCCGTCGATCCTATTGAATTCGTGGCCGTCACTATTGTGTTCGTTGCGGTAATGTCCGGCGCCACATCTGTCCAGGTGGGAAGACTAAGATCCGTTTTATATTGCAGCCGATACTTCAGTCCCGCACTCGCGTTCCAGGACAATACAATTTGCGGTGGGGCTAATTGTGGCGCAGAAAATTTCGGTTCAGCGATCACGCCGAAGAAGCGAAGGATATCAAACATGTAGGCGTCCCGCGCGGAGGCTGGGGCGATCGTCTCGAAGGGAATGCCGAAGTTCACCACTTTACCCGTCGTTGGCGAACCATCATAAACCACTGCCGCCGTTCCGCCGGTTCCACCGACATAGGTCATTGCGGACACGCTGCCTCCCGTTGGAGTTAACACATCAGGGAAATCAACGTTATAGGTTCCATGCGTTCCGTTATCGAAGGTCCCGCTCGCGTTCCCGGAAAAAATACTGTTTGTCGTGGAAGCAAAGGAGTAAGTCGCCGCGTCGTCGTTCGCGTAAGTGGCGCGCAATTGGTTGTGATAAAAATTCCGGTCCGCCGTCGTCGGTGACGTCGTTCCATTGGGGCGATCCAGATCCCAGCCGATCTCGGAACCGGACAGAAACAGATTCCCGTTCGTTGTGAGATAGGATGTCACCAGTGCCTGTTCAGCGGTCGAAAAACTTTCATCCACCGTCGAGTCCTCGCCGAGCAACCAGACCACCTCTGGATAATTTGTGAGCGGAACAGTTCCATTGATCACCGCGTCATGATTCACCGTATCGAACGCCGGGCCATTGATGCTCTGTCCCGCAATCGCAGCGAACGGGTGATTATTCGCGTTCGGATTATCGTTAGTAATCGATTGCCACCGATCCTCCCCATCCACAATCAACACCGGTGATTTGCTGTTGCTGGACTTGGCGCCATAAACTCGCGACGGCGGACCTTCTCCGCCAGTGCCGCCGACGCTCACGCGGTAATATCGTTTCGTCCCGAGGGGGAGCGTCTCGGTATAATTCTGCACATTGCTTCCGAGGCTGATGGCGGGATCAAAAGTAATCCCATCCGCGCTTCCGTAGAGCAGATAATTCGTCCGCACAAAACCTTCATCCGACCAGCTGACACGGAGCGATCCATTGGCGCGGTTGGTCACGGAGGTAATCTGCGGACTGGTCGGCACACCCCGCGCCCCGAGAAGCACCACACAATCATCGATCGCATCCCGCGTGTTCGGCTGATCGATGTCGTTCGGATCGACCACGTTGCTGAGGAAAGAGAAGAGATAACGTCGATTATCGTTTTTATTATCGATGTAACCGCTCAACGCAATCGAGATGCTGAGGCTTCCCGTTTTCGCGTGCACCTGATTGGCGCCATCCGTCCCGCAGAACCGGCCGCCGATCGTTCCGTCGTAACAACCAATCGGCAACGTCGTTTTCCAGGTCGGATATGTCGGGCCCAACATGTAACGGACCACCGAGACGACTTGTTGTGCGGAAAAAGAGTCACTGTGCGAAAGCCCCGAGCCATCGAGCATCGTGGTGCCGGCGGTGGAGATGCCGACGGTATTCTGCAGCCAGGCGAATACTTGATTCTTGCCCGCTGTGAAACTATCCGTGCCGCTGATCTTGTAACCGATGTGACGCAGAAGCTCATCCGCCATCACGTTATGGCTTACTTTCATCAGCGGAATGCACGCCACGTCCAACTGCAACGGTTTCCCATTGTAGGTGAGATTGGTGGATTGGTAAGTGTAGAGCAGCGTTCCTGGTGGTGTGAATCCGGTTTGTCCCGACGCGCTGCCGCCCGTAGTAATTCCCTGGGCGAACAACGCCGCCTGAAAGGCAATGGCCGCGTTGGTATTGTAACTGGCTTGATTGCTCAACGTTCGCGTGTCATCGGTCGAATCGCGATCATACATGCAGACGCCGTAGACCTGTACGTTGCCGCTGACCGCCGCGAGCCCGAGCGCCTTCAGTTTCGTGGTAATGAAGTCGAGTCCCTTCCGGGAATTACCCGTGCCGAGAGTATCTTCGTTCCAGGTCATGTCGTGTTCGCAAACCAGATTCAGGTTCCCACTTACGACTCCTCCGCTGAACGTGCCAGTATAATAAATGCGCGACTCGAAAGAGTGATTCGTTCCAAGAAGTCCGAAGGCCGCAGCAGTAGTGAAGATCTTCGTATTCGAAGCCGGCGCTTTGCCGGTAGTTGGATTCTTCTGGTAATAAGTGACCGTGCCGGTTTCGTTCTGCACGAGGATCGTCCACGTATTCCCGGCGACAGCGGAGCGAGCGAGAATGGTGTCGATTTGCTGTGGAATCGTCTGACCAAACGAAAGTGTCGCGACCGAGAAAAGCGCGAGCAAAAGTGTTTTGATCAGAAACTGTTTCATCGCCAGAGAGCCCATCAGGAGATTGAACTACGCGGACTCCCGAATCAACCCGAATGCGAAAACGGCGGCGCAAAGCTCCAACCGGGATCTAAGGTCCCTCTGGATCTGGAAACTGTGGAAGCAGGCCGAAGTGAGGATGCACTAAATTAATCACCGCGGTTGTCGTGAAGATAGTGCCCAGAATGGAGTGATAAATGACGGTCTTATAAAAATCGAACGGGTCCTTGCTTTGGAAAATGGTTCCACTTCCTCTTCCGGAATAAATCTTGCCGCGCCATATACCAAGCAAGGCGGAAGACATGAAAAACACGCCCGGCAAAAAACTCCAAATTTGTCTCATCGATTTAACTCTGAAAAAGAATCGTGAAGAATCTTTGTAACAGGCCGGCGCAGCAGTAAAGCGGAATATGGATCGAAGAAGAAAAAGTACATCCCTGCATCCAGCATGCGATGAGTGGCGCCCTTCAGATTCCTCGGTAAGAATTCTCTCTTCCCCATTTTTCCTGTTTACGGCATAAACGCGCCCGGAAACCGGGGCGGGACGATCCTTAATGGGAACTCACCTGGGCCAGCAATTAAAACAAAACAAATCACAACGCATGACAAACAGTGGAAAAAAGGAATTCGAAAAATTTGACGCGGAAAAAACTCCTTACAGCCTGAACCGCGCGGCTATCGTTCGCATTTTTCATATCCATTATCGTCTCCAGGCCGGTGTGTTTCCAAACAAGAGAACTTTGTCCGAGGAGTTGGAAATCTCCGAGGAGACGATCAAACGGGACATCGAATGCATGCGCAACGACTTGCATTTTCCAATGGATTACAATGACAAGGAGCACGGCTGGTACTACACCGAAAAGATGGATAAATTTCCCGTCATCACGCTCACGTCCAAGGATATGTTTGGTTTGTTCATGCTCGACGAATTGCTCAAGCAATACGAAGGCACGCCACTCTACGCGCCCTTGCGGATGCTCCTGGATAAAGTGGTGGACTTCGTCAGCCCCAACGCCCGCTTCTCTCTCGACAACTTTGAGACGGTGGCTTCCTGGCGCCCGGTGGCGGGTAACGAAGTGGACTTCAAAAAATTTGAAACAATCCAATACGCCATCGAAAACCAACGCGTCGTGAAAACGATGTATCGCCGACACAACTCGCGGGAGGAATATGAGCGTTACCTCATGCCCTATTGTTGGGCCCTCGTGGATTATCGTTGGTATGTTCTCGCCGACGCACCCGGCCGCGGCAAAGTTCACACTTACGTTCTGCCTCGGATTTCCAATCCGGAAATCACTAAGGACACATTCGAGAAACCGCCCGGTTGGACGCCGAATGAAGTTCTCGGTGGCGCGTTCCGTGCGATGGGTGGAACCGAGAAACATAACATCGTCATCGATTTCGATACCTGGAGCACCGATATCGTCTGCGACCGCAAATGGCATCCGACGCAGAAATTTGAAATTCGCGAAGACGGCACTTCCCGGATGACGATGCAAATAGACAGCCTTGAAGAAGTGAAATGTTTTCTGATGGGCCATATAGATCACTTCGAGGTTATTGAACCGGCGGCGTTGAACGCGGAGATTGACTGCGCGGTTCTGCGGATGGCCCGCAAGCGCGGACTGATGCCTGCAGCACCCGACGAAGGAAACGTGGCCTAAATTTAGTAAAGGCGTTCGATACCCCGCAACGTTGGTAAGGATGACTTCCACGTCGTCCCTAACATCTCCCGGTGGTGGACGAGAAGAAAAGGTGAGCAATGGTAAGCCAAGCGCGTGTGGACTTCCCTTCGTCCGCTTTCGGGTTCGCGAACGCCCCAAGGTTTAGTTAGGGACGACGTGGAGTCAGAACTATAAGTGGAATGGAACCCTGTCGGGATTCCGAGTCATCCTTACCAAGTTGTTTTGGCATCGACGCACTCTAGAAAATTTCTAACTCTCTTCTCATGGAAGAAAAGGCTCCGCTGGACCCGATGGTTGGACGTAAGACGCCCGCGGAAGGTGTGAAGATTTCTTTGGACGGGCCCACGATTGTTTTCCTCACCGTTAATGCGAAAGATCGCATTCCGTGGATGACGCAAGACGCCGTGCAGAAAACTCTCGAGCAAGTCTGGCGCAAAGCGGACGCGTGGATTGTCGGCTATTATCTTTTGATGCCCGATCATCTCCACCTCTTCTGCGCTCCGCGGGATCTGAAGTTTACGATCGAGCAGTGGACAGAATTTTGGAAAAGCGAATTCAGTCGGCAGCATGTTGGTGTGGAGTGGAGATTCCAGCGAGGCGGCTTTCATCATCGGATTCGCGATGAACAAGAGTTTGCGACGAAGTGGCGGTATGTGAGTGAAAATCCAATTCGCAAAGGTCTCGTGAAAACTCCTGAAGAATGGCCATTTTCAGGAACCGTTCACGACCTCCGCTGGAAATGAAGAACCGACGGCGCGCATGGTAAGGATGACTCGGAATCCCGACAGGGTTCCATTCCACTTATAGTTCTGACTCCACGTCGTCCCTAACATCTTCTTGTGGTGGACAGGAAGAAAAGGCGAGCAATGGTAAGCCGAACGCGTGTGGGCTTTCCTTTGTCCACGTTTGGATTGTCGAATACCTCAAGGTTTAGTTAGGGACGACGTGGAAGTCATCCTTACCAGAATCAATTTGAAGAAGTTGCGAATCCGTCACGCGTGGATATTGCCACTGAAATTTGCCGCAGACGCGGATAATCATAAAATTGGGATCAAGAAACAACTTCGCGAATAGCGAAGGGAACCAATCTTGATTACCTCCAATCATTTTGACTCGATTTGTCGGCGCATTTTCTCGATCTGTTGATCCAACTGCTCGTGTGAGCCTTCCATTTTGAAAGTCAGTTTTGGAAAATTCATGGAAATTGTTTCGGCTGCTTCATCGCAAATACGAATAGGAAGGCGCGGTTCGTTTTGATGTGGAATTACTGCATAGGTCCATCCATCTGCCGGACGCTTGTCGTTCAAAAGCCGCTTTAACAAATCAATGGACCATTCTCCCTGCGTTTTGCGCAGAACTTGGCTCATACTCCTACAGCGTTGGAGGCTTGCATTCGTCATGTATCGCTCGAAAGCTGGCCTTGCCTGGGTGCCGCATTTTTCCCCGAAAGCGACCAAAAGATTATAACCATCTCCAAAGGGACCAAGTTCGATTTCCGGCAATCGTGAAATAGCTTCCTCTAAATGTTGGCGTACTTCGGCACCCGTAATTTTATCAGATAAAATCGGCAACAGCTCAGGATCGAGGGTCCGTTGAAAAATATTCTTTAGCTGCAATCGAATGACGGGTTCCTCGCACCAGGCTACCGCTTTTAAAAAATTCTCCGTGCGAACCCCATTCTTTACTTCTCGCATCATCGACTCATCCGGTGTCTTCTGATCGTCACAAAGGTGTACATCCAATTTGCTCAACCGATCGGCAACTAGTTTTGTCGTAAACTCCGGGAAATAAAAGAGAAGCCGTGTCGCAGCCGAACATTGAAGACTGCTTCCGACATCCCAACCGTCCAACGATTTCCCATTGAAACCGCCTTCTGAGCTGTAATCCAAAAGCAATGAATCCAGAAGATGCTGACGAGAATCTCGATTGGACCAAATAGCTCGTACTTGGCCCGCCAGCTTTGGATCATGGGTCGGGCTGTTGATGATTACACAGGATGTCGGTTGATATCGAACGGCTTCATATTCTCGTCCGACGATTTCTCCGATGATTACGAAGCATATGTCTCCAACTTTAACCGTGTAAGAGGAAATGGTGCTGCCAGAACCGAACGGCGGCGGCTCGTTCGTTCCGATGACGCGTTGCTCCAGCGCGTTCGCTGGATTTCCGCAAAGTTCATTCGCGAACCACATTGCGCCAAAATGTTGCTCGTGCTGAATGACGAGTTTTGTGGCCGTCTTGTCCTCCAAACTTTCGAGGAGATAAGGTAACGCTTCGGGGCCGAGTCTCACTAATTCAGTGGAATCATTGGAGGTCTGGAGACCATGTTCGGTCAAAAGCATTGCCCCCGCTTGCCTGATGCTTGCAATGGGAGCAAATGCAGAACCAGACATTGTGCTGGAGAGCCCAAAATCCGGTTTTTCGATTTTAGCAAGATTTCGGATTAGTTGTCGGATCGTAGTAACGCGCTTTTCATCAGTGGCCCGTGCAGGGAGGCGAATTGGGACGATCGGTCTCAACTTGATGTGTGCCGACAAATCAATTTCAGCCGAATTTGTCTCGGCGGGCTTTCCCTGAAGGAAAGCAAACGCGCTCACTGCGAGTGCGATTGCTAGAGCAATTCTTTGCTTCATAATCCGATAATCATTTGCCACCCAGTCTTAATTAAAGTTTAGGATGAAAAGTTCTCTGCTCCGCTGGGAACCATTGTATCACGGTGCAGCCGAAATGGGTTTTATAATATATTTTGCAAGTCTCCGCAGGAACGGAAACGAACATTTATTATTTTTGAAGGACGCTGCAGGAGTTGCAGTGGACATTTATTATTTTAGAAAGGCACCGCAGGAGCTGCAACGGACTTTAATTATTTTGGAAGGGCATCGCAGGAACTGCAACGGACTTTAAATATTTTTGAAGGTCGCCGCAGGAGCTGCAATGAACCGTAATTATTTTGGAAGGACGCCGCAGGAGCTGCAATGGACTTTAATTATTTTGGAAGATCGTCGCAGGAGCTGCAGCGGAGGTTTATTATTTTTGAAAGCCGTCGCAGGAACCGTAAAAAAGTCTCACCATCGCCGGAATTCACCCCGAAAAATCCCGGACAGCTTCAAAAAAATCTCACTTTTCCGCCGTTTCAGGTCGTAAGTGCCTGATTTGCAGCAACAACCGCCGGTAAAAAATATTTCTGACAAAATGAGGGGTGGGTCAGACCGCTACCTACCCCCCCTGCTATGATTTTTTTTAGTTCGATGGATTCGGATTCGTCGCTGGGATTATTGCCCGTGTTGAACAGACATGTTGTCTGTTGCACGTCAAAAAGACCGATTCTCCATACTATAACCTGGAGAAGTCTGGCAACCCCAAGGCTGAACCGCGTCGATCGGGCAGAAAGAAAATAACTATGAAACAAGACATAACATATAACCCAGGTGAATTGCTATCGCTGTCTGCGATATCTCTCAACGGTGTGCATTTGCATGCCGCTGTGCTCACCATTAAACAAAACACTGAAGCTGCGTTGCTCACCGACCGTATCATGCTGGTCGGCACACGTAAGGCGCATGAGGATGCCAAGCTGGAGCTGTCCACCCGTCGCGAGACGCTGGACACGACGTTCGAAGAGGCGCGTGTTTACGGCACGGTCATTCGTGACCTCGTGAAGCCACGCTTCGGTCCCATCTATACCAACGCTTACCAAGCGCTCGGTCTTGAAGGCTCCATACTCATGCCACGCAACGCCGCGGGCCTTGGTCCCGTGTTGATCGCGATGAAAGAGTTCGTTGACGGTCATCCCGAGATCCAAAATGCGGACCTGAACATCACTCCGGTGCACGTTCAATCCGTTATCGACGGCCTGAACGCGGCGAACAATGCGGTGATCAACCAGGAAACGGAAGTGAAGCGTTTGATCAAAGCGCGTGACGGCGCGATTCGCAAATTGCGCACGCGCCTTCGCGGCCTGGCCAATGAACTCGAGCAGTTGATGGATCCGCTCGATGAACGTTGGTTGGACTTCGGCTTCAATATGCCGGGTGCCGACGAAACGCCGGATGCGCCGGAGAACGTGATTGCCACGTTGATCGGTCCCACTGCGGCGGCGATTAAATGGAGTCTGACTCCACGTGCGGAGTATTACCGCATTTGGAAGAGGGTCATCGGCGTGGATGCGGAGCCGATTGCGGTCGGTTCGCCAGCGGATATCGATTTCACACTCGAGAATCTGCCTGTTGGCTCGACGATTGAGATTTATGTCTCAGCGTTGAACAACGGTGGCGAAAGTCCGTTGTCGGAGAAGATCACGATTGTGACTCACTAAGCGCCGTTGGCGCATAGCCGATAATCAATAGACGATAGACAAGCGAGGCCGCCCGGGAAACCGGGCGGCTTTTTTAGATGACGGACACATCACGCCGCGATGCTGGTTCGGGCTTGATTGGACGTTTCCGTGAAAATGGGCACTGCCTCCACATCAGTCAGCCGATGGGTCGTGCAAAAGCGCTGGGCCCGGCTGACGTTATCAAATTGGAGGGCCGTGGCGATGTCTGAGGTCCAGACAGCGCCGTTCTTAAGATAAAGACCCGTTGAGAGATTCTTGAGGGCAATTCTCATATACGAGCGGTTTATAGAGCAATTCTAATACCGCTTTTCGGGCTATTTGGACTAGTGGAGGGCGGGCTCGGAGAGATCGGCCTTCGGGACCGGGGCCGGTCTCAGGCAGACGCGCCAAAAGCTAACCGTAAGTTCCACCAATTGTTCGATTTCGGAGTGGGAATTCGGTTTCATCAGGTAGCAATTGGCACCGAGATCATAGGCGCGGCGAACATCCTGTGGGAGGCTGGATGAGCTCCAAACGATGGTGGGCACGACGGCGTATTGTGGGCTGCTCCGCATCCATTCCAGCACCTCAAACCCGTTCTTGCGTGGCATTTTTAAATCGAGCAGGACCGCCGTCGGGAATGGGAACCGGTTGCGATCACTGTAAGCGCCGTCGCCCATCAAATAACTGATGGCTTCCTCCCCGTTCCGCACCATATGGATCGGCACGGGATCGGTGATCTTGTGCATGGCACGTTGCAGGAGAATGGCGTCCGCTTCGTCATCTTCCGCGATGAGAACCAGTTCCAGGGAGGGGTCCATCGAGAAACGTCGCCACCCGAGCGACTGATTTCAAGGGGACCAGACTTGTTTTTCTGATGCAGAGATTCCTTTGGAGGAAAGGGGCAATGGTCGTATTACGATTTCAACGTCTTGGAAGAACATCTCGAATGGGAGCGCCGGAGTTCGGGAAAGCGGCGTGAAAATCCTGTCCCAGGAACGTGGCCAAAGTGGCGGCAATTTGGTTTTGGGCGATCGGTTCGTTCTGGACGCGTTCGCCGAGCGCGGCGGTGTCCGGTCCGAGGACGGCGAGCCAGATATTCTCCGCGCCAGTGACCGAGCGGCCGTGATCTGTCCAATTCCTTTCGTTGCTCCCTCGACCGTGGTCGCAGGTGATGATGAAGGTGGTTTTATTCCTGTATTGCGACATCGACTGGACAGTATCCCAGAGGCGCCGCACGGAACTGTCCATATTATGGGCAGCCGATAAATAGTTGTCATAACGGCGTTCATGTGCCCATTCGTCGGTTTCGCCGAAGCCGACGAAGAGCAGCCTGGGTTGTTTTTGTTTCACGTAATCATGTGCGGCCCGGGAAATAAAAGAGTCCATGGTGCCGCCCATCCAGGGGGTGGTGGTATTCTCGAAAACATCTTCGATCTCGGGCGCAACTTTCGTTTTATATTTCCCAAACTTCGATTCCCATACCGGCCAGATCGGTAAGCCGCTGCGTTCGCAATTGAAGATGTAAGCGAAGACATCCCAGTTGCCGAAGACGGCGGTGCGTTTGGCAAACCGGGGCTTTTGGTTCAGCCATTCAAAGACGGAAACATTTGGATTTGGATTTTTATCGTTGCTGTCGATGCGCGGGTCGCCGACGCCGGTGATCACTTCGTTGTAGCCCGGGTAGGAAAATTTTTTGCCGTTGGTAAGTTGAGCGATGCTCCCTTTGTTCGTGTTGCCGAAGAGTTGTCCGCGCTGGGCGATTTCATTCCAGAAAAAAGGAAGCAAGATGGCGCGCCGTTCTTCGGCGGTGTCGCGCCAGGCGCCGGAGCGCAATTGATTGGCGTCCTTCACGCCACCGTGCGTGGCATTGAGCAGCTGTTCATCGGCGCCGCCGAAAACCTCCTGCCAACGCAGCCCATCACACATGATGAGGAAGACGTTCTCGGTTTTTAATTTTTCGGCACGCCCGGTCAGCGGCAGCACGATGGCGAGTGTCAGCGTGAGAAGGGGAAGCAGAGTTCGTGCGTTTGCCATGGTTTGATTGGATGCGAAGCCTACACGAGGTATTCGATTCGTGATGCAGTAAGTTCAGATTTACAGTCGACGGATTGCTGCTGGAAGGATGCAGCGGTAATTATTGAGATCGTCGATAATCCGTGCGTTTCCCCTCACCTTAATCCTCTCCCCTAAGGGGCGAGGAAATCGGAGACGCTGGGCGACGTCGAGGCCTCAAAATTAATCGAAGGTTTCTGGTCTCCTCGCCCCCTTGGGGAGAGGAATAAGGTGAGGGGAAACGTCCGCCTTGCCAAAGCGCTTTATTACTCTTCCAGCCTCTGCAGGGTTCGGCAAAAATGCTGCTGCGGAAACGCTCTGATTACTCGAAGTCGTAAACGACAACTTTCTTGCAGGTCTTCTTGAAGACGCCGGTGACGAATTCCACATGCATCGGATGCACCTGGTAATCGTCCTGCGCTTTTTTATTCGGGAACACGAGGTTTAGCGCGATCTGATACGTTTGATCGACGACGGCGCGGGGACTTCCCACCATTTTGCCGGCGTGAAAACTCAAGACGCCCGGGATCGGTTTCAAATATTTTTCGATGCCCGCGAGCAATTCGTCAGCAGAGGTGGGGTTCGCAGGATCGGTCCAAAAAATCACAACATGTGAAAACATGGCGGGGAGTTAATCAATTTCTCGGGCGCGTGTCATCGGAAATGCGGGCAGGGGAAAACTGAGGGACCGAGCGATGCCGCAATACGAACGCTTCAATAATCCAACGCTCCAAATCTTTGCACTATTTGTCCCAGTGTCCGAAGCGATCTTTGGGGAGCTTGGCCGATTCAGGATAGACGAGGTAAACGGTGTGGTGTGACTTGGCCCAGGAGTTGAGAACGTTTTGCCGTTTGTAAATATGACGCACGCTGGCGCCGACCTTTGTTCCGGGATCGTTGATGACGACGTCGCCGGTTTCCGTGAAGCCAACGCAAACGGTGAGATGACCCGAGCCGCTGTCGCCACGACCGTCTTCAAAAAGATACCACGGCCCGGAGATGATGACGGGAATGCCCGCCGCTACCCAATCTTCCAGCTCTGATATGTCACTGAAGCGGGTGACATACGAGCGCATGTTTTTAAAACTGCCCGCGAACGCGGTGTTAAACGGCCAATTGCCCGTGGCGTGCCAACCTTCATCGTAAACAGCTTCGGCGACTTCCGGCACGTCCAGCTTCATTTCCGGGCGATGCAAAACATCCGACCAGCGTGTGAGCACCATGGAAAGGGAGGTTGGACTGCACCAACCTGATTCGTTGGGGTAACCGTGCTGAGATTTCTCGGGCGTCGAAATTATTTTGCCCCACGCAGCGTGATTAGAGGGCAGGGAAGTCGTCGGTATCTTGGTATTGGAGAAAGAAAGGCCGATAAACTTCAGGTCAGGCTTGCGCTTTCCTTCACCGCCGAGCGTGACGCGAATTTGCGTGCCGGTCGCGAGATTTGGGACAATCAGCGTGTCGGTATCGACGGTTCCGTCCGAATCTTTCTGGCCACGAACGCTAGTGCGCGTAAACTTCGCGTTATCGGGAGACCAGGTCGCAACGGTGTAAAATTTTGATTTGTGATCGCCGAAAATCGCTGCGGCCTCGATTTTTACGAACGTATTGCTGGGGGCGCTCGCATTCCAGGAAACAACGAGCTCATTCCACGGGATAAAAGCGTTAATATCTGGCGAGAGAAGGACGGTTTCACCCGTTTCCGTCTTGGATTTGGCAAAAGAGGAGAACTTTTTGATCCCAATGAAGTGACTGAAGGTGTCTTCGACCGCAAAAACGTTCGTGGTCACGAGCAAGGAAGCGGCTATTCCGAAAACTCGCAGGAACTTTGGAATCAACATGGACAACACTTTGCAGGCAGGCGTGGAGATGTCGAGCGTTTGTCGCAGGGAAAAAAGGCTAAATTAGGACCCGTGATTGGAGGCGTTTTTTCCGTTTAGACCAGCAATTCCCCTAATCTGTTTTATTAAATAAACCTAATAGTGAAAAATTTCACAAAGTTTTCTTGCGGATTTTCGCCGTCTTCCTAAACATCATGGCCGTTCGCGGTAAAGCAGGCTTTCTAATGATCGTTGCCTGCACAGTAAGAAATCCAGACGGGTCACGCTATGCGCATTGCGTGTGCCGGTCTCTGAACACCAAATGTCAGACATTTTTCCAAAGTGGACCAACCACCTGCCGCTGCAGGTGGCGGTTGGCGCGTTGCTGCTCGGCAGCGCCGTTGTGGCGGGTGCCTGGTATTATTTGACGCCCGCTTATGCGAACGTCGGTTACCAGCCGATCCAGCCGGTTGCTTTCTCCCACGAAATTCACGCAGGCCAACTCGGCGTTGACTGCCGTTACTGCCATAGTGCGGTGGAAAAATCGTGGTATTCGAATATTCCGTCCGCTTCGACCTGTATGAATTGCCATTCGCAGGTTTTGAAGGATGACCCGAAATTGGCCTTGGTTCGGGAAAGTGCGCTGAGTGGGAAGCCGATTCCCTGGATTCAGGTGCATAAAGTTCCGGATTACGTCTATTTCAATCACTCCGTGCACGTGAACCGCGGCGTCAGTTGCGTGAAATGCCATGGCAACGTCAATCACCTGGACGAAGTGCGCCAGGAAAAGCCGTTGACGATGACTTTTTGTCTGGATTGCCATCGCAACCCTGCCGCGAACATTCGCGACCTCGACAAGATTACCGATCTCGACTGGAAGCCGAGCGATCCAAACTTCCAAAAGAATCACGGCAAAGAGCTTGTCAAAGAATGGCACGTTGAATCTTTGCAAAACTGCTCTGCCTGTCATCGATGAAAACCATTCCTCCAGTTTGCCCGGAACCAGAAGGCCAGAAATATTGGCGCAGTATCGACCAATTGGCCGAGACGCCGGAGTTTCAAGCGATGGTGGAACGCGAGTTCCCTCAGGGCGCCAGCGAACTGCGCGATCCTGTTACTCGCCGTAATTTCGTTAAGTTAATGTCGGCCTCTGCGCTCTTGGCGGGGGTTGGTTTGACTGGATGCCGTCGGCCGGAAGAAAAAATCCTTCCGTTTTCCAAGCAGCCGCAAGGTTACACCCACGGGGTTCCTGAATACTTTGCCTCGGCGCGGCCAACGCGCGGTAGCGCAGTGCCGGTTTTGGTAAAGTCGAGCGATGGTCGTCCGACGAAGATTGAAGGAAACGCGGATCATCCGGCCTATCAGAGCAACGAAGCTCCGGAGCACGCCGGCTTTAAGCACGGCGGAACGGATACTTTCACACAAGCGTCGGTGCTGAACCTTTATGATCCGGATCGTGCGATGCGTTTTGCCAAGGAAGGCAAAGATGTTCAGCGCGAAGTGGCCTTGGATTATCTGGCCGAATTTGCGAAGAAAGCCTCGCAAAATGAAGGCGACGGCATTTATTTCCTGATGGAACAGAGCAGTTCGCCCTCCCGGCTACGGCTGCAAAAGATCATCGCGGAAAAGTATAAACAAGTTCGTTGGTTCTCTTACGAGCCGGTGGATTTGAGCGTGGCGGATGAAGCTGCTTCATCGTTGTTTTATCGGGACAGTTACAAGGTAGAATATCATCTCGAACAAGCCGAGCGCATTTTGTCGCTCGACTGCGATTTCATTGGATCTGAACAGGAGAGCTTCCGTTTGATGCGCGGCTTTAGCAAAGGCCGTCGGATCGAAAAAGCGGAAGACAACATGAATCGTCTTTATGTTGTTGAGGGTCTCTTCACCTTGACCGGCGCAGCGGCAGATCACCGGCTGGGTGTCGCGACCAGTCAGATCATTGCCGTCGCAGCCCGCGTGGCCACCGAAGTGCAACGCGCGGTTGGTGGAAAGCAGATCGCAGATTTTACAGAAATTCACCGCTCCTACAAATTCACAGAGAAAGAAGAGAAGTGGATTGCGGAATGCGTGAAGGACCTGGTGCAACACGGCAAAAAATGCGTGGTTTGCGCGGGGTATCGTCAGCCGCAAGTGGTGCATGTCATGTCGCATTTGATCAATCAAATGCTAGGAAACTTTGGTTCGACCGTGATGTTGTATTCGGCGCCGAAGCAGGAAGAAGGAACGCTCCAGAAACTGGCGCAACGTCTCCATGATGGCCGGGTCGATACGCTCGTAATCATTGGTGGGAACCCAGTTTATAATGCGCCGGTAGAACTCGATTTTGCCAACGCTTGTAAGAAAGCGAAAAATGTTATTCGCCTCGGCTACTACGAAGATGAAACGGCGACCGTGAGCACGTGGCATTTTCCAATGGCGCACTATTTGGAATCGTGGGGCGACGTTCGCACGGGGGATGGTACCCTGACTGCGGTTCAGCCTTTGATTGAACCGTTGTTCAATGGCGTTCGTGAATTGGAATTTTTGGCGCGCATCGGCGGCCTGACCCCGACGAGCGCTTACGAAATCGTTCGCGAAACGTTTCACGAGCAAATTTTCCCAGGTAAAGCGAAGGACACTGCTTCCGAAGAAATGTGGAAGAGGTTCCTGCACGACGGCTTCATCAATGGAACAGCCGGACGTTCCGCCGCGCCCGAGTTCGAGAAGGAAAAGATTTCACAGGCACTCAGCAAAATTGTGCTGGATCTGCCGCCCACTGCGAACGCCCTGGAAGTAGTTTTCCATCGCGACTCCAAGGTGGATGATGGCCGTTATAATAATAATGGCTGGTTGCAGGAATTGCCGGATCCGATCACCAAGTTGACATGGGAAAATGTCATTTTGATGAGCTACAAGACGGCAAAGGCGCTCGGACTAAAGGTTGAGAACAAAGAGAACAACAACCTTCAGGTGCCAGTGATCAAAGTGCAGGTAGATGGCCGCGAAATAGAAGGGCCTATTTGGATTCAGCCTGGCATGGCTGATTTTACGCTCGGACTTGCCCTCGGCTACGGTCGCACGCGCAGCGGTCGCATTGGCAAAGGCACCGGTTATAACGCTTACCTGCTGAGAACTACTCACGGAATTTATATTGCCTCTGGCGCGAAGGTGCTCAAAACGGACGCGATGCATCCGCTGGCAACGACGCAGGATCATTGGGCCATGGAAGGTCGCCCGATTATTCGCGAAGCCAATCTCGAACAGTTTCGTAAAAAACCGGATTTCGCAAAGGCGATGCAGATGGAAGAGCCGTCGCTCATGCCGCATGAAAATCCGGATGGCCGCATGTATCCCAATCCGTTGGACAAAGCCAACGACGTCGCTGTTCATGCGTGGGGAATGTCCATCGATCTGAGCAACTGCGTTGGTTGCTCCGCTTGTATGGTGGCTTGCCAGAGCGAAAATAATATTCCGATCGTTGGGAAGGACCAGGTTCGCAACAATCGCGAAATGCACTGGATCCGTATCGACCGTTATTTCACCAGTGGTTTGCCTTGGAAAAAAGACAGCGCTCCGTGGAATGCCGACAAAGATCGCGAAGCTTTGCTCGAGGCCAACATGGCTGATCCGCAGATGATCACCCAGCCGATGCTTTGCCAGCATTGCGAAAAAGCTCCGTGCGAAAGCGTCTGTCCGGTGAACGCAACCGTGCACGATCAGGAAGGCCTGAACGTCATGGTCTAAAACAGTTGTGTCGGGACAAGATACTGCTCGAACAACTGCCCATATAAGGTTCGTCGCTTTAACTATTTCGATTACAACAAGCGTCCGCTGGACATGTTGAAACAGCCGGTTTACCAGACGCCTTTGCTGCATAGCACCGAAGGTGAATGGGATATTGCCCGCTGGGCGAAAAACCCGGACGTTTCCTATCGTCCAGACGACGAATGGGAATTGCTCAAGCTCGCCAAGAATCCGGACGTCAGCGTCCGGATGCGCGGCGTCATGGAGAAATGCACGTTTTGCGTCCAGCGTATCGAGCAGGCGAAGATCGCGCAAAAGGTTAAAGCCCGCGCTTCAGCAGATATCGAAGTGCCGGATGGCGCGTTTACTACGGCTTGCGCACAAGCTTGCCCGACGGAAGCGATTGTTTTCGGTAACCTGAAAGATCCTAACAGCCGCGTCTCGAAGCTGAAGCAGCAACAACGCGATTACGCAGTCCTGGAATTCCTCGCGACCAAACCGCGGTTGACCTATCTGGCGAAAATTCGCAATCCGAATCCCGCTATCCAGGATCAATTCAGCGAAGATCCGGGCAGCCTTAGAGAATACCTCGACCAGCACAATGAGAACCCATTTGAGGGGCACGAAGCGGGCGAAAAACACCCGGGCCATACGACTTCTGAGCATGCAGAGAAAGGAGCGCACTAATGGCTGAGCAAACCAATCTTAAGTTGGCGCCGCCGCCGAGGTCTTTGGAACGCATTCCGCTGGTCCAAAACAATCGCTCCATCGGATGGATATCCGATCAGATTGCGCAAATCGCTGAAGGCAAGACGCCCATGTGGTGGTGGCTTGCTTTTATTCCGAGCATTCTGTTAGCGACCATGCTGTTCGTTATGTTGGCGTACCTGGTCAGCACGGGCGTTGGTGTTTGGGGACCTGGTCATCCAGTCATGTGGGGTTGGGCGATTATTAACTTCGTGTGGTGGATCGGTATCGGTCACGCAGGGACGCTGATTTCAGCGATTCTATTTTTGTTGCGTCAGAAATGGCGCACGGCGGTGAATCGTGCGGCCGAAGCGATGACAATCTTCGCGGTCATGTGCGCCGGTATTTTTCCGGTCGTTCACATCGGTCGTGTTTGGTTTGGTTATTGGCTCTTCCCGCTGCCAAACTCGAATAGTATCTGGCCGCAGTTCCGTTCACCGCTGATGTGGGACGTGTTCGCGGTCTCGACCTATTTTACGGTTTCGGCGTTGTTCTGGTATATCGGACTGGTTCCTGACCTCGCGGTCATGCGTGATCGTGCGAAAACCAAGATCCGTAAATTTGCATATGGTTTGTTTTCGCTCGGTTGGACTGGATCAAACCGCCACTGGAGCAACTACGAAAAAGCCTATTTGATTTTAGCGGGTCTCTCCACACCGCTAGTCTTGTCCGTGCACTCCATCGTGTCGCTGGACTTCGCGGTGTCGCAGTTGCCCGGTTGGCACACGACCATTTTCCCGCCGTATTTCGTGGCGGGCGCTGTGTTCTCCGGATTCGGCATGGTGCTGACCTTGCTGATTCCTTTGCGGACAATTTGCAAACTGGAAGATGTGATCACGATGCGCCACATCGATTTGATGTGCAAAGTCACGCTCGCGACCGGTTCCATCGTCGGATATGCCTACGGTATGGAGTTCTTTATCGCCTGGTATGGCGGCAATCCTTTTGAGCGCACCATCTTTATGAATCGTGCTTTCGGAACCTTCTGGTGGGGTTACTGGACGATGATCGCCTGCAACGTTGTGTTCCCACAATTGTTCTGGATTAAAAAGTTCCGCCACAATCTGCTTTTGGTCTGGATACTCTCGATCTTTGTAAACATTGGTATGTGGTTTGAACGTTTTGAAATCGTAGTCACATCTTTGTATCGCGATTTCATTCCCGCGAACTGGGGATATTTCCGTCCGACATGGGTGGACATCGCCACTTACATGGGAACGTTCGGCCTGTTCTTTACGTTGTTCCTTTTGTTCCTGAGATTCCTGCCCGTAATCGCAATCAGTGAAGTGAAAGGGGTCACGCCTCAAGCGGATCCGCATCACCCGCTGGGTGGCGCAAAAGGAGGACATCACTAATGAGTGCTACTCCTCGTCCATACGGTGTCATTGCTGAATTTGACACGCCCGCTGACGTGATGCACGCCGCGGAGAAAATTCGAGATTCCGGTTTTCTTAACTGGGATGTGTTTACGCCATTTCCGATTCATGGAATGGATAACGCCATGGGACTTAAGAATTCCAAGGTTGGTTGGTTCTCATTCGTCGGGGGTGTGACCGGTTATACATTGGGCATGGTGATGATCTGGTGGATGAACGCAGTCGATTATCCAATCGTCGTTGGCGGTAAACCGATGTTCAGTCCATTTGGCGCTTTCCCGCCGTCGTATGAACTCACGATTCTATTGGGTTCTTTCGGAGCGATCGCTGGCATGTTGTTTTTGAATCGGCTTCCGCGCTTGCACCATCCGTTGCTTAAGCACGGACGCTTTCGGCTCGCGACGCATGATAAGTTTTTCCTCGTGATCGAAACAACTGATCCGAAATATTCCGAAACCGAAACCCGCAAGTTGCTTGAATCGACCGGCAGCAAGCGCATCGAGATTGTGGAGGAATAATGAGAGCCTTTGTAAAATATTTCCTGGTTCCCCTGGTGCTGATCGTCATCACGGTCACAGTCATTGCTGGAAAACGCGGCAGCATGTCGCGCAAACCGCCGATTGAATTGTTTCCGGACATGGATCGCCAGCCGAAGCTTCGTCCGCAAACGTTCAATCCAATGCTCCCGGAGAACCTGAGCTCGCAACGGCATCCAGCCGGAAGCATTGCCCGTGGTTCAAACTTTGAAGAGAACGTGCTCAACACCGGTCGCGAAACCGGCACGACGAATTGGGTCGAAACCAATCCGCTTCCGATAGACATTACGATGCTGAACCGCGGTCAAGAGCGTTATAATATCAGCTGTTCACCCTGTCACGGCGCTGTCGGCGATGGCAAAGGTATCACGGGAAAATATGGCATGGTCGCGATGGCGAATTTCCATGACAAACGTCTGGTGATGCTGGCGGATGGTGACATTTTTAACACCATCACCCATGGTAAGAATCTAATGGGAGCCTACGGCGGATTAGTATCTGTCGAAGATCGCTGGAAGATTGTTGCTTACGTTCGTGCGTTGCAACGCAGTCGTTTGGCATTCGGCGATGAATTGCCGGCGAGTGTGCAGTCCAATTTCAAAAAATAGCTATGAGTTCGCACGGTGAATCAGAGAAATTTGTGCCGCTTGATCTATCGCGCTGGAAAAACCTGCCCATTGTTCTGATGGTGCTCGGTGGCATTGGCGCGTTGATCGGGCTCGCTGTCGATCCAAAGCAATTTGGTTATTCATGGCTTCTCGCCTTCATGTTCGCGGTGAGCCTCTGCATGGGCGGATTTTTTCTGACGCTGATTCACCATCTTTTCGATGCCAGCTGGTCGGTTCCGATCCGTCGTATCAATGAACATTTGGGCGCGATGACGTATCAAGTGTTGCCTTTCCTTTTTATCCCGATTGGAATTTATGCGATGGCTCCGGCGATTGGTTTGCATCTCCCGAGTTTGTATCCCTGGATGAACGAGCTCCTAACCAATCCAGCCGCAGCGGGACATGATCATGCGTTGCAAGCCAAGCAACCCCTCTTTACGGTCGCGGGCTTTTTCGGCGTGGCAGCTTTCAACTTTGTCATGTGGTTTATTTTTGCACGTGGCTTGAAGGCATGGTCACTGAAGCAGGATGAAACCGGCGCTGCCGAATGCACCCTCAAAATGCGGTTCTACGCGAGCCTCGGAATCTTCGTCTTTGCCGTCACGCTGACGTTGGGAGCGATCATGTGGATGAAAGCGTTGATGCACGAATGGTTCTCGACGATGTATCCGGTCTATTACTTTGCGGGCAGTGTGTGGATGACGTTGGCCACCGTATATTTGGTCGCGGCAATCCTGAAACGGCAAAATGGACAGCTTCGTGAAGTGTTGAAGCAAAAACAGTTTTACTTCATCGGATCGTTGATCTTTGCGTTCACCGTTTTTTACGCTTACGTCACTTTCTCGCAGTATTTCATTATCTGGAACGCCAACATGCCGGAAGAAACCTTCTGGTATGCCGTCCGCGAAAAAGGAAATTTCTGGGATCTCGGCATGTTGCTGATCTTCGGCCATTTCTTTCTCCCGTTCCTTTCGCTGCTCCGCATCGATGCCAAACTCACGTTGCCGGTCATGGTGCCGCTCTTTGTCTGGGCGTGGATCATGCATTTCGTCGATCTGGAATTTAATATTGGACCGACTCCGCATCCGAACGGCATCACAGCCGGTAGCGTTGCTCTGGATCTCGCGTGCCTCGCATTCATGGTTGGCTTGCTCGCTTTGGTCTGGCTCCGCAACTTCCGCGCGCATGCGCCTTATCCGATTCGCGATCCTCGCCTCGCCGAAGGTCTCGATATGTACGTTGCGCCATCCGATATAGCGACCGCTCCCGGTCACGCAAAATAATGAACCGTTACGCTGAACTTTATTTCGACGGAGGTATTCAATGAGCAACGAAAGCAATTGTTCGTGCAAACAGAAAGCCGCCTACGCAATCGGTATCGTAGGATCTTTTATCGTCGTTGGATTGTTGGTATGGTTCATGATCGAAAAGACCACGCCAGCCCCGCTTGGCGAAGACCGTATTGCGCTGCGTCGTAAGAATTTATCTGACCTGCAAGCAGCGAATGCTGACGCCCTCAACAACGCTGGTGTTCTCGATGCCGCGAAAAAGCTCGGTCGTCTCCCCATTGAGCAAGCGAAGGCTGCGCTGATTGAGGAATGGAAAGAACCGAAAGCCGGTCGCTCCAATTTGATCGCCCGGGTCGAAAAAGCTACGTTCGTTCCGCCGAAACCGCCGGAGAAACCGAGCCAGTTTGAATAATCGTCCGCGCGCCAAACTACAATGACGTCAGTGTCCGCAAATCCAACCGACGCCAGCGCCGTAAAATATTCCAGCGCTGATATCGACGCTTCGTGTCGCGGTCCTGTGCTGTTCTTGTTTTTCTCTGCGACTCTTTGGCTGATCCTCGGCTCGCTCGTGGCCTTGGTCGCCTCCATTAAGCTGCACGCGCCTGCGATGTTGGCCGAATGTCCCTTGCTGACCTATGGCCGGCTTCAAGCGGCGCAAACAGACATCTTTCTCTACGGCTTTGCTTCTGAAGTGGCCATTGGACTTGTGCTCTGGCTGACCTGTCAATTGGGTCGTGTTCGATTGGTCAACGCCTCAGCGGCAACCATCGGTGCGGTTTTCTGGAACCTCGCCCTGGCGATTGGCATTGTGGGAATTCTTGCCGGTGACAGCACTGGCTTTGACTGGTTTGAAGTTCCACGTTATGCGGCACCGCTCTTTGTTGTCGCCTTCATCCTGATCGGCATTGTTGCCGTGGCGACTTATCACGCGCGCGTTAAGCGGACGACCTACGTCTCCCAATGGTTTTTGATGGCAGCGCTCTTCATTTTGCCCTGGACATTGACCACGGCGAATCTGCTTCTTTTGATTCACCCCGTTCGTGGTGTGATGCAGTCCGTCGTGGACTATTGGTTCATCGGAAACTTTCTCTTTCTCTGGCTGGCCTCCGTTGCGATCGCCACCGTCTTCTATTTCATCCCGAAAATTTCTGGCCAACCGTTGCATAGTTACTATCTCGCGTTGTTTGCGTTCTGGACCTTTATCTTTTTCGGTGGCTGGTGTGGTATTCCAGCAGGTGTTCCGTTACCGAGTTGGCTGCCGGCCGTGAGCGCCGCCGCACGACTTCTGTTACTGATTCCCATTTTGGCGCTTGTTGTGAACTGGCGTTTGACGCTCGCCAATAATTCCGTAAAAGGAAATATCACCCTGCGGTTCATGGTTTTCGCCATGATCAGTTTGTTAATCGCGGGACTTTTGACGGCTGGCAATTCGCTTCCTCTCGTCAATGATGTCACAGAATTTACAATCTTTACGGGCGCCATTTCGAATCTCTGGCTATATGGATTTATCGCGATGGCCTTTTTCGGTGCGATTTATTACATCGCGCCGCGCTTGACCTTGATGGAATGGCCCCGTCCCGCGCTGGCGAATATGCATTATTGGCTCGTGGCAATTGGACTCATCATCTTAGTGGTAGCCCTTGGCCTGGGCGGCGTGAAACAAGGTCAATCGATGAACGCCGGCGGTAGTGGTTTTCTTGTCGCCTTAAAGTTTTTACGCCCGAGCACACTCGGCCTTCTCTTGATTGCCATCGGAAACCTGGCTTTGCTCATGAACCTGGGTTGTATGCTGCGCGCCACATGCCGTAAATGCTGCCAATGTAGTGACAAAGGAGGTAAGCGATGAACTATGGTCCCCTCCTTTTCCTTGGCGTTTTTATTACGTTCGCGTGTTCGTGGTTGGGAATGATCTTTGCGCCACAGCTTCAGATCGGATCTCAAGAGGTTGTGCAGATTGAAACGACCGGCCAAAGATATCCGTCCGCTCACGCGGGGCAGGCAAATCAGGGCGAACAACTTTACCGCTCTCTCGGTTGCGCTTCCTGTCACACTCAGGTCGTGCGCCCGAACGACGTTACCGCAGGTTTGGGTGTCCGCATCAGTGTTGCTCAGGATTATCTTTATGAAAATCCGGTAATGCTTGGTTCGCAACGGATCGGTCCTGATCTGAAGAATATCGGGTTGCGTCAGCCAGATATGAACTGGCAACTGAAACATCTTTATAATCCTCGCGCCCTGCCGGGATCGGAAAAGTCTCCGATGCCGAAGTATCCGTTCCTGTTTACCAAGCGCCCAATGAAAGAAGGACAACCACCTTCTCCGGACAGAGTTCTGGTGGACGCGAATACCGAGATCATTGCGACACCTGCTGCCTATCAGCTGGTAAGTTATTTGTTCAGCCTGCATGCCGAGGCCCCATTGTTTGAAGCGCCCTTGCCTCAGTCGCCGAAAACCAACGCTGTGCCTGATTCAGCCACCACCAACGCGCCAGCCACCAACGCCGCGGCGAATACCAATTCTCCAGCGAAATGAACTCCGACGCGAAACATTCCAAACAAACTGTTCGTGGGGATGATGCTCCGCCGCAGGTGAATGATGCGCCGGCTCCGGTGATTTTCTTTTTTCTTTTGGCGGCCGGGATTTTTGCAGCAGGTCTGTTTATTGACCAACACGGCGGCGGCTTTAACCACAAAGTCTATGCGCCCTATCATTCGTACGATCAGGTTGTTGCCATCCAGCCCGTAGACGAAGGCGGCAAATTGGCGCGAAAAGGACAACAGATTTACAGCGTGGCTTGTTTGCCCTGCCATCAAGCGAATGGAACTGGTGTTGTAGGTCAAAATCCTCCTCTCGCAGGATCGGAATGGGTTCTGGCTGCTAGTCCCGAGCGCATGATTCGGATTGTCCTGAGCGGCTTGGTGGGGCCAGTCAAAGTTAAAGACGCTGAATACGGGGCTGCAGCGATGCCGCCCTGGCGCGATACCTATACCGATGAGGACATCGCCGCCGTCATTACTTTTGTCCGTGGTAACAAGGATTGGGGTAACAAAGCTTCAGCGGTCAAGCCTGCCGACGTGAAAAAGATTCGCGACGAAACGGAGTCCCACAAATCTTCATGGACAGCGGATGAACTGCAGTCCGTCCCTGAGAAATAATCCGCATTTTGTCAGAAGTTGGGCGACGGCCCTTCCCGTTTTGTTCGGAGTCCCGGCTTCAGCCGGCAAAAGCTCTAAAGTCGCGGCTCATTTCGAAGCCCCCAACGCCCAAGCAACCGTACCTTAGCTTTTTAACAGGACCCTTTGCATCCAAAGAGGTTTCGTTCCCGAATCATCTTCGCAACTTGCGGTGGCACCATCTCTTCCCACGTTTTATCTTGGCTACGAATTTTCTGTAAAACATCGCGTGAGAAAATAGGCAGGCATTGCTGATTGTAGTCACGAATGCCTTCGATGAAACGATTCTCCACCAGGTAAGCATGCAAATGCCGCAGATGCGGCGCGACGTGAAGGTTCGTCGCTGTGATCAGCGATCCCGTTCGTGCATCAAGCAGCGGGTAGACGTAAAGCTTCAAGTCATTCTTAAACATGCGCCCGAATGACTCAAGAATTCCACCGGCCAGATTCGCGTAATATTTCTCGTCAAAAATCTCCCGCAGACTTGGCACACCCATGACCATGCCGTGCATGTTCTTTGTGTAACGGAAGAAATATTGCGCCAGCCGAAAGTATTCGAAGAAGTCGGAAATCAAAACCGCCTTTCCAAGTTTGCCCAGGATATCGACACGATCCAGAAAGTCCTGCGGATCAATTACGTTCCCTTCATCCGCCAGATTCTTCAAAGTCATTTCCATGATGGTCATGACCTCTTCGCCGTGGACCTTTGGTTCCTGGATGAATTGCGCCTGCGCGCAGCGGAGCATATCCAGCGTGACATTGGTGATCGGACGGAAGCTCCCGCGCTCGACGAGAATGCATTTCTTATAGAACGCATCCGCGGGCGAAACCACCTGTCCGTCCGCGGTGAACAGAGCGGCGTTGGTCAAGCCATGCTGGACGAGCTTCAGCGCCATCAACCGATTATCCACTTTCGTAAAAGCCGGCCCGCTAAACTGGATCATGTCCACTTCGATCCGGTCTTTGCTGACGTTATCTACCAGTGACGCCAGCAGCGTTTCGGGATTGTCGTGCAAATACATGGCGCCATGCACCAGGTTGACGCCGAGAATGCCGAGCGCTTCCTGTTCCTGGACGTTCTCTTTGTCCCAGAGGCGCACGTGCACGATGATTTGAGACGGCGGCAATGTGGGTTCCGTTTGAAAACGAATTCCGAGCCATCCGTGGGCATCGTCCTGACGCGAATAGCTCCGTGCCACGACCGTATCCGCAAACACGAAAAACTTCGTCGTTGCGCCACGCTTTTCCTCAAGCCGCTCCAGCAACAAGGGATATTCGTGATCCAACATCATTTCGAGGCGTTGTTTGCTGACGTAACGATCCGCGCGACCGTAAATCGCATCGCTGATCGTCATGTCATAGGCCGAAATAGTTTTGGCAATCGTTCCGGCAGCCGCGCCAACGCGAAAAAACCAACGCGCCACTTCCTGTCCGGCGCCGATTTCGGCAAAGGTGCCGTACTTGGCCGGATCAAGGTTGATCTGGAATGCTTTCTGGTGGGTTCCTATAATTTCGCGTGCCATGACGTGGGGAACTTAATTCGCCCTCTTTCCGGCGACGAGTCCTTTTTCGCTGAGAAATTTGCGGCAATGAGCGTCGCTGCGTCTCAATTCTTGAAAGGTGACGGTGGAATCTTATCCGCCAGCTTTCGTGCCTGCTTAAATGTGGTCACTCTCTTGTCCAGGTGAATGAGTGTCCATTTCTCGGGAAAGCTATAATTCTGCTTCGGTTTCAAGGCGACTTCAGGGCTGAGCAGTTGTAGTTCTGCAACCTGTTCGTTGAAGAAAATCTCGATCGTGTTCGCGTCATCGGTGTAATCGGCTTTTGGAAAGACCTGAAAATATTTTACAAACAGCAGATCTCCACGCACGTAAGCGATCCATCCATCCCGACTGTCCGCGCCAATTTGCGTCGGTTTCCCGTTCGCTTCAATGACTAGCACGCCATCCATGTTCTTAATGTGTGGCGAAGAATACTTCCCTTTTTCAAAATGGAAACTGGCGTCGAACTCCGGATGAATCGCCCAACCTGATGGATAAAAGCTCTCGGGATTCAGCCGGAAAAAAACAAACCCGCCGCTTTTGCACAGCGTGCGATCCCAAATGCAATACGACACATCATTGGTCGAAATATTTTTGATCCACTGTGTCAGGCCAAGTTCACCCGTGTCCGGTTCCAGCGTAATTTCCTTGTCGATTTCAACACCCGTGACGTCATCCGGGTCACTCATCAATTTCACATTCCACGGCTTGAACTGCCATCCGTTTCCCCCGCTCCAAAGCACGGGATGCTCCGGCAGATCCAGCGTTTCCGGGCCAATGTCGCACTGATATCCTCCGGCCATATTGCGTCGTCCCACTGCGGCACCGTCGAAAAGAATATTATCGCCATTCAGACTGTAGCTGACGATTCGACCACCCACATTGGGCGTCACCGCGATAGAGACCTTCGATTCCGAAGAGTCCATGAAAACGCAACGCGGCCAGTTGGTGCTGTATTCACCGAGATAAACTCCCGTCGCGAGATTCTTCCTTTCCACGCTTTCTGCGAAGCAGACACCGCCTAGCAGGAGCGTCAGCGCAATCAATATTCGGATGGGTGCGATTCTGGTCGGCACAGTGGGAACTGTATGCCTCCCGGCAAAACGCGCAAGTTACCTCTGTGTGAAGTTCATCTGTAGCCACTGAATTACCGGGCTTTCCATTAAACCATTGCTTCACCTCCGACACGCTGTAAACTTGGTTCATGTCTCCTTCCACAGAAGAAGCACATATGGAGAAGGGACCATGGCTGTTACGTTCCAAGGGGCGATTTTTTCTCACCTTGTTCTTTGTCCTGGCGGTCCCGACGGCTGTTCTGGTTCTGTTGATTGCCACTTACGTCCGGAAAGATCTGCAGCGTCAAGCCATCGAACATAATTCCCTCACGGCCCGACTCGTTTCCCAGAGTCTCGATGAAGAGTTTTACGGCATGCAACGTTTCGTAGAAGGTTTTGCCCGTCGCACAAAACTCATCGAGTCCGTGGAGAAGCGCGATATAGCGATGATGCGCGGGAAGCTCAATGAAATGATTTCCATCAATGCGAAATTCTCGCGTGGTTTTCTTGCGGACACGAATGGAAATCTGATCGGCGATCATCCGTTGCGTGAGGAGCTGATCGGGAAAAACTTTGCGCATCGCGACTGGTTTAAAGGTGCTTCCAAAATCAACACCGCGTATGTCTCCGAAATTTATCAGCGCGTAAATATGGATCAACTGGACGCCATCAGTGTCTGCGTTCGTGTTCAAGCCACCAACGGCACACACATCGGATTTCTGGCCGCGCAACTCACCGTGGACAAACTCGCCGCATGGTTGCAGGCCGTTAAGCCCTCGGCGGACGGCTTGGTCGAATTATTTGACCAGCGCGGCACTCCGGCTCTCCCCAACAAGTCGAAACGTCCTGATGTCTTTCGATTGGATGACCTGAAGAAAAAGTTTCAAGATAAGGAAGGCTGGGTGCGCATGACGGACCCGTTGAGTGGAGACGAAAGTATTTTAACTTACGTTGCTGTTCCTAAATGTGGCTGGACCGTTGTGGCGCGGCAACCGTTGCATCAGGTTTTTGGGCCGGTGGACATATTGCTGCGCACCATTTTGATTTTCTTTGTCGTCTGTCTCGCCGGCACCGGTCTGATCGGTTACGTGCTCTTTGACACGCTCTCCAAACATGATACCCGGCGTCGGCTGTCTGAACAGGCGTTGGAAAAACAGGCCGTGCAGCTTAAAAACAGCAACGAGGAACTCGAGGGCATGTGTTATAGCATCGCGCATGATTTGCGCGCGCCCCTGCGGGCAATGCGCGGTTTTACTTCTGCACTGATAGAAGATTACGACAATGTTCTCGATTCAAACGGACAGAATTACACGAGACGAATTGATCAAGCCGCGGGCCGAATGGATGAGCTGATTCAGGATTTGTTGGATTACGGCAAACTCGGTCACGTCGATCTTCCCGTGGAAACGATCTCTCTTCAGTCCCTCGTCAAAGAGGTCCTCGGATTTCTCGCGCAAGAGATCAAGGAAAAGCAGGCGTGCATCGACGTGGAAAAGTCTTTGCCGAACGTGAAGGCGAATCTCACCATTTTAGAACAGGTGTTTACAAATCTGATTTCCAACTCTCTCAAATTTGTGGCGCTCGGTATCCCGCCTCAGATCAAGATTAGTGCCGAAGTTCGCGGCGAAAAGGTTCGTGTCTCAGTGCGTGACAACGGCATTGGTATTGATCAGGCGCATCATACAAGAATTTTCGGGGTGTTCGAGCGATTGCACGGCTATGAAACCTATCCGGGCACCGGGATCGGTCTGGCCATTGTCCGAAAAGGAGTGGAACGCATGGGCGGCACGATGGGCTTGGAATCTGAAGTAAACAAAGGGAGCTGCTTCTGGTTCGAGTTGCCCAAGGCGTAAGAAAGTTTAAGGTTTGAAGTTTGAGGTTGTGACCCGCCTTGAATTACCGACGTCTCACGAAAATTCAGACTTCAAACCTTCACCTTCCCTTCATCAATCTCCACGCTGAGTCCGATGCCGGTCGGAACCGCGATTCTGCCGCCACTCGTGGCAAACGGTTTTTCGAGAATGCTGTTAGGAAGATACTGCGGCCCATTGAGTGCGGCCGCAGTTTTCAATCCGTAAGCGCCATACAACAGCAACGATGCCGCGAGCGAAATATCCGGATCAGTCAAACCGCTGCCGAGCCAAATCAACCCGGCGTTCTCAATGATTTCGATCTGCCGCCGCGCTTCGGTAATACCGCCGCCGCGCGCGACTTTGATCGCAATCCCGTCGATGCAGCCGAGTTGAATGAACTCTTCCAGTTCCACGTGCGACACAATTCCTTCATCCATCAGAATCGGGAGCGCACCTTGTTTCTTGAGTCGTTGATAACCAGTGAGCCGATTGGCCGGGAGCGGTTGTTCGAAAACGGGAATCCCCAGGTCTGCCAGCTTTGGCGCGACTTGCATCGCGGCGGCTTCGTCGTAACCACCATTGGCATCCACCCACAGAAAGGCCTTCGGCACCAACTTGCGAATCAGTTGGCAGGCTTCCAGATCGAACTTAATGTTCGGCGCAATCTTCAGATTGAAATGTTCATAGCCGCGACCTGTGGCTTCCGCGATTTGCGTTTCGATCTCATCCAGTGAACGCGGGTTCAATGTCCAGCTCAACGAGATGCTCTCGACACCTTTGCGTTGCCAACGTTGCGCCGCCGTTTGGCCAAGCAGTTTTCCCGTGAGGTCAAACAGCGCGAGATCAATGCCCGCTTTGCAAATCGGCTGCCCGGTGGAAAACGAATTGGCGACCACCCCTTTCATCGCGGCACGGATCGCGTCATCATCGAACGGATCGAGTCCGATCAACACCGGCGTGAGATAGTTCGCGATCGTTGTCTGAACACTCTCGAGGGTTTCATAACTCCAACGATGTGCCGGCACACTTTGTCCCCAGCCGATCACGCCCGTGTCCGTGGTCATCTTAATCACGACCGAAGGCCGATCGCCCGCGCCACCGGTGGGACTTTGAAAAAACTTAAACCAACCGTGTGTCGCGTAATTCACGACAAAGGTTTCGATGCTGGCGATGCGAGTGGCGGACATAGATTCGAGCCATTTATAGCCGCTCTATGGCGTTTCTCAAAAATAATTTCCGGATAGATCGCAGACGGCGCTTGCGAAAGGAGCGCGGCGTTTACGCTGCTTCAACGTGGTCAATCGAGCAGGCCCTGCGAATTCTCGAAGGTTTTCGTCAGTCGGGCAGTGAAGCGGCATAAATGCCGCGCTCCTTTCCGCAACGTGGCCAACCCGGGTATTCCGGACTTTTCCTCGAACCTCTAAGAGATTTGAGTCGCGTGACCTCGCCTTCTACTTTTTGGATGCCTTTCGCTTCACGATGTCGCGAATGATCGTCGCGATTACATCCAGCGGCAGTTCTTCCAAATTCTTAAAGCGAATGCAGCTCTTGCCGCAGTTGAGCTTGCCGAGCAATGATCGATAGTTATCCACCACCGTGTCGCAGCAGTAAAACGCCATGTAATGCTTCTGTGAGGCCAACCCCAACATCACCTCGCCTATCACATAGCCCGGCATCCCATATTGCATGCTTTCGATGACGCCGGGCACCGTCTTCCGAATCAGCGCGCGCAAGGTCGAAAGTGCCGCGCGTCTTTCGGGCGGCAACTCGGCCAGATACTCATTCACTGTCTTCGCTTTAGATTGCATGTTGCTACTGATTCGGAGATTAAAATATTAACTCCATAAAACGCCGGTACAAAGACTCCTCTCAACAGCGGATTTTATAAAGGTGCTTCTGCAGCGACGCCTCAGGCGGGAAAATTTAATGGGTCATTGCAAAAACGGTCTTTTTCATTTTTTTTTTGGGCGATTCCCGTGAGTGGACAGTTAAAAAACTCTTTTTCGGAGCGATTTCAAATGAAACCGCAACTTTGGACGGCCCGAAACAAAAGTTTTACGTGAAAGTGCAACTTTGGGCCGCCCGAAACAGGAGTTTCACGTGGAAGTGGCAACTTTGGGCCGCCCGAAACAGGAGTTTCACGTGGAAGTGGCAACTTTGGGTCGCCCGAAACAGGAGTTTCACGTGAGAGTGGCAACTTTGGGTCACCCAAAACAGGAGTTTCACGTGAGAATGTAACTTTGGGTCACCCGAAACAGGAGTTTCACGTGAGAGTGGCAACTTTGGGTCACCCAAAACAGGGGTTTCACGTGGAAGTTATTCCTCACCATCATAGTAATCCAACGGTTCGGAACGGAGCAGATGACGCTCGGGTGAGCGCACCAACCATTTCTTACTGTCGGGATAATGGCACGAGTCACCGATCGGATTATCGGCGACGACATAGATGATCAGATCTGTGGTGCTGTCGTTGATGAGTTGGTGCGGTTCGCCTGGTTTAAAGACGAACGCGTCGCCAGCGACGATCGGGGTCGTGCCATCCTGATGACGTGCAATGCCGGTTCCGGAGATCACGTGATAAAATTCCCACTGCGCACTATGCGAATGATAAGGGTAGGCGCTCTTGCTGGGAGGGATACGGAGAATCTCGACATCAAACGGATGACGTTGCATGAGGTCCGTCGAGAGCGGTTGACGTCCCAACGCTTCCGAAATGCTTTTACTGGAGCCAACAAAATTTTCCTTTGGCGAAGACCACTTCTCTTCGGCCATGTCGTTCGTGTTCACTTTGTGCATAACGATTTCAGGTTCCTGTAAATTAAGTGAGTGCGTGAGAATGTGCGCCGCGATAGCCGACCGGTAAAGTGGATTATCAGGGAATACTATAAAGGCTAAACGCCGCACCTGGAGCGCGGGCTTTAGCCCGCTTCAACGCACGAAGTACGAAGGCCCCGACGTTCTTCGAGACGTTCTGCAGAATGGACAATGAAGCGGGGTAAACGCCGCGCGCCTCGTTCCGCATCCAGGCGCAATTCGCTCATGCTTTCATCTCGACCCAGGGACGCCAGCGCTTTTTAATCAGGAAAGCTATGAGGAAATACTTCTGGTCGGGACTTTTGATCTTGGCGTCGACGCTTTGTTTTGCCGAACAATGGCAACCGGCGAACGGCCCACTGAAAACGCGCTGGGCCAAGGATGTCTCACCCGACAACGCGCTCCCAGAATATCCGCGCCCGCAGATGGTGCGTAAGGAATGGCAGAACTTGAACGGACTGTGGGACTACGTGATCACCGCGAAAGCCGCCGCGCAACCGACCTTATTCGACGGTAAGATCCTCGTGCCGTTTCCCATCGAGTCCGCACTCAGTGGCGTGATGAAAATGGTGAGCGAGACCAATCGCATCTGGTATCGACGCACGTTCACAGTTCCCAGCGATTGGAAAAAGAAAAACATCCTCCTGCACTTCGGGGCGGTCGATTGGGAGACGGAAGTCTTTGTGAACGGCCAGAGTGTCGGATCACATCGTGGCGGCTACGATGGGTTCAGTTTTGATATCACCGACGCGCTGAAGAAAAAAGGTGAGAACGAGATCGTCGTCTCTGTCTGGGACCCAACCGACGCCGGCCCGCAACCGCGCGGCAAACAAGTGCAGAAGCCTCGCGGCATTTGGTACACGCCGACAAGCGGGATCTGGCAGACGGTCTGGTTGGAGCCGGTGACGAAGACCCACATCTCATCCTTGAAGATCACGCCGAGCCTGGATGCAGGCACGGTCCGAGTAGACATCGACTCGGAATCGCTGCCGAAGAATGCGTTTCTACAGGTCGCAATTTTCGACGGTAAAAGTCAGGTCAACAGTTTAGTGCTGCAAACCAACTCGTTTGTGGTGTCGGTGCCGAAGGGACAAAAGCTTTGGTCACCGGAGTCGCCTTTTCTGTACGATCTTAAAGTTTCCATCTTAAAAAGCGCTCGTGCGGGCGAGGCGATCGACGAAGTCTCCAGCTACTTCGCCATGCGCAAGATTTCCATGGGCAAAGACGAGAAGGGTAATCAACGCATGCTCCTGAATGACAAACCTGTCTTCCAATTCGGTCCGCTCGACCAGGGCTTTTGGCCGGATGGGCTTTACACCGCGCCCACCGACGAAGCGCTCCGTTACGACATTGAGATGACAAAGAAACTCGGGTTCAACATGGCGCGCAAGCATGTGAAGGTGGAACCGGATCGCTGGTATTATTGGTGCGACAAACTAGGACTGCTCGTCTGGCAGGATATGCCGAGCGGCGACAAGAGCGCGGAATGGCGCGGACCGAGCGGCGTGGATGGAAAAGAAATTCAGCGGACACCCGAGTCCGCGGCGATTTACGAACACGAACTCAAAGCGATCATCGCGGATCGTTATAATCATCCGTGCATCGTCGTCTGGGTTCCCTTCAATGAAGGCTGGGGACAATTTGATACCGTGCGCATTTTGAATCTCGCCAAAGAACTCGATCCGACACGGCTCATCGACGGCGCCAGCGGCGGGAACAATTTTCCGGCTGGTGATATCATTGATCACCATCAATACCCAGGCCCCGGTGCGCCAACTCTCGTGAAAGATCGTGCGATGGTGCTCGGCGAATTCGGCGGACTAGGGTTGCCATTGCCCGGACACACCTGGCAACAGGAAAAGAATTGGGGCTACCGCAGTTTCAGCGATAGCGCCGCGTTGACGGACGCCTACGTGAAGCTCGCGCGCGAACTGTTTCCGCTCGCGAAGGAACAGAGCCTGAGTGCCGCCATTTACACGCAGACCACGGATGTGGAAGTGGAAGTGAACGGGCTGATGACTTACGACCGCGAAGTGGTGAAAGTCGATTTGGCTAAAGTTCTTCCCGCTAATCTCAACCAGCTTCCTCCTTTGCCGAGAAAGACGGTGATCGCAGCCAGTGCCGAGGATGGAATTAATTTTTGGCAATATACGTTTGAGAAGCCGGAAGCCGATTGGAACAAGCCCGAGTTCGACGATACGAGCTGGAAAAAAGGACGCGCCGGCTTCGGCACACGTGGAACTCCCGGCGGCATCATCAAAACGGATTGGAACACGCCCGACATTTGGTTGCGTCGCGAGTTCACGATCACTGGCGATGTCCCAAAACATCCAAAGCTGTCGATCCACCACGATGAGGACGCAGAGGTTTTCGTAAACGGCGTCCTCGCGGCGCAGTCGTTCGATTACACCAGTGATTATGTGCCCACAGAAATGTCAGAAGCGAGTCGTAGTGCGTTGAAGCCCGGGAAGAATGTGATGGCGATTCATTGTCACCAAACTACGGGCGGTCAATACATCGACGCGGGCATCATTGATTTGGCGGAATAAAGACGGAACAGAGGAGGGGAGGGTTGTGACTGAAAGTGGGTGAGGTCGAGGTTCGGAGTCCCGGCTTCAGCCGGTAAAACGCTAGCAGAGACGAGCGCATGGAAAATTTTCACAATCCTGGTGTTTACGCGCGCCCCGCCGCCTGAAGGCGGGACTTCGAACCTTCTGCTTGCAACGCTGTCAATCACACCCGGAGGGGGATTGTTCCCGCAATTGACCACCCAACATTGAATGCTAGGCTTTCCACGTGAGCTCAGCAGAATACGACTTTGATCTGGCGGTGATCGGCGGCGGTAGTGGCGGGTACGCGGCCGCGCGATCGGCAGTGAATGCCGGGTTGCGCACGGTTGTCATCGAGGGCGGTCATGAAGTGGGCGGTCTCTGCATTCTTCGGGGTTGCATGCCGACCAAGACGTTGCTCTACGCTTCCGACGTTTTGCATCTGGCCCGACAAGGCGCTGTCTGGGGACTTGATATCCCCAAGGCGAGCTACGATTTCGAGAAGGTAATGGCGCGGAAGAACCTGATCATCGACGAATTCGCGCAGTACCGTCAGCAGCAACTGAACGCCGGAAAATTCAAATTCATCCGGGGCATCGCCAGTTTTGCGGACGAGCACACGGTTACGCTTCACACCGGCGAAAGGATCACCGCTAAATATTTCGTGATCAGCACCGGTTCGAGTATCGCACCGTCACCACTCCCACATTTGAAAGAAGTCGGATGTCTCACAAGCGACACGGCGTTAAATCTGAAGCGTCTCCCGAAGTCGCTTATTGTTCTCGGAGGCGGAGCTGTCGCGGTGGAGTTTGCACAATTCTTTCATCGCTTCGATGTAAAGGTCACGCTCGTGCAGCGGAGCGATAATATCTTGCGGGATTTTGATACCGATGCGGCCCTTGAGATTGAAAAAGTATTCCGTCGCGAAGGCATGGAGGTGATCAGCAGCACGCAATTGCTCGACGCCACACGCCATGGCGACCTGAAAAGGGTTTCCTTCCGGCGCGACAAAAAAATTGAGCGCGTTGAAGCAGAAGAAATCTTTTTCGGGCTGGGTCGAAGTCCCAATACCGGTTCTTTGAACCTGGAAAAGATCGGCGTGGAAACAGACTTTGGCCGCATTGTAACCAATCCCCACATGGAGACGACCGTGCCGCATATCTTTGCCGCCGGCGATTGCACTGGTCCGCACGAAATTGTCCATATCGCGATCCAGCAAGGCGAAATCGCTGTGCATAACATCGTGCATCCAGAGAAGAAACGGAGCGCTGATTATCGTCTGTTGGTGAACGTTGTGTTCACCGACCCGCAAGTCGCGACCGTCGGGCTGACCGAAAAAGAAGCGCGCGCAAAATCAATTCCTTACCTCGTCGCGTCGTATCCATTTAACGACCATGGGAAATCACTCATCATGGAGGCCAAAGACGGTTTCGTGAAACTTCTGGCTGACCCGCGCGGCGGGGAGATTCTTGGTGGCTGTTGCGTTGGGCCGATGGGTGGAGAACTGATCCATGAAATCATTGCGGCGATGCATAAGCGGATGACCGTGCATGAGTTGGCTGCGATGCCGCATTATCATCCTACCCTCGCGGAAATCTGGACCTACCCTGCCGAGGAATTAGCCGAAGAAATTGGAGCGGCGAACTAAACGGAACGCGATGCCGTTTCGATTCGGAGCGCGTTCGGGTCTAACTCCACTCTTTCCGTAAGGACCGGAAGGAACACGGTAAAGGTTGTCCCCTTATTCACTTCACTTTCCAGATCAATCCAACCCTGGTGCTGTTTCACGATGCCGTAAACCGTGGCCAATCCGAGTCCGGTCCCTTTTCCGACTTCCTTCGTCGTAAAGAACGGTTCAAAAATTTTCTTCAAATTCTCCGGTGGAATTCCGCAGCCGCTGTCAGTCACAGCCAGGCAGACAAATCTTCCTGCACGCGCCTCTGGATTTTTAGGCCGGTCCGACGCAGTGATTTCTTTGCTCGAGACGCTGATCGTCAAGCGACCGCCTTTTGGTGGCAGTGCATCCCGGGCGTTTACCGCCAGGTTAATGATGATTTGTTCCATCATGCCTGAATCGGCGCAGATGCTGGGGACCTTTGGACTATAAAGGAATTCGAGAACAATATGTTCGCCGAGCACTCGCTTCAACATGGCGGTCATGCTGCTGACCACTTCATTCAAATCCAGCGGGCGCATCTGCATCACTTGTTTTCTGCTGAAGGTGAGGAGCTGTC
>JAQGOU010000109.1 GCA_028293445.1 Verrucomicrobiales bacterium | reverse complement strand
ACAGGGGCATCCTTCGTGTGTGGTTACACAAATGGTTGGCTTGGTTATTTCCCCATTCGACGCGCCTACGAAGAAGGCGGCTATGAAGTGGACCTTGGGGCGTGGAGTCGCGTCCGGCCCGGGAGCGCAGAGGTCTTAGAGGCAAGTGCCAAAAAACTCCTGCACCGCTTCAAAGTGTGACCCGGGCGACGGGACGATTCTACGCCTCCGGATCATCCGCAAGGTCGCCCTGCTCTGACTCTGGAAAAACTAAATTGAAGATTCCGCTGATGAGTTTCCATCCACCGTAAACGCCCACTGCAATGGTCACCCCAAAGATCTTAATCGGTAGAATACCGGCGTGACGAAAGGCCGCATAGGCAGCCACCGGCACGAGCATCAGAACAACGCCCACGATTATTTTCTTCACGCCCGATGCCCTGATCGTGGCTGTGCGTTCCGCCTGCATCTCTTGCACAATGCCCCACGCTTCGTTCCCGTCCAAGCCATGAGACATAAGAAAGACAACAACGGTCTCTGGCTTTTCGCCCCAAATAATCTTTGCCCTGGCCTGAGTTTCCAATTGATCTCGATTTAATTGGTACATATACGTCCCCGCGACCCTGAGCGTTGCGTTTAATTTAGTAAAGAAGCTAACGAGACGCCCTTATTGTTGCTCAATCCACGCTACCCCCTCTTCGACCGTAGAAAAAATCTTAATGCTGATCTGCGGATTATCATTGAGGGTTTGAAACATCCGCGCGAACCCGAATTGAACGGGATTGGCAGCAATCAATGCCGATTTGAAAGCATTCGGAAAACGCGCTTCGCGCCGCCGGTTGGCGACTCCAAGCATATCCTGAAAATTTAAATGGATATCCTGAACGCGGCTGAGATCGCAAATGCGGCTGGGAACGACCTGGAGATCGTGCTCCAGCCGGTAGCTCTCTTCAAAGAGTTTAACCAGCTCATTGCTCGTTAAAGTTCCCGTGTAGGTGACCCGCCAAATTGGCCCCGCAATATCGATTTCGTAGGGCATATCAGGGCTGTTCTTTCTGCTCCATATGTTCCTGTTCCCACGCGGCAAATTCGCCCGGAGCGTTCCTCCTGACCAACTCCACGTGTCCGTCGGCGAAGATGTAGGTTCTGCCAAATCGACCGTCCATCAATTGGACGCTTTTCTTTTCCTTGGCAAGAATCGTCGACCCGGGTTCTTTCACTGCGTACAACAAGCCTTTGAGTAAAAAATCATAGTCATCTGTTTTAAAGCCGAATTGCGCAGAGTCAGGCGATGAGTCCAATGAAGCAGTAGCCGACAACGCATCCTCCGGCAACTTTCCGTCGTGAGCGTCGGCAAACGTGATCAGGGATAAGGCAAGATTTTTGCCGAACGACATTTTGGCCATGAGATGTTTTTTCTCCCGCACTTCCACAGGTTCGGCTTCACCGCCCGCGACTGAGGCAGGTTGCTGTTGCGCCAAACGCTCGAGTTCCGTCTTGAGCTTTAGATTTTGTTGTTCGGTTTGACTGGAAGCCGTCGCTTTGCCCCGCAAGCGTGCCAACTCCTGCACCTGTGCTTCGGCGCGTTTCTGAACGGCAGAAAGTTCGGCAGCAAGGCGACCATTCTCTTGTCGGAGCTTGAGCGCCTCTTCGGTGCCGACACGCAATTTGTCATTTTCAGCTGCGAGGCGGGTGGTTTGTTGTTGTTGTAAAAAGATGATGATGACGGCGGCGACAAGGAGCATTGCCACAGGCCACATTCTGAGTTTACCAGCATTCATATTCAACGGTACGTCGGGGTTCGCAATGTTATCTATGAAGACTCGATTAGAACAGTTTGAAGTCGCCGATTTCATTTTCCTCCCGCCTTACAAAATCCAGGTGGCGAGTAAAAAATAGAACAAGAGCGTGAGGACATCGGTGAGGGCGAGTGCCACCGGGCCCGCCGAAATTTTCGGATCAAGTTTGAAAGCATGTAAGGCTGCGGGAACGCTCAATCCAAAAAAACAGGCCGCGCACAACGAAAGCGCAATGCTGGATCCAATGACAATTGCGGGCAATCCAGCTCCACGCCAAAACCAAACAATCAGCGCCACGACACCTCCGCAACCAAGCCCAAGCAGAACAGCGGTGATCATCTCGCGTTGGAGCACACGGAGATACCATCGAATACTTGGCGTCGCGGAATGGAGTGCTTGAATCGTGACGGTCATTGATTGCATCGCCACGCTTTCACCCAGGGCGAGGACCATGGTTAAAAAGAATGCGAGCACAATAGTCCGGGCGAGAGTCATTTCAAAAGCACTCGCAAGAAACGCGCAGGCAGTACCGCTTAGAATTGTCGTGAGCAGCCAGGGGAAACGAAAACGGAACGCCCGCAAGGGAGAGGCATCGCGAACCTGTGTAATATGAAAGCCGATTCTTTCAAAGACATCATCCCCATCCACAGGTTCCTCCATTTCAAACACCTCACTCCGGAGCAAGTCAACATCGACAACCCCAACCATACGCCGTTGTTCATCCACGACCGGAAAAGCGAGGAACTTGTGGAGCACGAACATCTCGCATGCTTCGAGGACCGTCGCCGTTTGTGGAATCGCCATGACGCGCGGAATCATGAACTCCGATAATCGTTGTTCGACGGGAGCGGTCAGCAGGCGGCGCGTAGGGACAACACCGGTCAGTTTGCCCTGCGCGTCAGTGACGTAGAAATAAACAATGCGTTCGCCCACACCTTTCTGGCGAATGGCGTCAAGAGCCTCGTGCACAGTAAACGTTTCCTGAAGCGCGGCAAAATCTTTGCGCGCGAATTCAGTAACGGGCCGTTGCAGATTGTCGCTTTGTGGTCGCACGAAAGTTCGATAAATATCGTCCTTCTGTTTGATCCAGAGCAAGAGAGGTTTGCACGGAAAACATTGAGGCTTTTGCCGATTGCCATCTTTCCACGAAGTGATTTCCCTGTTTTTATTTCTTGGCAAGAACAGGCCTG
>JAQGOU010000079.1 GCA_028293445.1 Verrucomicrobiales bacterium | reverse complement strand
CAGCCACTTCAAAAGCGGCTTTTGTAAATCGGAATGAAATTGGTCGCGCGTCATCGTCTCGGTTTTTGGCAACTCAAGTCCAAGCAATTGCTTTTCAGGCACCTGCCGCACCTTGGCATAATGTTCTGCGATCTCTTTGGACTCCGGCATCAGCGAGTTGAAGATGACCACAACCGATTCACCCGCGGACGCGTCTGCAAACATTCGTCCAGCGAACAGGATGAGGACGAAAGACGATAAGAAGGTTTTAAGCACGATGTATTTTAGACTGGATCAGCTACGGAATGTTCACCTGAAGACCATCATAAGCAAGCTCGACGCTGGGGGGTAACTCGGCTTGCGCAATGTCATGGTCATAATCATGCGTCAAATGAGTGAAGTAGGTCTGTTGCGCCGAAATACGGCGCGCGGCTGTGAGGGCTTCATCCAAACACATGTGCGTTGGGTGTGGATCGCGACGGAGAGCGTCAAGGACGGCCACTTTGACTCCACGAATCTTATCCACAATCGGGGGTGGCACTTCTTTGCAATCGCTGAGGTAAGCCAATTTTTTTTCGCCGCCTTGCTCAAATAAAAAGCCGAGCGTTTCCGTTGCGCCATGCGGCAGAGGGAGTGGGGTAATGCGTAAATCACCGATTTCAAATGCATCACTGATAATACGAGCGTCCGGCATGAAATAACCTTTGGGCCAGGGTCCATTATGAAACGCATAACGGAAAACGCGACGCAGGTCATTCATTGTACTCTCGTTGGCATAGACCGGAAGGGTTGTCCCTCCGCGCAAATCACAAAATCGGCGGCAGTCATCCAGACCCATGATGTGATCTGCGTGGGAGTGGGTGAAAACGACGGCGTCGAGAAAGTTGATCTTTTCACGCAAACACTGGATCCGGAATTCCGGGGTCGTATCAACAACGATCCTGGCTTGATCGCTCTTGATATAAATGGAGGGACGAGTGCGGTGGTTTTTGGGATTTGCCAGGAAGCTTTCTGGATAATCTTTGCCGATAATGGGCACGCCCTGCGAAGTGCCCGTGCCTAGAAAAATGAACGAAAACGCCATGTCGTTGAAAATTATTTTGCGCAACGGTAGCACAGGGGTCAAAATCGGTGGAACGAATTTTCATGTTAACCACGTTGCGCATTAAAAATCTCGCCCTGGTCTCCGACCTCACCCTTGAGTTGCGACCCGGGTTTAACGCGATCACCGGTGAAACCGGCGCGGGAAAATCAATTATCATCGGGGCATTGAATCTAGTCCTCGGAGAACGGGCCGACCGCACCCTGATTCGGAGCGGCACAGACAATTGCTCGGTGGAGGCCGTCTTTGATATCAGCAGTTTGGCGGCGACATTGAAAACCTTCCTTGATGAGAGTGGCCTGGAAGCCTGCGAAGATAATCAATTAGTGTTGAAGCGAAGCTTTTCCACCAGCGGAACGAATCGCCAGTTCGTTAACGGCTCACCTACGACAATGGCTGCGCTGACTTTAATCGGCGAATCGCTGGTGGATATGCACGGGCCACATGATCATCAGTCGCTGTTGCATCCGGCCAAACAACTTATGATTCTCGATGCCTTTGGCGGTTTGAGTCCGTTGCGAGAAAATTTTGCGAGCGTCCTGGCGCGTCGAACGGCGTTGCAAGGCGAAAAGGCCAGCCTGATTGTCGATGAAAAGACCTATGCACAACAACTCGACCTGTTGCGTTTCCAGGTAAGTGAGATTTCTTCGGCCAAATTTCGCGCGGATGAAGAGGCGGAAGTGGAGCAGGAATATCAACGCTCCAGCAATGCCGCGAAACTACTCGAGCATTGTCAGACAGCGCTCGGACTTTTGAGTGAGGATGACAACGCCTTGATTTCACAGGCTGGAATGATGGGTCGTAGTATCCAGGAGTTGCAACGCCTCGATGAAAGCGCGGGGTGTCTGGCGACCTTACACGGCCAGTGTTTGGACCTTTTGCGCGAACTGCAGAATGAACTGTCTCACTACAGCGATCGGGTGGAAATCAACCCTGAGCGATTGCGCGCGCTGGAAGAACGATTGAATTTGATCCATTCCTTGAAGCGGAAATATGGCGCCTCTCTCTTGGAGGTCATTACGTTTGGAGACGATGCAGAGAAGAAACTTCGGACGCTTGAAGAGCGCGACGCTGAACTGGAGCGCATTAACGGTGAATTGAAGAAATTGGATGCAGAACTCTCGGAAGCCGGCGAACGATTATCAACGGCACGTCGAAAAGTAATTCCCAAGCTCGCCAAAGCAGCCATGAAACAGCTGAGTGATCTTGGGTTTAAACAAAGTGAGTTTCAAATCGCCCTCGAAACTTTAAAACGCGATTCAGCTCTACCGCTGTCCAGCTCCGGTTTTGATAAAGCTGAGTTTCTATTTTCCCCCAATGCGGGTGAACCAACACGCCCGTTGCGCTCCATCGCTTCCTCCGGAGAAATGGCCCGGGTGATGTTGGCCTTGAAAACTGTCCTCGCCGCGCAGGACGAGATTCCGGTGCTGATTTTTGATGAGGTAGACGCGAACGTCGGCGGCGAAACAGCTAATGCCGTTGGTGAGAAAATGTTACAGATTGGCCGACAGCGCCAAGTCCTTTGTATCACTCACCTCCCCCAGGTCGCCGCCTGTTCGTCGGCGCATTTCACGGTCAAAAAACAACTGAAGGACGGTCGCACGATCTCGGAAATTACGTTGTTGAACGACAGTGAACGGGTCGATGAAGTGGCGCGGATGTTGGGCGGTCAGTCCGAGGCCGCGCGAAAACACGCGCGAGCCCTGCTGAAAGCGGCCTCGGCTCAGTCAAAAAACAATTGACCTTTATCGGTGACCTGTTGAACTAGGCTTCGGATATAGTCCGTTTTCTGACCGTATGAATAAAGCCAATCTCGTTCTTGTTGCCTTGAGTTTTACACTAACGTCCACCATTTCCGCCGGGGTTTTCAAAATCGGCGGTTTTACCTTTGACGAAAAAAACACTGTCACAACGGCTATAATCGTCGAAGGCTCGCAGGAGCTCAAGGACCACACCAGCTCTCGTTTTGGACGCTTTAGTGAAGAGTATGTGACAGATCCAACGTCGCGAACGAACGAGTTTGAAAGATTCAATCGTGCGAAGAGCCTTGGCCGGCTCTTGGGAAGAAGCGGCAGCGGAAAGAGCAAAGATCACGCGCGTTACATATCATTCCCGGATATTAAAGAAAGTCCGCCGACACCCAATGTTGATCGTTGCTCCATTGAACTAACCTGGGGAGCAGGCATGGGATTACCCAATGGACCAGGCAAAGATTTCGTCGTTTTCGAACATGCTAACTTTCAGGGATTCGAGGTAGCCGTCCAAAAAACGGGTGCGGCCAGTCCTTCAGCGTATCGGTATCAATTTGCGAACTCCAAGGACTCTCTTCATGAGGCCAACGCGGTTGCATTTGATCTGAGTGATTTTGGATTGACGGAAGGTGAGATGATCACCGCTATTCGGATCCGCAATATCTTCAATTCCAAGGCAGAGCAAGGGGCCGATAAAGTAGATCAAGAATCCGGACAAGGAAATGTAGTCTACCCGAAAGATCCTGGTTACGAGAAGGCCTTTACGTTGCGTGAAAAGTCAGGTGGCGATGAATACTCCGAATCGTCGCTGAGCGCGGATGTTCTCTATGTTGCTGCGTTGCGTAATGTGGAAGCGGTAAAGTTGCCTGAGCCTCCTCCGACCCCCGCAGTTGAACCAGTGGTT